>CAZDYH010000249.1:0-3610 GCA_964509355.1 uncultured Mycobacterium sp.
GGCGGCACCGCCCTGCTGGGTGGCAGCGTTGCGACCGGTGCGGCCAGGTCCCTGGCCGGTGCGGCGCCCGACGTAGGCGCGCTTAGCCGCGCCGCCGCGGGCGTGGTCGTCGAGGCTCTCGGCGGCCCGCCGGCCAGGCGCACCAGCGCCAACGGGCCTCGGCGCTGGATCGAGGTGCGCGGCCTGGCCGGGGAGAATGGGCCCGCGATCGCCGCCGACGTGCTCGCGTCCGTGCGCTCGACGCCCGGTGTGCGGGTGGCCTCCCTGAATCGCTCCGTTGCGCGCATTGTGGTGACCGTGGACGCCGACGGACCGTCGTCGGCCGAGCTGTGCCGCGTCGTCGCCGACGCCGAACGGCGCACCGCGGCAACGGTTGCGCGTCGGCAGCCGGCGAGCCTGCCGGGCGACGATGCGGTCCTCGTCGCCCGGACGGCGGCGGCCGCGGTCGCCACCGCGGGTCTGGGACTCGCGCTGACCGGCAGTTTGCTGCGGCTGCCCGGGTTACCGGACCTGGTATCGGTGGCGCCGACGTTGGTCGACCACATGCCACGACTGCGCCGCCACATCGAGGGACGTCTCGGGCCGGAGAGCGCTGACCTGCTTTTCGGCGTGGTGAACGCGACAACGGCAGCGTTGACGGTCGCGCCGACAACCGCAGCCGCCGAGACCGCGACGCGGGCGATGCTCGCCGTCGAGGCCTGGAACGGGCGGTTGGCTTGGCGACGGCACGAGCCCAGACTGGCCGCTGACTCGGCGCCCGACGACGGCGCAGCGGCGGCTGAAGCAACCGTCCCACCCGACGGGCGGGGAGAACGCTACGCCGATCGAGCGGGCTGGGCCGGTCTTGGCGCCGCCGCGGTGCTCGGCGCGCTGTCGCGCAACGTCAACACTGCCGGAACGGCCGCACTGGCGGCCGTCCCGAAGCCACTGCGCGCCAGCCGGGAGGCTTTCGGGTGTGCACTGAGCCGCGGCCTGGCCGCCCAGCATGATGCGCTGGTGCTGCATCCCCGTGCCCTGCGCACGCTCGACCGGGTCGACGCGATCGTGATCGACCCGCGTGCCCTCTACACCGACGAACTGATGGTCAGCCGGGTCCGGGGCGTGACGAACTCGCGCCGCGCCCACGCCTGGGAGGCCGCCCGCGCCGCGCTCGACGACGGCACCCTGGCTCCCGGATGGCACAAGCTGTCGACCATCCCCAAGGCCGGCAGGTCTGGCGAGGCGTTGATCAGTCCGGTCCGCGATCCCTACGCTGCGGCGGTCGTCACCGAGGCACGACGGACCCGACCCCGTGTCATCTCGCTTGACGACGACGGACTGCGTTCCCTGGCACAAGGTTTCGATCGTCTGGCCCCGGTCGACGGCTCGATCGACGACGCGCTTGCGGCGGCGGTGGCGGACCTGAAGGCCGACGGCGCGACGGTTGCATTGCTGACTACACCTGAGATGCGGGCGGCACACGGCGCAGACATCACGATCGGTGTGCTGCGGGAGCAGCGCCCGCCCCCGTGGGGCGCCGACATGTTCGTTCCCGATCTTGCGGCGGCCTGGCGCGTGCTGCATGCCCTGCCGGCGGCGCGTGCCGCCACCGGCCGTGGCGTCCGGCTGTCAATCTCCAGCTCCGCGATCGGTGCCCTGATGCTGATCCCCGGTGTGGCCGGACGCGGCCCGGCGTCGGTCGACGCCGGCGTCGCCGCCGGCCTATGGACGGGATTCAGCGCGGGCGGAAAGGTTTTCCGCGAACCGGTGCCGACCCCGGAACCGGGCCACGACTGGCACGCACTGCCGGTCGTGGAAGTGCGGCGGCTGCTGCCCCGCCCGCCTGACGAAGAGCACGGCAAACCGTCCGGGCTACGCGCGGTCGACCTCTTGCGTTCGGCACCACCGACTCAGGCGTTGCTGGGCGCGGCCGCCGGATCGTGGCACCTCGCGCAGGATTTCGCCGGTGAGATGCGCGCCAACCTCGCCGATCCGATCACGCCGATCCTGGCTACCGGCGCGGTGGCGAGTGCGCTGCTCGGCTCGCCGTTGGATGCGGCCCTGGTGGGTAGCGTGCTGCTGGCCAACGCCGCACTGTCCGCCGAACAGCAGTTGCATGCCGAACGCATCCTGCGCCGCTTGCTCGCGGTGCAGGATCCGTTGGCGCGACGGCGCGTGGGCCCAGTCGACGAGCACCGGCACGAGGACGTCCCCGCTAAGCGGCTGCGTCCCGGCGACATCATCGAAGTCCGTGCCGGCGAGGTGATCCCGGCCGACGGCCGGTTGATCGACGCATCGAACGTCGAGACCGACGAATCCACCCTCACCGGGGAATCGCTGCCGGTGGCCAAACAGACCGAACCCACGCCGGGCGCGCCGCTGGCCGAACGGTATTGCATGATCTACGCCGGCAGCACGCTGGTCACCGGACGGGCACTGGCGGTGGTCACCGCAGTGGGGTCGAGTTCGGAGATGCGCCGGGCGTTGGCGATGGCGCCCTCCAAGTCACGCGAGATCGGTCTACAGCGGCAGCTGAGCCGGATAACCGGGCGGGCGTTGCCGTGGAGTCTGACCGGCGGAGGCCTGGTCGGGCTGCTCAGCGTGCTGCGCGGCACGCCGCTGCGCGAGGCCGTGGGCAGTGCGGTCGCCTTGACCGTTGCCGCTGTTCCGGAAGGCTTGCCGTTGGTGGCGACGCTGGCTCAGCTCGCCGCCGCGCGCAGGCTCAGCGGCGAGTCCGTGCTGATCCGCAATGCCCATTCGATCGAGGCGCTCGCCCGCCTGCGGGTGGTGTGCTTCGACAAGACCGGCACACTCAGCGAGAACCGGCTCCAGGTCAAGTCGGTGCGCCCACTGACCGGGTTCACCACCCGGCAGGTGCTGGATACCGCGGCCGGCACGATCTTCGCCCGGCGCGGCCGCACCGATCATGCCACCGACGACGCGATCCGCCGAGCCGCGGGGCCGGACACCGACGGTCAGCCAGGGCCGGACGCGCCGCCAGTCGAGCGAGACGCGTTGCTGCCGTTCCAATCCGGTCGCCCGTTCGCGGCGGCTCTGGTCGGCACCCGGCTGACCATCAAAGGCGCACCGGAGGTGCTCTCGTCGGCAATGGCCGACGAGAGCAAACCGTTGGCGCAGATGATCGACGAGATGGCGGCGAAGGGGCTGCGGGTCCTGGCGGTTGCCCAACGCGAGCTCAGCCCGGACCAGGCCGCCGCCGCAGCGGCCGACGCCAACGCGATGGAAGACCTGTGCCGCGCCGAGCTCACCCCCATCGGCCTGCTCGGGTTGGCGGACACGCCCCGCGCCAGCGCGTCGGCCCTGCTGAAGGAGCTGGCCAACCGCGACATCGGCGTGCGACTGATCACCGGGGACCATCCGGTCACCGCCGCCGTCGTCGCCAACGAGCTTGGACTCGAGGTCAGCGCCGAACAGGTGATCACCGGCAGCGAGTGGGAGGCGTTGTCGGCCGATCAACGGGCCGAGGCGGTCACTTCGCGACTGGTCTTCGCGCGAATGTCGCCCGAACACAAGATCGACGTGGTGCAGACCCTTGAGCGAACGGGCCTTGTCACGGCGATGGTCGGCGACGGCGCCAACGACGCCGCGGCGATCCGGGCCGCCAGCGTCG
>CAZDYH010000250.1:0-1689 GCA_964509355.1 uncultured Mycobacterium sp.
GGAATCAGCGAAATCGGCCGCAACATGACCGTTTTCGAGCACCTCGGGCGGTTGTTGATCATCGACTGCGGCGTGCTGTTCCCCAACCACGACGAACCCGGCGTGGACCTGATCCTGCCCGATCTGCGCCATATCGAAGATCGCCTGGACGATATCGAAGCCCTGGTACTGACCCACGCCCACGAGGACCACATCGGGGCGATCCCGTTCCTGCTCAAACTGCGACCCGATATCCCCGTTTTCGGTTCGAAGTTCACGCTGGCGCTGGTGGCAGCCAAGTGCCGCGAACACCGGATCAAACCGAAATTCGTCGAAGTGGCCGAGGGTCAGCGCAGCACCCACGGGGTGTTCGAATGCGAGTACTTCGCCGTCAACCACTCCATCCCCGACGCACTGGCCATCGCGCTGCGCACCGGCGCGGGAACCGTGTTGCACACGGGCGATATCAAGCTCGACCAGCTGCCGCTCGACGGCCGTCCCACCGACCTGCCCGGTATGTCGCGGCTCGGCGACGCCGGTGTGGACCTGTTCCTGGTGGACTCCACCAATTCCGAGATCCCCGGCGTCGGGCCGTCGGAGAGCGAGGTCGGTCCCACCCTGCACCGGTTGCTCAGGGGCGCCGACGGCCGCGTCATCGTGGCGTGCTTCGCCTCGCATATCGACCGTGTCCAGCAGATCATCGATGCCGCGGTGGCGCTCGGACGGCGGGTCTCGTTCGTCGGCCGGTCCATGGTGCGCAACATGGGTATCGCCCGCGACCTGGGCTTCCTGCGGGTGGCTGATGCCGACGTGCTCGACATCGGCGCCGCCGAGATGATGCCGCCCGACCAGGTGGTGCTTATCACCACCGGAACCCAGGGCGAGCCGATGTCGGCGCTGTCGCGGATGTCACGCGGCGAGCATCGAAGCATCACGCTGACCTCGGGCGACCTCATCGTGCTGTCGTCGTCGCTGATACCCGGCAATGAGGAGGCGGTTTACGGTGTTATCGACGCGCTGTCCAAGATCGGCGCCCGTGTCGTCACCAATGCCCAAGCCCGCGTGCATGTTTCGGGTCATGCCTATGCCGGCGAGCTGCTGTTTCTGTACAACGGGGTGAAGCCGCGGAACGTGATGCCGATACACGGCACCTGGCGGCACCTGCGGGCCAACGCCGCGCTGGCCGCCCGCACCGGGGTGCCGGAGGAGTCGATCATGCTGGCCGAGAACGGCGTCAGTGTCGACCTGGTCGCGGGCAAGGCGAGCATCGCCGGCGCGGTACCGGTCGGCAAGATGTTCGTCGACGGGCTGATCACCGGCGACGTCGGCGACGCCACACTCGGCGAGCGGCTCATCCTCAGCTCGGGTTTCATCGCCGTGACCGTGGTGATACGGCGCGGGACCGGACATGCGGCGGCCCCGCCACACCTGCACTCGCGCGGCTTCTCCGAAGACCCCAAGGCGCTCGAACCCGCCGCCCGCAAGATCGAGGCGGAACTGGAATCGCTTGCCGCCGAGAACGTTACCGATCCCGTCCGGATCGCCCAGGCGGTGCGCCGCACCATCGGCAAGTGGGTGGGGGAGACCTACCGCCGCCAGCCGATGATCGTGCCGACCGTCATCGAGATCTGACGCGCCCGCGCCGCCGAGGCTTCAACCACTGCGATCGTCACCGGCGTGTCGTCGCCGTGGTGTACGTGTCGGCGCATG
>CAZDYH010000250.1:1789-3607 GCA_964509355.1 uncultured Mycobacterium sp.
GGCGTTGCCATGATGATCTCCGGTGCGCCGTCAAGGTGGGGGCCGATGTCGGAGAACATCGCCGCCATCGTCGGTGTGGAGCTGTGTGCCTTCAGCGCGTCGCCGTCGGCCCACTGCTCGACGAAGATGAACTTGCCGTCGGTTTCGTGCAGCGCGTACAGCTCGCATCCGGGCTCGTCGTGGACGGCGGCCACCGCCTTCGTCAGGATCTCGCGCGCCGAATCGGCGGACTCGGGTTTCACGGGCAGGACGGCGACTACTACGACTGGCATGCGCGGTGGACTCCTCGGCGAGCGCTCGACTGGACGATCGCCACCCTACTGCGCGCCGGATTCCGCAGATCACCGGTTCCAGCGTGACCAGTGTGGCGGATGGTGCAGATGGGGTGTTTGCGACTAGGCTTGCCACCATGGCTAGCAAGACTGTCGCCCGATCCGGTGCCCGAACGAGCAGGTCAAAGACCGGTTCGAGGGGCAGCGCCCGGCCGGCGCCACCTCGCCGTAAGCCGGTCAAGCGCCAGAATGGGTCGCGTATCGCCGCGGCCGGGCTGGTCTTCGGCCGTGCCATGCGGTCGACATGGCTGATGCTGGCGAGGGGCGCCGGCAGCACGGCGCGATCTGTCGGACGTGCCCGTGATATCGAACCCGGTCATCGCCGTGACGGGATCGCGCTGGCCCTGTTCGGCCTGGCCGTCGTCATCGCCGCGAGTTCATGGTTCGACGCGGCACGCCCGGTCGGGCAGTGGATCGACAGTGTGCTGCGGATGTTCGTCGGCTCGGCGGTCGTCGTGCTTCCGCTGATCACCGTGGCCGTCGCGGTCTTGCTCATGCGCACCGAGCCCAACCCCGACGCGCGGCCCCGGCTGATCCTCGGCGCAACCATGATCGCGCTGCCCGTTCTGGGTCTGTGGCATCTGTGGGCGGGGTCGCCGGATACCCCGGACGGCCGTCAGCACGCCGCCGGATTCATCGGTTTCGCCATTGGCGGTCCGCTCTCTGACGGACTGACCCCGTTCATAGCTGCGCCGCTGTTGTTCATCGGTGCCCTCTTCGGGGTCCTGCTGCTGACCGGGACGACGATCCGCGACGTGCCCGCGACCGCCAGGGCGATGTTCAGCACGCGGGCATTTCGCCGTGGCCGCTCCGACGAGGGGTACTACGACGACTACGAGGGCGTCGACGACTATGAGACCGAGGATTTTTCCGACGGCTACTACGACGATCCGTCCGGATACCGTGACGACGAGGCACAGGCCTGGCCGGCCCGGACGCCATATGACAACTATCCGCTCGACGAGGACCTGCAGGCCGGCCTTGCCGATGACACGCCGACGATCCCCGCGCCTGCCGCGATCACGGCCCGCGCCCCGCGCCGGCGGGCCACGAAACGGCAGCAGACGGCCGCACTGGATCGCGTCGTCGAGGGTTCCTACACATTGCCCTCACTGGATCTGCTCGTCGCCGGCGATCCGCCCAGGCGGCGCAGCACCGCCAACGACCACATGGTCGAGGCCATCAGTTCGGTCCTCGAACAGTTCAAGGTGGACGCCGCCGTCACCGGCTGCACGCGCGGCCCGACCGTCACGCGCTACGAGGTTGAGCTCGGCCCCGGCGTCAAGGTCGAGAAAATCACGGCGTTGCAACGAAATATCGCCTACGCGGTGGCCACCGAGAGCGTTCGGATGCTGGCGCCGATCCCCGGCAAGTCGGCCGTCGGCATCGAGGTACCCAATACCGACCGGGAGATGGTGCGGCTGGCCGATGTGCTCACCGCGCCGACGACGCGGCGCGACCACCATCCGCTGGTGATCGGCCTGGG
>CAZDYH010000251.1:0-2175 GCA_964509355.1 uncultured Mycobacterium sp.
GGCGGTCGTCGACGATCCTTCTTGGCCTCCTGCTGAGCTTCCTCGCGGGCCTGTGCCAGTCGTTGCCCGATGCGGGCTCCGAATGCCAACTGGAAGTTCAGCCGGGCGGTGATCGTCGGCGTCGGGCGGTGCGCGCCCGAGGTGATGTAGGAGTCCGAAGCCCGGACCATCTGTACCACCAGGCTGGCGTACAGCGCGTGGCTGGCGTCGATGTCCTCGGCGAAGCCGTAGGCGTAGACGAACGTCGAGTTCGACGCGACATCGCAGTGCACGTCATTGGCCGCCGCGATCACCGCGAACAGCTGGACGTAGGTCCGCAGCCCCTTGGTGCCGGCCTCCCCGATGGTGATGGTGCGCTGGGTCGGTGTCTGCGCGGGCGAGCGTTTCGCGGCATGCGAGCGGGCCACTGCCAGGTCGATCGAGGTCGCGGTCGCCAGCCGCTGCGCAGCCGCCATGAACGCCTCGGCTTCGTGGGTGTTATCGGTGCCTTCGGCCTGGCGCAGCAGTGCGGCGATGCGCGCCAGCATCTTGTCGTCGGTCATGGCGCCACGTTAAGGGACCAGTACGACTTTTCCGCGGGCGTGCCCGGTCTGCAGATAGCGGTGCGCCGCTGCCGCCTCCTGCAGCGGGAAGACCTTGTCGACGGTCACTGTCAGCTTGCCGTCGGCGGCCAACGCGAGCAGTTCGGGACGCGCCGCGGACCGGATCTCGTCGCCGCCGTCCGCACCCGTCAGCACCGCGATGCCCAACTCCGGCGCCCGGCCGAAGCCGGCGATCGTCGCGATGCGACCGCGGTCGGCCACCAACTCGACCGAGGTATCCAGCGCTTCGTCGGTGCCGACCAGGTCAAGGGCCGCGTCGACCGGCCCGATGGCCCGCACCCGGTCGGCCAGACCCGGGCCGTAAGCAACCGGGATGGCGCCGTAGCCGCGCAGCTCTTCATGGCGGGCCGGGCTGGCCGTGGCGATCACCGTTGCGCCGCGCGCGACGGCCAACTGAACCGCCATCAGCCCGACGCCGCCGCCGGCACCGTGGATCAGCACGGTGTCGCCTGTCCCCACATTGGTGTTCGTCAACAGATGCCACGCGGTTCCGCCGACCAGCAGCAGCCCCGCCGCCTCTTGGAAGGACAGTGCGGCCGGCTTGTGCCCGACATCGACGGCGTCGACGATCACCTGCTCGGAGTAGCCGTTGGTGAGGTTGCTGGCGATCACCGCGTCGCCGACGTTCAACGGGCCGGTGTAGCCGGACAGTCCGGGCGCGACGGCGGCTACGACGCCCGACACCTCGATGCCGACCGGCATCGGCAGCGCGGCTGGATCGTTGCCCATCTGGCCGCTGTACACCTTGTAGTCGAAGGGATTGGTCCCCGCCGCCCTGACGTCGATGAGTACCTGCTCCGGCCCGGGATTCGGTAGCACGATGTCTTGTACCGCAAGCACTTCCGGGCCGCCATAGGCCTCCGCCACCACCGTCTGGGTCATGGCCCGAAGTCTAGCCTGACTACTTGGTTGCGAACTGATCGAGCGCGGTGACCAGCTGCGGCGACAGCGGCTGCTTCCTGGCGTAGTTGGCGACGTTGTCGGTCGGGTCGTCCTGGAGGACGTGGTTGACACCCTTGAGCTGCACGAGGTCGAGCGCGGTATGCGCGAGCGCGTCGGCGAGCGGCGTGATGTCCTGGCAGTCGGCCTGGCTGTCGGAGTCCGAACAGGTCAGCAGCACCGGCGTGCCGTCCGGAATGCGGGCCGCCTCTGCCAGCGGGTCGATGCCGTCGGCTTCGACGACGACCTTGACGTTGCCGGGGTTGAGGATGGCGCTCAGTCCGTCCGGCAGCTGCCCGGGCGGGACGGTGCCGTTTGCCCGGGCCTGGTCGACAGCCGCGGACCATGCCGCCACCACCTGGTCGGCTTCCTGCTGGGTCTTGCCGCCACCCTCCACCGCGGCCGTGACGTCGGCGCGGACCCGGCTGGTGATCAGGTCCAGATAGCGTCCCGGCAGCGGCTGGAGCAGACCCAGCGAGTGGATCTTCGGCGCGCCGGTGTCGGCATCGGTGGCCAGCGCCATTGCGTGGATGGTGCCCTCGCCCAGCGCGTAGGCGGACATACGCGCCTTGTCCGTGCCCGGCTGTTCGGCGAGGAACCGGACGGCCGACTTGGCGCCGCTGGTGTACACCGC
>CAZDYH010000251.1:2275-3603 GCA_964509355.1 uncultured Mycobacterium sp.
CCGGCTGTTCGGCGAGGAACCGGACGGCCGACTTGGCGCCGCTGGTGTACACCGCACTGCCGACGTCGGCGGGACGGTCGGCATACGGTCCGAGCCCGGTGGCGCCGGTCCCGACCTTGTCGTAGCGCAGGCTGGCCACACCGCGGTCGGACAGCAGCTCGGCGAGTTGGCGCATGGTGCCGACCGGGCCCGCCACCGCGTTATCGCCGTTGCGGTCGGTGCGGCCGCTCTCGGAGATCAGCAGCGCCGCCGGCCCGGGGCCGCCGTCGTGCCGGTGGCGATAGGTGCCGTGCAGGGTCAGGCCGTCGGCGACGAACGTCACCTCGTCCTCGACCCAGCCGCGCTGCGCGTCCGCCCCCTTGTCCGACGAGCAGCCCGCTGCGGCTGCCAGTACCACGATCAACCACAAGATGCACTGGCGGCCAACCGCTTTCAAAGTCTGACCTCAATCCACGAGACGACATCGTCGAGCACCCGGTCGCGCTCCGGCTCGTTGAACACCTCGTGGTAGAGCTCGGGGTAGACCTTGAGGTGCACGTCTTCGGACCCCACACAGTCGACGAGTTGTTGGCTGCCCTCGACGGGGATCAGCCGGTCGCCGGCCCCGTGCACCACCAGCAACGGCGCGGTGATCGCCCTGGCGCGCTGCGGCATCGTCTCCGCCACCAAGAGCAGGGCGCGCGCGATCCCGGCCGGCAACTTGCCATGGTGCACCAACGGGTCGGCCTCGTACGCGGCGACAACGTCGGGATCGCGGGACACCGCAGCGGCTTCGATCTGCTCCAATCCCAGCCCCGGCACTATCGACCCGAGCGTCTTGCCCACAAGTGCCATCACCCGCGACACCGCGGTCTGCGCGGCGACCGCGGGTCCGGACAGCACCATCGCGTGGTAGTCATCCGCGTGCTCGGCGCCGTAGGCCAAGACGATCCCGCCGCCCATGCTGTGCCCGAGCACCACGCGCTTGAGGTCGGGGTACTCCTCGGCGGCGATGCCGACCAGGGTGTCGAAGTCGCCGGTGAACTCCGAGATGTCCTTGAGCCGCACCCGCTTGCCGCCGGCGCGACCATGGCCACGGTGGTCGAGCGCGTACGTCACCAGTCCGGCCTCGCCGAACCGTTGCGCGACGTGGTCATAGCGGCGGGCGTGCTCGCCGAAACCGTGCGCGAGAATCACTACCCCGCGTGGCGCGGTGTCCGGTGTCCACACGTCGTAGACGATGCGGACGCCGCCAACACCGTCGAAGGTCCGTTCAGTGCGGGTAGTGACCATCAGGCGAGCGTAATCGCAAGCCGGGACTCGCCGAGTGTGGGCTTATGACACAGCTC
>CAZDYH010000252.1:0-3591 GCA_964509355.1 uncultured Mycobacterium sp.
GTTCCCATACCCGCCGCGATCAGTGTGATGCCGACCAGCACTATCTTGCCCGGACCGCGTCTGTCCATGAACTGTCCCGCGATGGGCATGGTGAGCATGGCGCCCAGGCCCTGCGGTATGAGGTGCACACCGGACTGCAGCGGTGTTTGGCCGAGGAGTTGCTGGAAATAGCTCGGGAACAACAACCCGGCGCCGAAGAACGCCGCCGCGAACAAGAACATCGCGGCATTGGCCAGCGCGACTACGCGGTTCTTGAACAGGCGCAGATCGATCAGCGGGTGATCCGCCCGGAACAGCGCGTGGAACACGAACCCGATGATGAGCACCAACCCGATGGATGCCGGGATCCAGACGTGCTTGTCGGCCACGGTTCCGCGACCCGGAATTGACGAAACACCGTAGAGGAAGGTTGCCAGGCCGGGGGAGAGCAACAGCACGCCGATGAAGTCGAACGTTTCCGACGGCGTCGGCTGGTCTCTAGGGAACACGATGCCGGCCAACACCACCGCGATCACGGCGATCGGCAAGTTGATCAGGAAGATCCATTCCCAACTGTAGGAGTCGATCAGCCAGCCACCCAGGATCGGCCCGCAGATCGGGCCGAGCAGCATCGGGATACCCAGGACGGCCATCAACCGGCCCAGCCGCCTCGGACCGGCCTCGCGGGTCAGGATCGTGAACGTCAGTGGCATCAGCATGCCGCCGCCAATGCCCTGCACTACCCGGAATGCGATCAGCAGCGTGATACTCGGCGCCATCGCACACAGCAGCGAGCCGACTGCGAAGAAGAAAACAGAGCCCATGAACAGCCGCTTGGTGCCGAACCGGTCGGCGGCCCAGCCGGTCAGCGGAATCACCGTGGCCAGCGCCAGCGTGTAGCCCGTCATCGTCCAGGCGACGACGGCCTGGGTCGAGTCGAACTCCCGGATGAAGGTCCGCTGCGCCACGCTGACGACGGTGGTGTCCAGGATCGCCATCACCGCGGCGAGGACACAGACGCCGGCGATCCGCAGCAGCCCGGCGTCGAGTTTGTCCGGGTACTCGACATCGGGGGCGGACGGTAGCCGCTGACTGCGGGCACCCGATACGGTGGCACCGTTCAACCCGGCACCCGGATACGACGTCGCCGACGGTTTCCGTGGTTGCGGATTGGCTGCGCGGTGTACCACTTCGTCAGCGTAACCTGGCCGGATCGCCAGATGGACACTCGCTGTCCGAGCGTCTGACACCGTCCCGACACCTGAAATTGCGACAATGCCTGTGTGACTGGACAACTGATCGTCTCGGTCTCCGGGATCAAGGAGCGGACGCTGGCCGATGTCGACGCTTTCTGCGAACGGCTGGACGGTCGCGGCGTACCGGTGTCCCTACTGGCGGCCCCTCGCCTCAGGGGCGGCTACCGGCTCGACGAGGACATCCGCACCGTCGAATGGCTGGCCGGCCGGCGGGCCGGTGGCGACGCCGTGGTGCTGCACGGCTACGACGAGGCCGCCACCAAGAAGCGCCGCAGCGAATTCGCGACGCTGCCCGCCCATGAGGCCAACCTGCGGCTGATGGCCGCCGACCGGGTGCTCGAACACCTCGGTCTGCGCACCCGGCTGTTCGCGGCGCCGGGCTGGTCGGTATCGCCGGGAACGGTCACAGCGTTGCCGCGCAACGGTTTTCGACTGCTCGCCGGTCTCAGCGGAATCACCGACCTGGTCCGGCAGTCCACCGTTCGCGCCCGGGTGCTCGGTATCGGCGAGGGCTTCCTCACCGAACCGTGGTGGTGCCGGACGCTGGTGCTGTCGGCCGATCGCACCGCCCGCCGCGGCGGCATCGTCCGGGTGGCGGTCGCCGCGCGCCAGCTGCGCAAGCCGGGATCGCGGCAGGCCATGCTCGACGCCGTCGACCTGGCACTGATGCACGGCTGCACTCCCACCGTGTACCGGTGGCGGCCCGATCGGGCCGTTCTCGACGCGGCCTGACGGCCCAGGGCCGGGCCGTCTAGAACTCAGTGGCTGACTCCGGCTCCAGCACCCGGAAGTCGGTGTCGGTCATCTCGGTGAGGCGGCCGTAGTAGATGCCGCGGGCTTCGGGCGCGATGATCGCCTGGTGGATGGGCACCGCGTGGGCCGGCGCCACCGCGCGCAGGTACTCGACGGCCTCGGAGATCTTCATCCACGGGGCCGCGGCCGGGGTGGCCAGCACGTCCACCGGCTCGCCGGGGACAAACAGCGCATCCCCGGGATGCATCAGCCGCGCCGGATGGTCACCATCGCCGACCAGGTACGAAATGTTGTCTATGACGGGAATTTCCGGATGGATCACGGCGTGCCGACCGCCGACGCCGCGGATGGTCAGCCCGTCGACGGAGAGTTCGTCACCGACCTGCACGGCCCGCCACGGCGCGCCCAGCTGTGCGGCGGTCTGCGGGTCGGCGTACAGCGCCGCATCCGGGTTGGCGTCGATCAGTGCGGGCAGCCGCGCGGTGTCGGCGTGGTCGGGGTGCTGATGGGTGATGAGAATCGCCGACACGCCGGTGATGCCCTCGAATCCGTGCGAGAAATTGCCCGGGTCGAACAGCAGCGTGGTGCCGTGGAACTCGGCGAGTAGGCATGAATGCCCGAAATGCGTCAAATGCATGTCTACGATTGTGCGCTCATGGGATCCGTCATGATGCGGGCAGTCCTGGCGGCGGTGCTGGTCGCCGGTGGGCTGACGGTCGCCCCGGTGTCCGCCGGGCCTGCCCGCGCGGACCCGGTTAACTGCCCACCCGGGTGTGACCGCATCCCCGATTCCGCATGGATCGCTCCGTGGGCTGTTCCGCTCGACTCCGCCTACGGCTGGCCGGGGCTGGCGGGTGTCGCTGTCACCGCTCCCGCGCCCCGGTTCCGGTTCGAGGAGTTCTGCGCCACGCCACCGGCACCGAACGACCCGCGCGATGACGCCGTGGCCGCCCGCGCGCTCGTCGGTAACCCCGAAGGTCAGTGGCAGCTACACACCCAGGTCATGCACTGGCGCGGTGAGACGTGGCGCGGCGGCCAGACCGTGCAGACGGTGTTTGAGTCGGCCGTCGCCGCGCTGCGCGCCTGCCAGCAGACGGCGCCGCAGGCGTCGCCGTCGATCACCACCGACGAACCGGACCGGCTGGCCGCGGTGGTCAGCGGACCGGTGATCCTGCATCAGTACCTCGTCGCCGACCCGCAGAACAGCACGATCAGCGAACTTGCCCTGTGGGTGGTGGCCCCGCCACAGCTGGAGTGGCCGGCGATACCGGACGCCCCGGTGCTGGACGCGCTGACCGCGCCATTGTGTACGGCCTACATCGGTTCGTGCCGGTGAGGTGGCGACGGGCCGGCCGCCGGTAGAGTCATCGGCGAGCTTTCAGGACCCGACAGCAAGGAGCCGCGCGTGGCCCGGGTGGTTGTGCACGTGATGCCCAAAGCCGAGATTCTCGATCCGCAGGGTCAGGCGATTGTCGGCGCGCTGGGCCGGCTCGGACATGCCGGAATCTCAGATGTCCGACAGGGCAAGCGCTTTGAGCTCGAGGTGGACGACAGCGTCGACGATGACGCGCTCGCCGAGATCGCCGAGTCGCTGCTCGCTAAC
>CAZDYH010000253.1:0-3555 GCA_964509355.1 uncultured Mycobacterium sp.
TGCCGGTGCCGCTAGCCTGACGGGCTTGGCAGGTAGTTCGGTTTTCCCGCACCTCGCCGACACCGCCGATGCAGACCAGTACCCGTATATGCCGTCTACCGAGCATGACCAACCGAATCTCCCCAATATGAGGTTCATCGGCTTCCATTCGCCGCGGTTGCAGCCATTTGTCGATGACCTGCCCATACCACCGCGGCGGCGACTCGGCGGCCAAATAGTCGCCGCGGAAGCCGAGCACCAGTTTCACCGCGATATGGCTCCGGCACCAAGTTGGGGATTCGACGGTATGACCCATCTTGGGCCAGTGATCGAGGCGCAGCGGGGCGAAGTCACGAAGACCACGTTCATCAATGCTCTGCGGTCACATATCCTAGCCGACTACATCGATCCGTCATTGCACGGCGTGAGCCCCGAGGACGCCGACCGACCCCCCATGGTCATTCATCTCCATGGTGCGCCAAATGACCCCGTCAACGATGGTTACCCCATGGCCGTGATCCGGCCGGGCCAAAGTGTGGATTATGTGTTCGGCAACGATCTGGAGGCTTCCACGCTTTGGTACCACGACCATTCCATGGGGATCACCCGGCTGAATGTCTATGCAGGCCTTGCTGCGCCCTACTGGGTCAGGGATGAGTTCGACACCGGCAGGGATGACAATCCGTTGGGCCTTCCTGCGGGCGACCACGAACTGCCGTTGATGATCTCTGACAAGGTGTTCTCTCGCGACGGCCGAATGCGGTACAACAGCGTCCGCACCGAACTTACCCAACATCTTTGGGGGGGCGGCCTGGCCGGTGACGTGATGGTGGTCAATGGCAAAGTCTGGCCCAACCTCATGGTGGACCGGGGCGTGTACCGCCTCCGGCTGACGTCCGCGTCGCAGACCAACGATTACCGGATAGCGTTTTCGAACAATATGCCATTCTGGGTTATCGGTAGTGACGGCGGTTTGCTGGATAGCCCCGTTGAGGTTTTGGGCGTCGATGTGGTTTCGGCCGAGCGTTATGACCTGCTCGTCGACTTCACGGGATTCGAACCCGGTGATTCGGTCGAATTGATGAACACCTCCCAAATTTCATGGGTAGGCCAAGTGGGTGGCAGCGGCCGTGTCGGCAACATCATGCGATTCACGGCGAACGAGAATGTCGGGAAGTACACGCAGATCCCAAAGAACCTGCGCGGCGGCCGGACACAGCCGGCGAAGCTGCCGGAGCTGCTGACTGCCACAGCGCCGGCGGTAAACCACACGCTCAATGTCAATCTCAATGCCGACGGAGAGCTGACATCACGGCTGAATATGAACATCGACAACTTGGCGTTCGACAGTCCTGACATAGACATCGTCCGCCAAGGAGCGGTCGAGCAATGGAATCTCGTCAACGCCGACGTCGTGCTCCAGACACACGCCGTGCATCTGCATCTAGCTCAGTTTCGGGTCATCGGGCGGCAGAACTTCGACCGGCGCAGGTACGCCAGTGAGCAGGACAGCCCGGGTCATATCGGCGATCGGTGGTCGCCGTCGGCCGAGGACTACGTCACGGGACCCCTCCAGGAACCCGCTCCGTACGAGCTTGGCTGGAAAGATACTGTGCGGTGTCCCCGCGGTCAGATCACCCGAGTCCTTGTGCGCTGGCCAACCATCGGCGAGCTCGGCTTCGACCCCGATGCGCCATTCTCCGCTCCGGATGGAACCAAGCTGCAGGGCTATGTGTGGCACTGCCACATGCTTGACCACGAGGACAACGAGATGATGAGAAGGCTTCGCATTCTGGATCCGGTCGCACCCAACCCTGGAGTCGCCGACCCTCCGATGCAGATGCCCGAGCACGCTCACGACCATCATTGAGGCCGACCGTGGTCCCGTCCAGGCCAGGTGCCGGACTGCTGGACGGGTCCTGACCGCGCCAATGCGTCGACCCTGGGGTAACTACTGTTAACTACTGTTTCAACGCCCGGTTGATCTCGACCACTAAGGCCTTCAGATGCTCGTCCTCGGCTTCGGCGGCCTCCCGTATCTTCTGCGCCGCACCGGCAGCCGTCGCCAGCCAGCCGTTCAATTGCCCTATATGGTCGCGGACGTGTTCGAGCGTCGTCTTGAGAATGATGGCCGTCATCGGATCGTCGCCAACCGTGATGTCGTAAGCAGCCAGCTCGATCCGTTCGTAGCCGTCAGCGGCCCGGGATAACCCCAGCTGCACGGGATAAAGGTTGGGGTGACCCGCATTCAGCTCCCGATATGTCTTGAGACTCTGCACGTCCAATTCGACTCTGACGATCCTCAAGTCCGTTGCCGACATTGCCGCCGCCCTCCCTGTCGGTCTCCGCATCCGGGCGGAGTGTTTCCAAGAGGGAAACGCTACCGCTCAGTAGCGCCTACGCGGAGCGGATCCTGTGCCCGGTTCCTCCGCGGCAAGGTCGGACGAGCCGTACGGTTCCCCGAAGAAAGGGGTATCCAGATGAGGCGCTATCGAGTCGTCGAGTGGGCCACGGGCGTCGTCGGCACTGCGGCGCTGCGCCGCATCATCGACCATCCGCAACTCGACCTCGTCGGCGTGCGGGTCTACAGCGACGAGAAAGCGGGTCGAGACGCCGGTGACCTGGTCGATCGGCCGCCGACGGGTGTCGTCGCGACGCAGGACTCCGACGCGATCCTCGATCTCGCGCCGGACTGCATCGTGTACTGCCCGATGCCGTGGGATGTGGCGGAGATGTGCCGGATGCTGCGCGCCGGTATCCACATCGTCACGCCCTGCCCCTATTGGTTCCCGTTCATTCAGGATCCGACCGCCACAGCGGCGCTGACCGAAGCGTGCCGCGCCGGCGGCGCAAACGTGTTCGCGTCAGGAACCAATCCGGGCGGTGTCGCCGAACAGTTCCCGTTGGTGTTCAGCGGATGGTGCAACCGCATCGACCGGATCACGATGACCGAGTACGGCGACTGCCGCGACTACGAGTCGGCCGTCGTCGTGCGCGAGCTGATGAACCTGGGCAAACGCCCGGACGAAGCGATGAACAACCCGATCAAGGCTGCGCTCACCAGCTTCTGGTACGAGCCCATCGACATGATCGCCGAGGGGCTCGGCAGCGAGGTCATCGACTACGCGCAGGATCACGACTTCATCCTCGCCAAGGAGCCGATCGACACCGCTGCGGGAGTGATCGAACCGGGCACGATCGCGCTCAACCACTACGTGCACACCGGCCGGACTCGAGAAGGCACCGAGATCGTGCAGGAACAGATCTGGTTCATGGACGACATTGACCAGACCCGTTTGGAGTCGCGCATGGACATCCCGCGCGCATCGGGGTGGCGGATCAAGATCGAGGGAGATGTCGATCTCGTCGTTGACATCTCCCTCGCCCCCGACTCGCCCCAGCCCGAGAAGACCGCGCAGGGACTCAGCACGACCGGCTACCACTGCGTCAACGCGGTGCCCGACGTGTGCGAAGCGCCCGACCCCGGTATCAAGACATTCCTCGATCTACCCATGACGACCGGCCGGATGGGCACGCATCGCACCCGGCGCTGAGCCGGCGTTGGGTGTCTGGAGC
>CAZDYH010000254.1:0-1339 GCA_964509355.1 uncultured Mycobacterium sp.
GTTCACCGCCTCGGGCGGCCAGCGGGTAACCGCCACCGAGCCCTCGGAGATCCTGGTCTGGGAGATGCATGCCGGGTTGGGCGACTGACACAGTTCGTCGGGTGAGCCTCGCCGCCGGCGGGGCTCTACTGGTGGCGGCGTGTGCGAGTCCGCCGCCGAGTGCGCCCGCCCCGACAGCCGCGGCACCTGCCGGCCTGACTCCGGTCACCGTCGGCGTGTCGCCGGAACTGGCCGACGCGCCGTTGGACACTGCCCGCCAGGCGCTGGTGCCCGCCGGCTGGACCATGTCGGTGTGGGCGCGCGTTCCCAAGGCCAGGCTGGCCGCGTGGACACCCGACGGCACGCTGCTGGTGTCGGTGCCGTCGAGCGGTGAGGTGCTCCGCCTGACGCCCAGGGCCGCCGGCGGGGCGGACACGTCGGTCCTGCTGGAGGGCCTGGACCAGCCGCACGGTCTGGCGTTCGCCGGCGTGACGCTCTATGTCGCGGAAAGCGACCAGGTCGACGCGTACACGTATACCGACGGCCGAGCCACTCGACAACGTGTGGTCGCCGCCGGTCTGCCCGACGCCAAGAGCGCGGACCTGGGCGGTGCCTATGCGCATGCGCTGAAGAGCGTCGCCGTCGGTCCCGATGGTTCGGTGTACTTCTCGATCGGATCGACGGGCAACATCTCGGCGCAGGACCGCGACGCCACTCCGCCACGGGCGACGATCATGCGGGTCGCGCCCGGCCCTGCGGCTCAGGCGACCGTCTTCGCGACCGGCGTGCGCAACGGCACCGGACTGGCGATCGCCCCGGACGGCTCGGTGTGGACCGCGGTCAACAACCGCGACAACATTGAATACCCTTACGACGGGCCGCAGTTCGGCCAGGTCATCACGGACTACGTGAACGAGCATCCGCCGGAATCGGTCGCCCGGCTGACCACGGGCCGCGAGCTGGGCTGGCCCTACTGCAATCCGGACGGTGGCCCGTCGAACCTGCCGTTGATCCGCGATGTCCAGACCAACGCCGACGGCAGCAGGCTCGACTGCGCCAAGCTGCCCCCGATCGAGCAGAGCCTCGGCGCGCACTCCGCACCGCTGGGCATGAGCTTCGTCGGCCCTGACCTTCCAGTCGACCTGCCGGAGCCGTACGCCCAGGGCGCACTGGTCGGGGTGCACGGCTCGTGGAACCGCACACCCCCGCGGGCGCCCGAGGTGTCGTTCTTCCCCTGGCAGAACGGCACTCTCGGCGATCAGCAGACGTTGGTCGGCGGCTTCCAGGACCCGGACGGCTCCCGGTGGGGCCGGCCGGTGGCCGCGGTGACCGGCCCGGACGGGGCCGTCTACGTCACCGA
>CAZDYH010000254.1:1439-3554 GCA_964509355.1 uncultured Mycobacterium sp.
CAATTGTTACGCAAGTTGACAGTGTGGCGAGTGTGACTATCGTGTTGTTTGCCGTAGGAACCTCCCCGCCGAAAGGGCAACCGTGCCAACCCCAGCCGCCACCATCCGGCGTATCGCAGCCGGCTGCGCCGCCGTGCTGCTGTGCGCGACGCTGGCGACCACCGCGGGGGCGCCGGTCGCACGAGCCGACGGCCGCGACCTGCTGGCCAGTGCCATCGCCACCACGCGTGGGTCGTATCTCGTCTACAACTTCGGCGGCGGTAACCCCGCACCGCTGTTGAACGCCGACGGCGGCTGGTACGAGATGACCAACGGCGGCCACCTGATGATCATCAAGGCGGCCTCGAAACGGCTTACGCCGCGACTGCTGGTCGACACCCATTCCGGTTTCCAGGCGCGCTGCGAACGTGACCCGCGGGCACGCACCGGCGAGGGTTTGTGGCAGGCCTCCGAAACCTACACACCGTTGGGGGCGTGGCAGGTGTTGGGCCGGCCGACGATCGCGATCAACGCCAACTTCTTCGATGTGCGCGGGCAGAAAGGCGGGTCGTGGAAGACCACCAACTGCAGTTCGCCGCTGGGCGCCTACGTGGACAACACCCGCGGCCAGGGTCGCGCCAACGCGGCGGTCACCGGCACCGTCGCCTATGCCGGCAAACAGGGCCTGTCCAACGGCAACGAAATATGGACGGCGCTGACGACGATGATCCTGCCGGTCGGCGGGGTGCCGTTCGTCGTCCCACCGAAGAGCCCGGATGACTACGACGCCGCGTCCATGGTGATCCAGGGCCTGCTCGACAAGGGCGCGCGGTTCGTCGCGGTCAGCGGGCTCGGGCTGCTGGCGCCGGGCGACACCGGCCAGTTGCGCGACCCCGGTCCCAGCGCGGCGCGTACCGCGCTCGCGTACGCGAAGGACAAGGACGAGATGTATGTCTTCCAGGGCGGCAACTACACGCTGGACAACATGCAGGACCTGTTCCGCGGCCTGGGCAGCGACACCGCGATCGCGCTGGACGGCGGCGGGTCGTCGGCGATCGTGCTGCGCCGCGACACCGGCGGTATGTGGGCCGGCGCCGGGGTGCCGAAGGGTTCGTGTGACACCTGGCAGGTGCTGTGCGACTCCCGCGAGCGCGCGCTGCCCAGTTGGCTCGCGTTCAACTGAGGCTCAAGCCTCTTATGGGGTTTCGTCTCCGGCGGTGTGAGCAGCCTCGGGCTTCTTGCCGATACTGCTGACGGCGTCCTGGAGTCGCTTACTGAAATCGACCGCCGACTTGACCGCCGTGCTGATCGGCCCCGAGCGTGGGCGGGACGAGCTGCCCTCGCCGCGAGGCCTCGGCGCGAAACTGGGGCTGATCTTGTTGAGCGGCTTCCGCTTACTCACCGGTGGCGTCGAATCGTCTACAACCTGCTTGGTTGCGTTCGGAGCCGGTGAGTCGTTTCCGAGCGTCGCCAGACCTTCCTGAATCGCACCCGGAAGGGCCCGGGCTGCTTCGATCGTCTGCCGTAGCCCCGGTGTCACACCCGCCGGTGTGTACTTTGACGGATCGGAGAGCGGATCGTTGTCGGAATATCCATACTTCACGACGACCTTCAAGACAGGCTCAACAACGTCGGCGATCTTCACACCGGCCGGTCCCAAGTCGCGCAGCGGTTTGACCAGCGGCAGGCCGTCCGACTCGTACGTGACGTAGGTGACGTTGCCGACCGTAGTGACGTGGGCGCGGCCGCTCGCCGTGTCGATCGTGCAGGGCGTGCAGGTGGGCGTTCCATCGGGCTTGACGGGCAGGTCCACATCATCCTGATTAAGATGCCCGTACAAGTACGCGACCAGCGAATTGGCGTCGGCCACGAAATTCAGCGGATACGCCGGCGCATCCGAGTTGATGTCGTACTCATACCCGACATCCACGACTGCGGCGTTGGTGTCCGTCGGCGTCGGGATCGGATTGACCCCGAGGAGGGCAAATATCGGATACCGCGTGCCGAAGCCGCCGTTCGGCCGAGAAACATTGTTGTCGAGCACCCACACGGTTTTCGTCACTGCGTTGTCGGTGGGGTCCGTCGCGTTCAGATATGTGAGTAGCAAACTGGCATTGGCGGCGCCCCAGCCGGAGG
>CAZDYH010000255.1:0-3536 GCA_964509355.1 uncultured Mycobacterium sp.
ACTGCACCGACATCCAGATCAAGATGGCCCAGGGCGCCAAACCCGGTGAGGGCGGCCAGTTGCCGGGCCACAAGGTGTACCCGTGGGTGGCCGAAGTCCGGCATTCCACGCCGGGGGTCGGCCTCATCTCACCGCCGCCGCACCACGACATCTACTCGATCGAAGATCTGGCCCAGCTGATCCACGACCTGAAGAACGCCAACCCGTCGGCACGTGTGCACGTCAAACTGGTCTCCGAGAACGGTGTCGGAACCGTTGCCGCGGGCGTGTCCAAGGCACACGCCGATGTCGTACTGATCTCCGGTCATGACGGCGGCACCGGAGCAACCCCGCTGACGTCGATGAAACACGCCGGCGCGCCGTGGGAACTCGGGCTGGCCGAGACACAGCAGACCTTGCTGCTCAACGGTCTTCGCGACCGGATCGTCGTCCAGGTCGACGGCCAGCTCAAGACCGGACGCGACGTGATGATCGCCGCGCTGCTCGGCGCCGAGGAGTTCGGGTTCGCCACCGCCCCGCTGGTGGTGTCCGGTTGCGTCATGATGCGGGTGTGCCACCTCGACACCTGCCCGGTCGGTGTCGCCACCCAGAACCCCTTACTGCGGGAGCGGTTCACCGGTAAGCCGGAATTCGTCGAGAACTTCTTCATGTTCATTGCCGAGGAAGTCCGGGAACTGATGGCGAAGTTGGGCTTCCGCACGCTCAACGAGGCGGTCGGCCAGGTCGGCACGCTGGATACGACATCGGCGGCCGAGCACTGGAAGGCGCGCAAGCTCGACCTTTCACCCGTGCTCTACGAGCCCGAGTCGGCATTCATGAACCAGGACCTGTACTGCAGTTCGCGGCAGGATCACGGTCTGGACAAGGCGCTCGATCAGCAGTTGATCGTGATGAGCCGTGAGGCCCTCGATTCGGGCACCCCGGTCCGCTTCTCCACCACCATCGCCAACGTCAACCGCACGGTGGGAACAATGCTCGGCCATGAGTTGACCAAAGCCTATGGCGGCCAGGGCCTTCCGGACGGCACCATCGATATCACCTTCGCCGGTTCGGCCGGCAACAGCTTCGGCGCGTTCGTGCCCAAGGGCATCACGCTGCGGGTGTACGGCGACGCCAATGACTACGTCGGTAAGGGACTGTCGGGTGGCCGGATCGTGGTGCGCCCGTCGGACAACGCACCCGAGGACTACGTCGCCGAGGACAACATCATCGGCGGCAACGTAATCCTGTTCGGCGCCACCAGTGGCGAGGCGTTCCTGCGCGGTGTCGTCGGTGAGCGGTTCGCGGTCCGTAACTCCGGCGCGCATGCGGTGGTCGAGGGTGTCGGCGACCATGGCTGCGAGTACATGACCGGAGGCAAGGTCGTCATCCTCGGGCCAACCGGCCGCAACTTCGCCGCCGGCATGTCCGGTGGCGTGGCCTACGTCTACGACCCCGGCGGTGCGCTGCCGGAGAATCTCAACGCCGAGATGGTTGATCTCGACAGCCTCGACGACGCCGATCTCGAATGTCTCCGCGAGATGCTCGTCGCGCACGTCGATGCCACCGATTCCGCTCCTGCGCAACGCATTCTGGCGGACTGGCCGGCGCAGCAGAAGCATTTCGCCAAGGTGATGCCGCGGGACTACAAGCGGGTTCTGCGGGCCGTCGCCGAGGCGGAGCGCACCGGCGAGGACATCGATCACGCGATCATGGCGGCTGCTCGTGGGTGATCCGAACGGCTTCCTGAAGTACACCCACCGCGAGACCCCGCGGCGGCGGCCGGTGGCACTGCGGCTGCGGGACTGGAAAGAGGTCTACGAGGAGTTCGCGCACGATGTACTGGAGGACCAGGCCGCGCGCTGTATGGACTGTGGGATTCCGTTCTGCCACAACGGGTGTCCACTCGGCAACCTGATTCCGGAATGGAACGACCTGGTCTACCGGGACCGCTGGCGCGATGCTATTGAACGCCTGCACGCCACGAACAACTTCCCCGAGTTCACCGGCCGGTTGTGCCCGGCACCGTGCGAGGCGTCCTGCGTGCTCGGTATCAACCAGGACCCGGTGACGATCAAGCAGGTCGAAGTCGAGATCATCGACAACGCCTTCGACGAGGGCTGGGTGACGCCACTGCCGCCGGACGTCCTGACCGGCAAGTCGGTGGCCGTCATAGGTTCCGGCCCCGCGGGCCTGGCCGCCGCGCAGCAGCTCACCCGGGCCGGGCACCTGGTGACGGTGTTCGAGCGTGCCGACCGGATCGGCGGGCTGCTGCGCTACGGCATCCCCGAGTTCAAGATGGAAAAGCGCCATATCGACCGGCGGCTGGAGCAGATGGGCGCCGAGGGCACCCGGTTCCGGCCCGGCGTCGATGTCGGGGTGGATATCACCGCAGACCAGCTGCGCAAGGACTTCGACGCCGTGGTGCTCGCCGGCGGCGCGACCGCGTGGCGTGACCTGCCGGTCCCGGGCCGCGACCTCGACGGCATCCACCAGGCCATGGAGTACCTGCCCTGGTCCAACCGGGTACAGCAGGGCGACCCGGTGCTCGGCGACGACGGCGAACCGCCGATCACCGCCAAGGGCAAGAAGGTCGTCATCATCGGCGGCGGCGACACCGGCGCCGACTGTCTGGGCACGGCGCACCGCCAGGGTGCGGCGAGAGTGCACCAGCTGGAGATCATGCCGCGCCCGCCGGACACCCGCGCCGAGTCCACCCCGTGGCCGACCTACCCGCTGATGTTCCGGGTGTCGTCGGCCCATGAAGAGGGCGGCGAGCGGGTCTTCGCCGTCAACACCGAGGAGTTCATCGGTCGCGACGGTCATGTCACCGGACTCAGGCTGCACGAGGTCACGATGCGGGCCGGCAAGTTCGAGAAGGTGGCGGGCACCGACTTCGAGCTGCAGGCGGACCTGGTGCTGCTGGCAATGGGCTTCGTCGGGCCGGACAGGCCCGGCCTGCTGACCGATCTCGGCGTGGACTTCAGCGACCGCGGCAACGTCGCCCGCGGTGCCGACTTCGACACCTCGGTGCCGGGGGTGTTCGTCGCCGGCGATATGGGCCGGGGGCAGTCCCTGATTGTCTGGGCCATCGCCGAGGGTCGAGCGGCCGCGGCGGGAGTGGACCGGTACTTGATGGGGCATACCGCCCTGCCATCGCCGATCAAGCCGACGGCGGCTCCGCAACACTAGTCACTTCTGTCCCACCAGAATCATCCGATGATTGCACGGCGCGCCTTACGCCGTTTGCCAGCCAGTGGGTATTCAATGTTTCGGTGTGGGCGCTGCGACAGCGTGGGGCCCTGGGTCAGCAATCCAGACTGCAGGAGTGGTCACAGTGCACATCAACCCGATATCCCAGTCACGGATGAGGCGAATCGCCTGGTCATTGTTCCGGCACCCCGTGAAGAGCCGCGAGTTTCCGGCCAGGCTCGAGCGTCTGGTAACCGCCGACGACCTGGCTCGCTTCGGGGTCTAGCTCAACCCACTGCCGCCGCTGCGGTTGTTGGCGGCCGTGACCCGATTTTGCCAGTCCGTTATCAACTCGTGCTCACTCG
>CAZDYH010000256.1:0-3472 GCA_964509355.1 uncultured Mycobacterium sp.
AGGAATTCCAGGCCCAACAGGATCGCACGCCCCAGTTGCTCCCGGAAGAGCCGGTAGGCGCCGCCGCTCTTGCGTAGCATCCGCCCGATCGTCACCCCCGCGGCGAGGACCGCCCCGGCCGCAATCACCACGACACCGATGACGTCGATCGTCTCGCCGATTGCCTCGACGACCTCGACATAGCTCATCGTCGACTCAACGCACGGCGGTAGAGGTAGAAAACGTGACCATTGCTGCTCATTCGAACACGCTGCGGGCTGACAGCACGCCTTGACACGCCATCGACGCCGACGTCTCCGGTCCGTGCCCGCGGCTACACCATGACGCCCTGGTCGGCCTCCCGATGGTTCCGCATGAAGGTCACCAGCGTGGGCAGGTAATCCTGCACTGGCGGACAGGTCACGCCGCTGCCCGCCAGGTCCCGTTGGGCCTCGGTCGTGTCGTAGTGCGTCGGATGCACGAAGTACTCGACTGCGGCGGCCGGGATGCCGACGAACCGCTCGAGCGGTCCGATGTGGCGCAGGGCCCATTCGGTCGTCCGCCGGGGCAGGCGCACGCGCTCGCCCCGGCACCCGACGGCGCGACACATCTCGTCGATGAGACCGTCCACCGTCAGAGGCCGCGGATCGGCCAGGGCATAGGTGCGGCCGAGTGAGCCGGGGAGTCCGGACAGGTACTCGATGCCGTCGAGGACGAAGTCGGACGGCACCATGTTGAACCGAGCCATCGTCGGGTCGCCGACCACCGGCACGACAGCCAACCGGGGCTGCCGCAACAGCCACTGCAGCAGGAAGTAGGGGCCGTCGAACTTCTGGGTCTCCCCCGTCCGGGAGTCACCCACCACGATCGACGGCCGGTACACGGTGGTGGGCATGCCACCGGCGCGGGCACCGGCCACCTCGAGCTCGGCCAGGAACTTCGTCTCCTCGTAGAAGTTGTTGAACGACTGCCCGACATCCAGGTCGGTCTCCCGGAACGGCCCACAGTGCCGACCGCTCACGTAGCACGTGCTCACATAGTGGTGGCGCACGAGACCGGGGCTCCCCGCGGCGAAGCGGAGCACGTTGGCGGTGCCCTCGACGTTGACCAGCGTGCCCAGTTCCCGGCTGACGCCCAGGTCGTACACCGCAGCGAGGTGCCAGATTTCGGTGGTTCGGGCCGCCAGGGCCGCTGGGTCCTCTAGGCCCAGGCCGGGGCTGGTGATATCCCCCGGCATGACTTCGATGCGGCCCGCCAATGCCGGCTCGGCGGCCACCAGTTCCCGGACCCGGGCCTGGGCGACCGCAGCAAACTTCGGCTGGACCAGGCACACGGCCGTGGACTCTGGGGCCCGGTCAAGCAACCGCGGCACCAGTCGACTGCCGAGGAACCCGGGGAACCCGGTCACCACCATGGTGTCCTGTGCCATGCGACGCCCTTCCTGCCGAAGGTCAGCGCTGATGGCTGGTGCGCCGACCCGTTGCGTCCGCATCATCCCACGCCGGGCATGCCCGGCTGCCGGAAGCGGTGATCCGGGGGTCCGGCGCTCGACCGATTTGGCAGGTTTGGCGCGAGAAGACGTACCTAACCCATCGGCTCGCTGGGTCGCAGCGCGGCGACCGCGGCCCGGTTGGTCTCGTATTCGTGGGTGCCCTGAAGGAGGTGCAGCCGGGAAAGGTTCTCGCGCAACTCCGGTCGCACCCGCGAGTAGGCGAAGGTGATCGACTGGCCCTGCAGCCATTGGTGCGCCTTGGTCAACGCGTCGGCTCCGGTGACGTCGACGTCACTCACCCCCTCCATATCGAGGACGAATGCGCTCACCGGGTTCGGCGCCTGCTCGACGGCGCTGCGGATGCTCTTGCTCAGCGTTTGGGCGTTGCCGAAGAAGATCGGCGCGGCGAAGCGCAGCACGATCACCCCGGGCACCGTTTCCCGGACCGTGTGGTGCGTATCCACCAGCGAGACATTCGGATCTTCGGAACCCTTGAGCACATCGATCGCCGGGTAGGCCGACTTACGTAGTAAGTCGATCAGCGACAGCAGGAATGCCAGCACGATTCCCGCCAGCGGGCCGATGAACAGCACACCGAGGAAGCATGCCGCGCCGATGCCGAACTCGAACCGGGACTGCTGCCACAGGTGGCGGAATTCCGCGACCCCGATCAGCTTGACCACCGCGACCGCGACGATCGCGCCCAGCGCCGGCGACGGGATGTCGGTCATCAGGGACGTGCCGAACAGCAACAACAGCAACGCGCCCACCGCGGTCACCACCAGCGGCAGCTGGGTACGCGACCCGGCCTGATCCATCGCCGCGGCGCGCGACGTGGACGAACCGATCGTGAACGACGACGACAGGCCCGAGGAGATATTGGCCGCCCCGAAGGCGATCAGGTCGCGGTTCGCGGAGGTGGCGTAGCCGTACTTGTCGGCGTAGGACCGTGCAAGCAGCAGGCCTTCCGCTATGGTCACGAAGGTCAGCGCGATCGCGGGCAGGATCACCGTGATCCAGTTGGACAGGGCCAGCTTCGGTATCGCGAAAACCGGCGGCCCGGAGGGCACTTCGCCCAATACCGCGACTCCCTTGTCGCCGAGTCCCAGCGCGATCGCCACGATCGTCGCCGCCACCAGCACGATGAGCGCCCACGGCACGGTCGGCCAGCGCCGCCGCGCGGGCACCAGCACGGCGACCACGGCTGCGCTCAATGCCAGCGACCACCAGTGGATGTGCCCGAGCTTGGTGACCAGTTCGAGGAGCTTCTCGAAGAATTCGGCCTGGGCCGGCAGCTTGATGCCGAGCATCTTGGCGACCTGGCTGAGCAGGATGTCAGTCGCGAGCCCGCCGATGAACCCGATCAGGATCGGCTTGGACAGAAAGTCGGCCAGAAAGCCCAGCTTGAACACCGCGCACAGCAGGAACAGCACACCGCCGATGATGGCCTGGGCCCCCGCCATCGCGACGTACTGCTGGCTGCCCGCCGCGGCGACACCCGACAGGGCCGAGCCGACCAGCGCGGCGGCGGCGGCGTCGGGAGCGGCGACCACGTGCCGCGAGGACGCCAGCAGCGCGAAGAGTATCGACGGCACCACGAGCGCGTACAGACCTGCGGTGGGCGGCAGGCCGGCTATCTGCGCGTAGCCGATGTTGAGCGGGAGCGCGAGGGCCAGCAACGTGATTCCCGCGAGTACCTCACCCGCAAGGTTCTGCCGGGTCAACCCGGGCAGGAGCAGTTTCATGGCAGCCTCTTCCGCATCGGCGCACAGGTGAATGTTGACGCATATCATCGACCGCGCCTGGTCGACTCCGAAGGGGAATTACCCAGATGGACCGCCTGGCCGCCGGGTGGTGTGGGACGGCTCCAACATCGTCACCCCGTGATATCGATGGGACGCGGCAGCGCCGGCAGGCGCTCGACGAGGTCGCCGTACTTGGCCTCGGCGGCGGCGATCCGATTGTCGAGAAGCTCGCTGGGCCACTCCGGGTCCTCAGCCT
>CAZDYH010000257.1:0-3429 GCA_964509355.1 uncultured Mycobacterium sp.
CGGCATCGGAACCACCAGCAGCTACTCCGGCCGAAGCGCCCTCTCCGGCCGCATCACCATACGGAGGCAGCATCGAACAGCCAGCCTCGGCGCTGGGGCCGCTACCGCTACCGCCGCTGTCATCCGGGCCGACTCCGGCCGCGCCACCCACACCCCCGCTGCCCAACGTTGCGGCCGCGACGCCGTTATCCCCCACATCCTTTGGCTCAGCCGTAAGCCCAGACCACCTGGCGCAGAACGTGACAACGGGCGTGCAGGCCGGTGCTCCCGTGTCGGCTGGAACGAATGCGTTGTCGGCAGGGGCTCTGCATGCGGTGGAGTCGCAACTGTCACAGCCAGCATCGGCCCCCCCACCGTCGGTACCGGTCACACCGACCTTGCCCACAAGTGCGCACGCGCCGGTGTGGGATGTGCCGCAGGCGTCGCACGCGCCGGTCGCTGCTGACGCACCACCTGCGCCGACCTACGCTCCGCCAACGGAGGCCACCACCACGGTTATTGCTGGTCCCGCCACACCCGCGGCCCCAGTGGTGCCCGCGCCGGTTCCGGCACCGCCGGCAGCATCCGGAGGTCCACTTCCCGCCTATGGCGCCGACATTCGGCCGCCGATGTCGGCGGCGTCCGTGCCGTCAGCGCCCATGAGCTCGCCCCCGTCTGCGGCGCCGGCTTCGGCCCCGGTCAATCCCGCAACTGGCACCGGCGGTATCGGCCAGCCCGTCGTCCGACAACAGACCCCACTGTTGAACTCGCCGCAGACGTCCGCGGCCCCGGCAGGCCAGGCAGTAGTAGCGACAGCTACCGGCGCAGCGGCAGGTGCGGCGTCAGCCGAAGCGGCCGCACGAACACGATTGCAGCTGATGGTCGATGCTGTCGCACGCCAAGAGCCGCGCCTGCGATGGGCTGTCGGCGACCGTGAAGACGGGACCACTGTGCTGGTAACCGATCTTGCGAGCGGCTGGATTCCTCCGCATGTCGATATTCCCTCCGGTGTGCAACTACTGGAGCCGGCCCGCCGCCGCGGCGGACTCACCACACTGCTGGGTGAAACCACCCTCCTGGCCACCTATGCGCCTGGCCAATATCTCTCCCCCGCAAGAGATGTCGAGCCCGTGGCCACATCATCGCGCCCACGCCAAGCACCCACCGTTGACGAATTGAAGTGGGAATTGGCTCAAGCCACCAGGTGGCGTGATGGTCTGCCTCGGCTCGCCCACACGTTGGCGAAGGCCGCCTCGGCCGGCACCGGCGTTCTGGACTCGGAGGTTGAGTTGCTGCGGGAGCAAGTTCGCGCTGTCTGTGACAGCGTGCTCAGCGCGTATCCGGACGGTGTCGCAACCGCCGCGATCGGCAATTGGCAGTTGCTCGGCGCAATCGACGCGCTCGTGGCCGGAAGCAAGACCGGTGGAAACTACCACTTCGCCTGGTTTCAGGCGCTGAGCCTGACAACCGCGGGGAGGGACACGCAATGACGAATCCAAGGATCGTGGCGTCGCCCGAAGATTATGCAGCGGCCGGCGCGGCGAACACGCCGCCGCCGCCCATCACGTCCGATCCGCTCGTCGCGGGCGGCGTACCGATGGAGCAACTTCTGCGAGTGCTAGGACTGGCCGCGAATCTGGGCGATCCCGCCGACAACGGGGAAAGCCAGAGCGAGCACGAGAAGCGTGCGGTGAAAACCAGTGATGCGGAGGCGAAGTTTCCCGCCAACGAGGAAAATTCGGCCTCTGAACTGAAAGGTGTTGCCGAGCAAGGCCAGGCGGCACAAATGGCACAGTCGGTCCCGCAGATGATGTCGGGTCTTGCCGGGGCCGTCGCCGGTGCGATCGGCGGTGCGTTGGGTCCACTCACCCAGATCCCGCAGCAGGTGGCCCAGGCAGGACAGCAGGCCATGCAGATGGGAATGGGTGCGCTGCCAAAGGAAGCCGGCGTCACTGACGAACTCAGCGACGCTGCCCTGTTCGGCGATGAATTGGGCGATCAATTCGGCAGTGGCGAAGGCGAATTAGGCGGCGGCGGTGGCGGCAGCGACAGTGGTGGTGGCGGGGCCGCGCTGCTCGGCGGCACCACACCGACCGCGATGCTCGGACCGCCGGCTGTTCCGTCCGCTTCCACATTTCCCGCATCATCCCCTGCGCTGCCGACGACCACGCCGAGCGCGCCCGCACCGACGACGACACCCGTGGGCGGGATGGGCGGTGTCCCGATGGTGCCGCCCGGCGCGATGCATGGCGCCACCGGAGCCGGCAACGACTCCAAGCCCGACACCAAGCGGATAGCAGTGCCGTCGGTGAAGAACGGCGCTCCGGTGCAAGGGCGGTTCAGCACACCACCGGCAGCACCAATGGTGACCAAGCGGGTCGAGGGCAAGCCGGTCGCGACGAAGCGCATCGTCACGCCGGACAGCAAGCCCGACGAGAAGAGCTGAGACCAGGCCGCTGATCGCGAAGCGCGATCACGCTATCGCGGGCGCCCCCAGCCGGCGCAGCGGCACCGGCCGGATCACCAGCAGGCAGACCAGGAAGTACAGGTAGCCCAGCGCCCAACCGGCCAGGACGTCGGACGGGTGATGCACATTGAGCGCGACGCGGGCGAACCCAACCGCGAAGATGACCAGCAGGCCCGCCACGATCGCCGGCACTCGCAGGGCGGGTCTGAGGAGCCCGGAGGCGACCGTCCACAGCGCCAACAAACCAACCATGACGGCGACCGCGTGCCCCGACGGGAACGAACTCGACGCGGCTCCGGCCAGCGCACCCGGCGGTCTCGCACGGTCGGCCAGCGTCTTCGCGATCCGTGTCACGAGACCAGACAGTTCCATGCTCAACAGCACGAACAGCGCCGCGCGCAGATTGCGCTGCACGATCGCGACGATGATCGTCACCGCACCCAGCAGCCGGAATCCGGCCGGACTCACGACCGTCGACAAGACTTCCCAGAATCGCACCCATCCTGGGTGCGTTACGCCATAGTTACGCAGAACGCCCAGGGCCGACGTATCCGCGGTGTCGAGCCATCCCCAGTTCTGGTACGCGACCCACATCAGCGCATACACCGCGACAGCTACCACCGCTGTCGCGACGAGCCAAGCTTTGTGTGGTTGCATTCACTACCAGTACCACCACTAACAAACCGCGCCATCCCTGGATCCCCCGCTGGTGAGCTCGAAAATCACCCATGCTTGCGGGCGGGCCGCGCGGGTCAAAACGGCGGCGGCTGGTTGCGTTCGGCGACGTGGGTGTCGTTGAGAGCGCGTTCGGCGTTGATGCGGTAGTCGCGGTCCTGGGCTCGGGTTCGGCGTCGGGTGGGCATCATGACGCCGCGGTCGCCGCGCGCGGGCTCGCGGGGTTGGGGCGTCGCCAACTCTCCCGTGGGCAGGCATAGCGTCGGGAACAGGATTTGGCTGCCGGGGCGGGTGGTGTAGGTGTGCCC
>CAZDYH010000258.1:0-3398 GCA_964509355.1 uncultured Mycobacterium sp.
GCAGCCGGCACGCGCGACTGGCCGATGTCCCGGCGCTGAGCGCGAGCGCCTTCGTCGACCACCTGGTCCGCCGTCAGCGTCGTCTGATCATCGCCACCGCGGCGCACCCACCATGCCCCGGTGACAAGGCCACGGTCTGGGGTTGACTTCATACCCACTACGTCGTGGCCATCGATCCGAATGCCACGCGAAGCTTCGTCAAGTCACCGCTCCACACCGAGACACCGCTGGCGAAAAGTTCATCGAGAAAGGCGGGGAACAACTCGTCCAGGATCTGCGAACAGCACGCGAGGAGAACTGTTTGGCGGTCTAGTTCGCGGCAGGTGCGTGGAGCAGTCGAGCGAGTTCATCGCGGTCGTCGATACCCAGCTTGGTGAACATGCGGTACAGGTGTCCTTCTACGGTGCGAATGGAAACGCTCAGCCGCTCGCTGATCTCACGGTTGGACAGCCCTGCCGCAACCAGTGTGGCGATTTCACGCTCGCGGTCCGTGATGGGCAGCGGACTCTCAATGGAGCTTGTCGCCGGTGTGTACAGGCCGTTTTGGCTAGCCAGCCGGTGCGCGCGCGTAGCCGATTCCAGTTCCTTGATCCGCTGGCCGGCGCGGGCATGTTCACGCGCCGCATGGGCGGCGGCGTCGGCCGCCATTGCCACGGCTCCCATCTGGTCAAACTGGTCGGCGGCCGCGTCGAGGCGGGCGCCATCATGGTCGGCCAGCCCGCGGGCGTGTGCGGTGGCCGCCGCTGCGAACGGACTGCAGAGCAGTTGAGCGAGTTCGCGAAGCCGCATGGACTTGGCACGATCGCCGAATCGCACGGCGGTGTGCAATGCGCTCATCTCGACTGCGTGCATGCCGCCACGGCGGGCCGTGCGTGCAGCGTGCTCGGCATGGATTCGGGCTGCGGTTGTTTCGCCGACGGCGGCATGTTCCCAGGCCCGGGCCAGCTCAAGTTCGGGCTGGAACACCGCGACCTGCGGCCCGGTGGCTTCCTCGGCTCTGGCTAGGGCGCGGCCGGCGCTCTCACTGTTTCCTCGCTCGGCTTCCGCCCGTGCAGACCATGCCGCGACGAGCATCACCCAACCCCGGGGGAGTGATTCCGACATCGTCCACAGTGATCTCTGCAACGCCTCGGACGCCGCCACGACTCGGCCGCGGGCAAGATCAACCCGTCCGACCAGCGCGCTCACAATGGCCTCTGCTTGCGGCACGCCGGCCGTCATCGCGGAGTAACGGTCACATACACGCTCGGCCGCGGTCAGATCGCCGGCCGATATGCACCCCAGTACCTCGGCAAGCCCGATTGCGTAGCGTTGCGGCCCCGAATCGCACCGCTCAGCGGCATGCACACCTTTCTCGGCGACATCGCCAACCTCGCCGAACCGCCCCGAAAGTGCCAGTGCCCCAGCGGTACCCATCGCCGCCCACACCGTTGCGATCGGCATCATCTCCGCATCGAGCGCTGCTGATCCGACTCTTACTGCCAAGGGGAGGTCTCCTCTGAAGAACGCGAATGAAACCTCCATCGCGGTGACGAAACTGAGCATCAGCTCGGACCGGACGCGCTCCCTCACCGTGGCGAGCACTGCACGTGCCGCATCGACCCGCCCACAGCCGAAGAACAAGTTCGCCGCCCGAAGGCACCCCCACCGAGCCATTGTCAGTTCGTCAGGGCCAGAGGGGTCGAAGGCCCCAAGGACGGCCTCCGCCTCCTGTCCCCGGCCCTGCCAACTGATCGCATCGGCGAGCACGATCGCGGCCTGCAGACCGCCGCCGCGGCCGTAGGCAAACTGCGCAAGCTGTTCGCCGAGGACGATGTTCGACATCGTCACCGCGCTCGCCGCGGCATGTGTGACGACGTCCAGATCCGGCGGCAAGTCGCTGCGAGTCATAACCTGGGCCAGCTGTATCTGGGTGCGCACATCCGGCCGGCTTGCCTCAGGTCCTTGTGCTCGCGTCCGCAAGAACTCCGACAGGCTTTGTGCAAGAAGAGTATTGAGTTGGCGCGAGCGGACTACGCCGCAGCACTGCCGAACCACCTCACCGAGGATTGGATGTCCCGGCCGGACGAGCGTGCGGGAACCGTCCGCGATGAATTGGATCGCGCCGCGGCGCTCGGCGCGAGTAACAGCGTCGACATCGCAAAGGCCGCGCAGAATGTCCCAATCGAGCAGCTCTGCCACGGACACGATTTCGACGACCTCACGCTCATCGGCAGGGAGAGCACCAAGACGCGATCGGAAAAGCTCGCCGAGGTCCGGACCGACCCGCAGCGGGCCCGCCAAGTGCCAGCCGTCAGCGTCGCGCACCAACGAACCATCTCCTTGCGCGGCGACCAGCAGGCCGCGCAAGACCAGCGGGCTGCCCGCGGCGAGATCATGTAATCGATCGACCACGCGGGCGTCGACATCGCCGTCCAGCACAGCACGCACCAACTCCCCGGTCTGCGCACGAGTAAATGCCGCAACGTCAAGACGCTGTAGCAACCGCTCCTTCCACAACGCTGTCACTGCGTCCGGCACCACCTCACCAGACCGGATCGTCACAATCAGTCTTGTAGTGCCGCTAGCCGCCAGCTGGCTGACCAGAAGGGCAGACAGCGCGTCGAGGAGCTGGGCGTCATCGACGACGATGACGAGGTTGTCTTCCCGCGTCAAAGCGCGGTGCGCGGCGGCCAGCATCATGGCCGGCTCGTGGGGATCCTCAACAGCCAACGTGCGGTGGAACGCTCCGAGCGGCACCGCCTGTCCTGTCTCGGTACCGAGCACAAAGTGTGCGTTCCAACCGTCCGATTCGAGGTTCTGGGCAAGGTCATGGGCCAGCGTTGTCTTACCCACTCCGGCTTCACCAACCAGCGCAACCCCGTGAAATCCCGAGCCGGGCCGCAATGCCTGCGACGCCTGCCGAAGTTCGGCAGCGCGCGCGACGATAGGCCAATTCGGCACCGGCCCTTACCCCCTCGGCATCCAGACACCGATTAAGCTCGCAAACACAAACACCGGCACTGACCTTACACCGGCGTCAACATCCTGGCTGCTGAAATTCGACGCTATTGCACTAATACAACAGCCAATCGCCCCGTAGCCGCCAAACATTCGCTACTCGCCAAGACCGGCGACATCGGCCAACCACCCATACACCAAAGCGGCCCTCTTGCCACGAGCGGACATCGGTGCGACATCATCGGTACGAAATGCCTGGTCACACCCCCATCGAGCGCGCTGAATCGCGGTAAAGTCGACCTATGCCCTCCGCAGCCGTGGACATCATTGCCAATTATCGAACCTGCGAGTTCACCACGCTCTTTCGTGACGGCTCGCCGCAAACGTGGCCGGTGAGTGCACTTCTCCTGAAGGATGGCCGTTTCCTTCTGTGTACGAGCATCGGGTTGCCGCAGAAG
>CAZDYH010000259.1:0-3393 GCA_964509355.1 uncultured Mycobacterium sp.
GCATGACCGAGGACGGCAGAATCCGCGTCCCGGCCGACCTCGACGCAGTGACGGCCATCGGAGATGAAGACCATTCCGCGATAGACCCGCGGTCGGTCGAGCGGATCTGGCAGGCCACACGGCACTGGTATGCGGCAGGGATGCACCCCGCGATCCAGTTGTGCCTGCGACACAACGGGAGGGTCGTCCTCAACCGCGCGATCGGGCACGGCTGGGGTAACGCCCCCACCGATCCGCCCGACGCCCACAAGGTGCCGGTCACCACGGAAACGCCGTTCTGCGTGTACTCCGCGGCCAAGGCGATCACGACGACCGTCGTCCACATGCTTGTTGAACGCGGATACTTCTCGCTCGATGATCGCGTCTGCGACTATCTGCCCACGTACACCAGTCACGGCAAAGACCGCACCACGATCCGGCACGTGATGACACACAGCGCCGGTGTCCCATTCGCCACTGGGCCGCGGCCAGACGTCAAACGCATGGACGACAGCGCGTACGCCCGTGCACTGCTGGGCGAATTGAAGCCGCTCCACCGGCCGGGGTTGGTGCATATCTACCATGCGCTGACGTGGGGTCCGCTGGTCCGGGAGATCGTGTCGGCCGCTACCGGCAGGAACATTCGCGACATTCTCGGCACCGAGATCCTCGACCCGCTCGGCTTCCGGTGGACGAATTACGGTGTTGCGCACCAAGACGTCCCACTGGTCGCCCCGAGTCATGCCACGGGTAAGCCATTGCCCGCACCGATCGCGGCGGCCTTCCGCAGGGCGATCGGTGGAACCTTGCATCAGACGATCCCGTTCACGAACACCTCCAGATTCCTGACGGGTGTGGTGCCGTCGTCCAACACCGTCTCGACCGCAGACGAACTGTCCCGGTTCGCCGAAATGCTGCGCCGCGGCGGTGAACTCGACGGTGTGCGCGTCATGCGACCGGAAACTCTGCGCGCCGCGGTGACTCAATGCCGGCGCTTGCGACCCGATGTCGCGACCGGACTTACGCCGCTCCGCTGGGGTACCGGGTACATGCTGGGGTCGAAGCGGTTCGGACCGTTCGGGCGCAATACACCGGCCGCGTTCGGTCATACCGGGTTGGTCGACATCGCTGTCTGGGCCGACCCCGAGCGCGGGCTTGCGGCTGGGGTCATCAGCAGCGGCAAACCCGGTGGGCATCGCGAGGCCAACCGCTACACCGCTGTCCTGGACCGCATCGCCGCCGAGGTCCCCCGGGGTCACGGTCGCTGAGCTGTCAGGGAAACGGGTGGTTATCCCGCACTCCCCGGTAGATGCCCCGCCGGACGATCCACGGCTGCAGCACACGGTCGATCGACCACGCGGGGAAGCGGAACGCATGACCGGAGGGTGCGAAGACCTCGAGCCCGTCGGGCTGCACACCGAGCACTGACCCCCACCGCCGTTTCGGTGCGCGATAGGCGCGCATCGGTCGCCCCGAGAACTCGGCGCGGACATTGTGGGCAAGAAGCCGATCGGCGCGGTTGCGGGCCGAGGCGCGAAGCGGATCGGTCGCCGCGACGTCTCCGACTGCGAACACACCGGGGTGATCTGGAACCCGTAGGTCGGGCGTCACCCGAACGAAGCCGTCATCGTCGAGCAACTCCGCCGGTAACCAGTCGGTGTTCGGCCGGACGCGTCCTATCGCCCAGAGCACGGCATCGGCGGATGCCGGCGGCTGTCCGGTGCTCCACCGAACCGGATCGCTGGTGATCTGATCGCACGCGAAACCGTCGGGCACCAGCGCGCGGTGCCCCGGGTGGAGCACCACGCCGACCTCGGTCAGCCGGCGCCGAACCCGTCCCCATATCCGAGGGTGGTGCTGGACAAGGGGGCGCTCCCCGGGGAAGTACAGATCGACCCGTTTGCCCGGCCATGTCGTCGCCAGGTTGGCGGCGCTGCTCACCGCTGCGGCACCGCCGCCTACGACGATCACCGATTCGGCTGCTGCCAGCCGGTCATGTGCACCACGAAGATCGGCGCCGATCTGGGCAGCCGACTGAAAGGTGGGCTGGCGCCAGAAGCCGTTGGTGACCCCTGTCGAGATGATCAGCGCGTCGTACTCCTCGAGCTGGGTCGAGCCGTCGTCACGTTGCACGAAGACGGTTCGCGCTGCCAGGTCGACCCCGGTCAGCGTGCCGTGGACCGTTCGCACTCGATCGAGGCCGCGGAACCGGTCGAAGGGGACCCAGTAGTCACGGGCCCAGTCGCCGGGGCGGGACAGGCGCACGCCCAACTCCTGGCCGCTGACCAAACCCGGCTTGACCGAGATTCCGACGACGTCGGCGTGCCGGGCCAGTCCGATCGCCGTGAGGACGCCGCTGTCGCCCAGTCCTGCGACCACCACGCGTTTGCGGCTCACGTCGCTGCCCTCCGCGGTGGCCTGGGCACAAAGCGCGGCACCCGGTCGATCACGTCCTGATAGCCCGGCCGGCGTTGCAGGCTCCGCGTCTCCATCATCGGAATGCTGGCACCGAGAAACATGCCCAGCATCGCAAGCGACCCCAGCACCAGCCACCACGCGTCTGAGGGCGATGCCGCAATACCGAACAACGCCAGGGCGACCCAGAAACTGAACTCGCCGAAGTAGTTCGGATGTCGCGACCAGCTCCACAGTCCGCGATCCATCACCTCGCCGGGACGCCGATCCCGGACGAATCGATGCAACTGGACGTCGGCGACAAGCTCGACGGTCACCGCCGCCAGTCCAAGGATGAAGGCGATGCCCGTGAGCCAGACGAGGCCGCTGCCAGGTCGGGTCACCGCGACGTACACCGGCAGCATGCCGGCGAACACCTGCATCGTGGGAATGAGGTGGATCGCAATGAGGTCGACGAGGAATTCCCATCGCCCCGCACGTTCCCGGAACATCGGATAGCGCCAGTCCTCGTGATGGAGTCCGGGAAATCCGTAGACCCAGTTCGCGGTAAGACGCACGGCCCACAGTACGACCACCACCGCGACCAACCAACAGCGCAGCTGGTCGACACCGGGCCCGCTCTGACTCCACCAATAGAACATCAGCAGCGGTGGAGCAACGCTCCAGTAGGCGTCGTAGCAGCTCGAGTTCCGATACAGCCGGCTGAAGACGAACACCACGAGGGTGGCCAGCACGTCGGCGATGAACGTATCGAGCCACAGCCGGCCGGTGGTCGGACCCCACGTCAGCCACACCGTGGCGACGCCGATGGCGATGACGTACGCCGCGCCGACGAGCGACAGTGACTTGGTTTTACTCATGCTCTTGGTCATGGAGCCGGCACCGAGGTAACCGCCGCGATCATGACGAGAACGGCTCGGCAGTAACGCTTTTCACGGCCTCGAAGCGCGTGAACTCAGCGACGCCGACATCCATACAAGCCTCCTCCAACAGCACACC
>CAZDYH010000260.1:0-3389 GCA_964509355.1 uncultured Mycobacterium sp.
CTGCAGGATGGCCAGCGCTATCGCCAGATAACGCGTGTACTGCGTCATCTTCGCCTGGCCGGCCTGGCCCTCCTTGCGCAGCTGCTCGAAGCGCGGGATGACCACGGTGAGCAGCTGCACGATGATGCTGGCGGTGATGTAGGGCATCACACCGACCGCGAACACCGTCAGTTGCAGCAGCGCGCCGCCGGAGAACAGGTTGATCAGCGAGTAGATCTGCGCGGAGTCCCCGCCGCTGACCTGCTCGATGCACTGGTGCACGTTGCGGAAGTTGATGCCCGGGGACGGCAAGGTGGCGCCGGCACGATAAAGGATCACGATGCCGAGCGTGAACAGGATCTTTCGTCTCAGGTCGACCGTCCTGAGCGAAGAGATAAAGGCCGAGAGCAACTCTTCCTCCTGAGCAGCCGAGCTCTGGTCGCGGCGTGCCGATGGGGCTGGTCTGGCCAGCGTCGGGTAGTCCAGTATCACGCACAAACCACCCACAGGCCCCAGGGCCTGCGGAGTCGCACGTCAAACAGTTTACGACAGTAACAGTTCGCCAAGGCGGGCCGGACATCGATGAGCGTACAGTCGGCGTTGGCTTGTTACACTGACTAAGTATCGACTGCCGAACTTAGGTCACGAAGGGGCACACATGGCGCGGACGGACAATGACACGTGGGACCTGGCCAGCAGCGTTGGGGCTACCGCCACGATGGTGGCGGCCGCGCGGGCGCTGGCGACCAGAAGCGCCGACCCGCTGATCGATGATCCCTTCGCCGAGCCGCTGGTCCGTGCGGTCGGTGTCGAGTTCTTCTCCAGGCTCGCCAGCGGTGAGTTGAATCCGGCCGATATCGACAACGACCCGGCGATGGGCATGGACCGGATGACCGACGGCATGGCGGTCCGCACCAGATACTTCGACGACTTCTTCATCGAGGCGACGAAGGCCGGCATCCGCCAGGCGGTGATTCTGGCTTCGGGCCTGGATTCGCGTGCCTACCGGCTGGTGTGGCCCGCCGGCACCAAGGTCTACGAGATCGACCAGCCGGACGTCATCGAGTTCAAGACCAAGGCGCTGGCCGACCTGGGCGCGGAGCCGACGGCCGATCGCCGGCCGGTGGCCATCGATCTGCGCGACGACTGGCCCGCGGCGCTGACGGCGGCGGGTTTCGACAAGACCCAGCCGACCGCGTGGATCGCCGAGGGCCTGCTCGGCTATCTGCCACCCGAGGCCCAGGACCGTCTGCTCGACAACGTCACCGCGTTGAGCGCCCCGGGCAGCCGGTTCGCCACCGAGAGCATGCCGAATATCGACCAGCTGGTCCAGGACGACGTCAAGGAGCGCATGCAGACCGTGACCGATCGTTGGCGTGATCACGGGTTCGACCTCGACATGACCGATCTGGTGTATTTCGGCGACCGCAACGAAGCCTCGGCGTACCTCACCGGACATGGCTGGCAGACAGCGGGCAGCACCACCAGAGAGTTGTTCGCCGAGCACGGCCTCACCCCGTTCGCGGACGACGTCGTGCCGTTTGCCGACGTCGTCTACATCAGCGGAACGCTCGCGGCTTAGAAGCGGTGCTCCCCGAGCCACAGCACACTGGCGCCGCTCAGTGACCGATCGGCCTGACTGACCAATCCCACCAGCGAGCGACCGACCAGCGCGCCCAACGCGTCGGGCAACGAGGCCGCGGCAGGCGGTGCCTGATGTCGCCGGCCTTGCGGCTCCGACGAGGACGGGCGTGGCCGCAGAAACTCCATCAGCGACGAACCCGGATAGCTGGCGATCCGAACCTCGGCGTCGGGGTCCAGGCCGGCCAGTACTTTGGCGCGACGGACAGCGGTGCGCAGCCCGCCGAGCTCGTCGACCAATCCGTGCTCGAGGGCGTCCGCTCCGGTCCACACGCGACCACGGGCCACTGCTTCTACGGCCTCGACGCTCAGATCCCGGCCCTGGGCGACGCGCTGGACGAAGTCGGTATAGAACAGGTCCGCTTCGGCCTCGACGTGGGCGTGCTGCTCGGAGGTGAACGGCGCGTTGATCGACCATGCGTCGGCGTTGGCGTTGGTGCGTACGGTGTCGGAGCCAACACCCAAGCGGTCCTTGAGATCACGGGCCACCAGCTTGCCGGTGACAACGCCGATCGATCCGGTTATCGTGCCCGGGTTGGCCACGATCGCGTCGGCTGCCATCGAGACGTAGTAGCCGCCGGAAGCGGCGACGGCGCCCATCGACGCCACCACCGGCTTACCGTCCGCACGGGCTCTGGTCACTTCCCGCCAGATGGTCTCCGACCCGGTGACCGAACCACCGGGGCTGTCGACGCGCAGCACGATCGCCGATACCGAATCGTCGGCGGCGGCCTCCCGTAACGCGGCCGCGATGGTGTCTCCGCCGGCGCTGGACTTCCCGAATGGCAGCAACTGCGGGCCGCCGCGGCCGCTGACGATCGGGCCCGCGAGGGTGACGACGGCGATGGTCGGCTTGTGCTTGCGCCCCGGGATCGGGGGCAGCGACGGGCCGGGGCGCGGGGCGGTGGCGCGTGCGTAGCGGGTGAGGAACAGCCGCGGCGGCGCTTCGGCATCCGAATCGTCATCAGCGGCTTCCGGTGAATTACCTTCCACCCCAACGAGTTCAGCGATACGTCCGTAGGCCTCGTCACGGTAGCCGATCCGGTCGACCAGGCCCCCACTGATCGCGTCATCACGCAGCAGCGGTGCCTTGTCGGCCAGCGCGTCGACGGCGGCGGGTTCGAGACCGCGTGATTCGGCGACCGCCTGCCATACCTGCGCGCGCAGGCTCTCGATCAGCCTGGTGTCGGCCTCGCGGTGCGCGTCGGTATAGCTGTCCTGGGTGAAAAGGTTTGCCGCCGACTTGTATTCGCCGCGCGCTACGAACTGAGCTTCGATACCGGCCTTGTCTAGCGCGCCGCGCAGGAACAGCGCGTTGGTGGCGAAACCGACCAGCCCGACGGTTCCGGACGGCTGCATCCAGACCTCACTGAACGCCGAGGCCAGGTAGTACGACAGCGTTCCCGGATAGGTCTCGGCCCACGCCAGCGACGGCTTGACGGCGGTGAACGCCCCGATGGCTTCACGGAGTTCCTGAACCGGCCCGGCCGCGGCGGCCGGAATCTGCACCCGGGCAATGAGCCCGGCCACCCGCGGATCCTCGGCGGCACGGCGTATCGCGGCGACCGCTTCCCGTAGCACCAGCGGCCGCCCACCGCCGGTGATCATCGCGAACGGATCGAACCCGCCGGTTTCCGACGGCACCGCCTGCAGGTCCAGTTCGAGCACGCAGCCGTTCGGCACCCCGTGGTGACGGACGGTATCGACTCGTCGCCCGAGGGCACGCAGGTCGTCAGGGCCCGGGATGCCGGGCAGAAAGGCGAACATAC
>CAZDYH010000261.1:0-3387 GCA_964509355.1 uncultured Mycobacterium sp.
GTCAATGGGCTCTGGCGGGTGCGCGGGGTCCCCTACGGATTTGTCTGGGCCCGGTCGCTTCGGACCGACCGGGTCTCGTATGGCAGCGACGGTGAAAGGCGCATGGTGTCCTTCCATTCCCTGGGCCGTGAGGAGCTTGCGGCTCAGCACGCGCTGCAGCAGCAGAACTATGTCAAGCTGCAGGCCAAGAAACTCGCCCTGGACCTCACCCGCGGCAAGCCGTCACCTGAGCAACTGGACCTGTCGAACGCCCTCCTCGGCCTGCCGGGCGATGTGTACCGCGACGGCGAGGGCACCGACACCCGCAACTACGGGGGCCAGCACGGCCTGCCCGAGCTGCGCGCCATCTTCGGTGAGCTGCTCGGTGTCCCGGTGCCCAACCTGCTCGCGGGGAACAACGCCAGCCTGGAACTGATGCACGACGTCGTCGTTTTCTCGCTGCTGCACGGCGGTGTGGACTCGCCGCGGCCGTGGAAGGACGAACCGGCCGTCAAGTTCTTGTGCCCGGCCCCGGGCTACGACCGGCACTTCGCCATCACCGAGACCATGGGGATCGAGATGATCCTGATCCCCATGCGGGAGGATGGCCCCGACGTCGACCTGATCGAGGAACTGGTCGCCGCGGACGCCGCGATCAAGGGTATGTGGGCGGTCCCGGTATTCGCCAATCCCACCGGTGTCACCTACTCCTGGGAGACGGTCCGCCGCCTTGTTCAAATGCGCACGGCGGCAAACGATTTCCGTCTGTTCTGGGATAACGCCTACGCGGTGCACACCCTGACGCACGACTTCGTCCGTCAGGTCGACGTGTTGGGCCTCGCCGCCAAGGCGGGCAACCCGAACCGACCGTACCTTTTCGCGTCGACCTCGAAGATCACCTTCGCCGGTGCCGGGGTCAGCTTCTTCGGCGGCTCACTCGGCAATATCGCGTGGTACCTGCAATATGCGGGCAAGAAGTCGATCGGTCCGGACAAGGTCAACCAGCTGCGGCACCTGCGCTTCTTCGGTGACGCCGACGGGGTGCGCCTGCAGATGCAGCGCCATCAGCAGCTGCTGGCCCCGAAGTTCGCGTTGGTGCAGGAGATCCTGGCCGACCGGCTGGGCGATTCCAAGATCGCCTCCTGGACCGAGCCCAAAGGGGGCTACTTCGTCAGCCTGGATGTGCTGCCCGGCACCGCGCGGCGCACCGTTGCCCTGGCCAAGGACGCGGGTATCGCGGTCACCGAAGCGGGCGCGTCATTTCCTTACCGAAAGGATCCGCAGGACAAGAACATTCGGATCGCGCCGACTTTCCCGTCCCTACCGGATCTGAGCGACGCGATCGACGGACTGGCGACCTGCGCACTGCTGGCGGCCACCGAGTCTCTCCTGCACAGATGAACGTGCGTCGGACCGCTGGGCTGAATTGCCGGCCTCCTCGGCGGACGCTTTCGGGTCCGCATCGTCGGACCGGCTGAGTAGCCTGCTGACCGTGGCGCTGTACCGCAAGTACCGACCGGCGACCTTCGCCGAAGTAGTGGGGCAGGAACATGTCACCGAGCCGTTGTCGACAGCCCTGGAGGCCGGCCGTATCAATCATGCCTACCTGTTCTCCGGTCCCCGGGGCTGCGGCAAGACGTCGTCGGCGCGCATCCTGGCCCGCTCGCTGAACTGCGAGCAGGGCCCGACCGCCACCCCGTGCGGTGTCTGCGACTCCTGCGTCGCGCTCGCCCCCAACGGTCCGGGCAGCATCGACGTCGTCGAGCTCGACGCGGCCAGCCACGGCGGTGTGGATGACACCCGGGAGCTGAGAGACCGCGCGTTCTACGCGCCGGCGCAGTCGAGGTACCGCATCTTCATCATCGACGAAGCGCACATGGTGACCACCGCCGGTTTCAACGCACTGCTCAAGATCGTCGAGGAACCGCCCGAACACCTGATCTTCGTGTTCGCCACCACCGAGCCGGAGAAGGTACTGCCGACCATCCGGTCGCGCACCCACCACTATCCGTTCCGGCTGCTGGCTCCGCGCACCATGCGGGCGCTCATCGAGCGGATCTGCGCATCCGAAGACGTCACCATTGACGACGCGGTCTATCCGCTGGTGATCCGTGCCGGCGGTGGCTCACCCCGTGACACGCTGTCGGTACTCGACCAGTTGCTGGCCGGCGCGGAAGGCAACCGGGTGGCCTATCGGCGGGCGCTGGCCCTGCTGGGTGTCACCGATGTCGCACTCATCGACGACGCCGTCGACGCGCTGGCCGCCGGGGATGCCGCGGCGTTGTTCGGCGCCGTCGAGTCGGTGATCGACGCCGGCCACGACCCCCGCCGGTTCGCCACCGATCTGCTGGATCGCTTCCGTGATCTCATTGTGCTGCAAGCGGTTCCGGATGCGGCCGCCCGGGGTGTGGTGGATGCGCCAGGAGACGTGCTGGAGCGCATGCGCGATCAGTCGGCACGCGTCGGATCGGCGACTCTGGCGCGCTACGCCGAGGTGGTGCATGCCGGTCTCGGCGAGATGCGCGGCGCGACCGCACCGCGGCTGCTGCTCGAAGTGGTGTGCGCGCGGCTGCTGCTGCCATCGGCCAGTGACACCGAGTCGGCGCTGCTGCAGCGGGTCGAGCGGATCGAGACCCGGCTGGACATGTCGATCCCTGCCGACGAGGCCGCCCCTGTCGAGCCGGTCACCAAGCCCACGCAGTACACCCGCAAGGTGAACGTGCCGGAGCCTGAACCCGAATCCGCCCCGACGACGTCGGCGGCCCAAGCACCCCCGGTGGCCCAGGCACCGCCGCCGGGTGAGCCGGACGCGGCCGCCGTCCGCAGCATGTGGACGACGGTGCGCGACAAGGTCCGGCAACGCAGCCGTACCACCGAGGTGATGCTGGCCGGTGCGATCGTGCGCGCGGTGGAAGGCGACACCTTGGTGCTGACGCACGAATCGGCGCCGCTGGCCAAGCGGCTGGGTGAACAGCGCAACGCCGACGTCATCCGCGAAGCACTCAAGGATGCGCTGGGCGTGGACTGGCGGGTGCGCTGTGCCGTCGATGTGCCTTCGCCGGATGCCCCGGTACCCACCACCCCGGCCGTGGTCGAGGTAGACCAGGTTCAGCGCGCCGAAGAAGAGAGCATGCTCGCCGAGGCCGGTCGCGGGAACAAAGACGCGCCGAGACGCGACCCCGAGGAGGTCGCGCTCGAGCTACTGCAGAACGAACTCGGCGCCCGGCCGATAGACAACTCTTAGCGAGCTCCGGGCTTACGGCGCCCACCGGGTCTATCCCCCCCGCCTTACGGCGCCCACCGGGTCTATCCCCCCGCCTTACGGCGCCCACCATGGGCGCAGCGGCAGGCCGCCGTCGCCGCCGCGCTCATCGAGTTTGACCGCGAGCACCTGATGCAGTTGGATCA
>CAZDYH010000262.1:0-3267 GCA_964509355.1 uncultured Mycobacterium sp.
CGGCGCAACAACTCCACCTCGGGCAACTCCAGCGGCGGCAAGTCGCCCACCACCCGTGACAGCAGCAGGTCGGCGAGCTCCGGGTTGCGGGCCAGGCACGGACCGTGCAGATAGGTCGCGACGACGCTGCCCTGCACCGCGCCGTCGAAGCCGTCGCCGGCACGGTTTCCCGCGCCCTTCACCACCGCGCCGAGCGGAGTCGCATCGCCGCCCAGCACGGTGCCGCCGCGGTGGTTCTCGAAACCGGTAAGCCGTTGTGTCAGCCCGGCCAGCAGCGGCGTGCTGACCACCTCTCCGATGGTTCGTTCCGGCTGCGGCGAGGTCGTCACATCGAGTAGGCCGACCCCGTCGACGCGCTCGCCCGATGACGTCTCGTACCAATGCCCCAGCACCTGAATCGCCGCGCAGATCGCCAGCACGGGCGCGCCGCGGGCCGCGGCGCGCTGCAGGCCGGGATGCTTGATCAGGTGCCTGGTGGCAAGCCGTTGCGCATAGTCCTCGGCGCCGCCGAGGGTGTACAGATCGAGACTGTCCGGCACCGGGTCGGCGAGGGTGATCTCGACGATCTCGGCGGCGACACCGCGCAGTCGCAGCCGCTGGCGCAGCACGACGGCGTTACCGCCGTCGCCGTAGGTGCCCATCACATCGGGTAACACCAGACCGATCCGCACGCCGCCGTCAGCCATGTCGCTCCAGCACCCGGTTGAGCTGCAGGAAAGCGGTGTAGTTGGCAACCACCTCGACATGGCCGGGCGGGCATGACTCGATGGCCTTGACGGTGTCGTGCACCAGGGTGTGGTCCACCCCGGCGTAGGTCAGCCGCACCGCCAGGTCGGTGCCGCGTTCGCCGGCGGCGACGACGGCGGTGTCCCCGAAGTGCTCGAAGCGGACATCCCACAGCCAGGACAGGTCCTCGCCGTCGGGTACCTGCCCGTTGACCGAGATCACCACCCCGGCCGCGTGCTTGTCGACCATCGACAGCGCCTCCTGCCAGCCCGCGGGATTCTTGGCCAACAGGATCCGCGCGGTATGTCCGCCGACGCGGACGGTGCGGTAGCGACCGGCGACCTCGTCGACCTTGGATACGGCGGCCACCGCGGCGGCGGGGTCGGCGCCCAGCGCCACGGCGGCCGCGACGGCCTGGGTGGCGTTGCCGCGGTTCACCGCCCCCGGCAGCGACAGCTGCATCGGCAGGGCCAGCCCGTCGGGCCCATAGATGGTGTCGTCATCGAACCACCAGTGCGGGCTGGGCCGCTTGAAGTCGGTACCGGTGCTGTACCAGTGGGTGTGCTCACGGACGATGATCTCCCCGCTGCGGGGACAGCTGACGGAATCGCCTGACCAGCCGCCGCCCGCGGCCACCCAGACGACGTTGGCACTGTCATAGGCCGCCGAGGTCATCAGGACGTCGTCGCAGTTGGCGACGATGGTGGTGCGCGGGTGCCGGGCCAATCCGGCGCGCAGTGTGCGTTCGATGTGGTTGATCTCGCCGACCCGGTCGAGCTGGTCGCGCGACAGGTTCAGCAGCACCACGACCCGGGGCTCGACGGCGTCGGCGACATGGGGGACGTGCATCTCGTCGACCTCGAGTGCTGCCAGGGTGGCGTCGCGGTCGGCGGCCAGCGCCGCGACCAGGCCGGCGTCCATGTTGGCGCCCTCGGCGTTGGTCGCCACTGAGCCTTTCGAGCCCATTGTTTCCAGTGCGGCCGCGGTCATCCGGGTGGTCGTCGACTTGCCGTTCGTGCCGGTCACGATGACCGTGCGCCGGCCGGCGCCGAGCTTGCGCAATATCGAGGGGTCCAGCGTCATCGCGACCAGGCCGCCGATCATCGCCCCGGCACCGCGGCGGGTCACCCGGGAGGCCCACCGTGCAGTTGCCCCGGCGGCCAGCGCGACACGTCCGCGGGCATTCATCACCTGGGTATTTTAGGCGGGGCCGACACGAGGGCGCGGCGACAGAGCGATGTCGGTCCGACGTGCCATCCTGAGTTTGTGAGCCAAACGTGGGGACGACCAGCGGCCGAGGCCGACGCGGGCTGGGCCGTCATCGACGTCGAGACGTCGGGCTTCAGGCCAGGTCATGCCCGCATCCTCAGCCTGGCCGCGCTGGCAGTCGACCGGGACGGTCGGGTGGAACACTCCGTGGTCAGCCTGCTCAACCCCGGAGTCGATCCAGGCCCCACCCATGTGCACGGCCTGACCGCCGACATGCTGGAAGACCAGCCCCGATTTGCCGACATCGCAGCAGATGTCGTCGAATTGCTGCGCGGGCGCACACTCGTCGCGCACAACGCGGCGTTCGACTACGGCTTCCTGGCGGCCGAGGCCGAGATCGCCGAACTCGAACTGCCGATCGACACCGTGATGTGCACGGTCGAGCTGGCGCGGCGGCTGGAGCTCGGCGTCGCCAACCTTCGGCTGGAGACGCTCGCCGCGCACTGGGGTGTGGCCCAGACGCGTCCACACGATGCATTCGACGACGCCCTGGTGTTGTCGCGGGTGCTGACCCCGGCGCTCGAGCGCGCCCGTGCGCGCGACGTGTGGCTGCCCGTTCGCCCCATAACGCGACGTCACTGGCCCAACGGCCAGGTCACCCACGACGAGCTGCGCCCGCTGAAGATGCTCGCGTCGCGTATGCCGTGCCCGTATCTCAACCCGGGACGGTATGTCCGCGGCAGGCCTCTGGTGCAGGGCATGCGGGTGGCCTTGTCGGCCGAGGTGGTCCGCACGCATGAAGAACTCGTCGAGCGGATCCTGCACGCGGGCCTGGCCTACAGTGATGCCGTCGACCCGGAGACATCGCTGGTGATCTGCAACGAGCCGAAACCGCAGCAGGGGAAGGGCTATGTGGCCCGCGAGCTCGGCGTACCGGTCGTGTCCGATGCGCAGTTCATGGACTGCGTCGACGAGGTGGCCGGTGGTACCGGTATCGAGGAATTCACCGATGCCAGCGCCGCCGGCGCGCAGTTCTCGCTGTTCTGATCGCCGCCTGCCCGGCGGCAGGCGGTTCAGCTAGACGAGCGCCTTGGCCTTCAGTGCGTCGAACTCCTGCGGGGTGATCGCGCCGGCGTCGAGCAACCCCTTGGCGTCGGCGATCTCCTGCGCGGGCGAACGGCCGGCGGCCTCGCGGATGTAGCTGTCGGTCTCCTTCTTGGCGGACAGCGTCGCTTCCCGCGCCCGAGTAGCCATGCCCTGGCCGCGGGCGATCAGGTACACCAGTGCCGTCAGGTACGGGATGAGGATCAGGAAGATCACCCAGACCGCCTT
>CAZDYH010000263.1:0-3253 GCA_964509355.1 uncultured Mycobacterium sp.
GCGAGCGCCAACCGGCCCAGCCTTAGGGCGTGATGCGCGGTATCGCCGAACTCACCGATCCAGCTGCGGGCCCGCTGGGTCGCCAGCCAGAGTCGGTGCTCGATGGTCACTCCGATGGCGCCGTGCAACTGATGGGCTGCGGTGATGACGATCGGGACCACTTGGCCCAGCGTCACTTTCGTCACCGTCACGGCGTAGTCGGTCTGCGGGCTGTCGAAGCCGTGATCGGCCGCCGCCGCCACCGCAAGGTCGGCCGCTGCGCGGGCCCGTTCGATCTCGCCGGCCATCGACGCCAGGGTGTGCTGCACGGACTGCAGCGCGCTCAGCGGACGGCCGAACTGTTCGCGCTCGCGGGTGTGAGCCACCGAAAATTCGACGGCGGCGTCCAGTGCACCGATGACCTGGACACAACGCGCCCAGGCGCCGCGCCGGGAGAGTTCGATCGCGGCGTCGACGGTGACGAAGGCACTCGTCGGCAGGTCGGCGCCAATCGCGTCACGAGGCTCGCCGCCGGGGTTATGGCCCCTCGTGATCGAGAGCTCATCTGGGCGTCGCACGGCTACCCGCAACTGGTCGCCGTCGGGCAGGGCCAGCACCACCGCGGCGGCATCCGCCGCGTACGGCACTGACTGCAGCCCGGTGGCAATAGTCAACGGACCTCTATCCGGCACCTCCAGTCCGGCACGTGCGGCCAGCCAACCGGCCAACACGTCGGTCTCGGCAAGCGGAACGGTGACGCAGTGGCGGGCCAACGAACGAAGGATCACCGCGACTTCGACTGGGCCGCCGCCGGATTCGACATTGCTGTCCAGTCGGGTCAGTCCGGCGTCCTCGAGGTGGCGCCAGGCCGCGCTGTCGAACGTGTCCGGGAGCCCGCGGTGACCAATCCGTTCAGCGAACGAACGCTCGCCGATCTCGTCGGCCAGGTTGCGCAGATCGCTCAAATCATCTGGTGCGCTTTCGAAGACACCGCCGCTGAGCACGGCCACTAGCGCAACCCCATGCCGCGTGCCACCATGCCGCGCAGCACCTCGTTGGTTCCGCCGCGCAGGGTGAACATCGGTGCGTGTGACCGCGCGGTTTCGACAAGGGTCGCGACGTGGGAGCGACCTTCGACATCGGCACCGACGTAGGACAGCAGGTCGGCGGCCAATTCCACCGACTGCTGTTCGAAGCGGGTACCGAGGTCCTTGACCAACGCGGCCTCATTCGCCGGGGACCGTCCATGAGTCAGCGCGCGGGCCACCGATACCGACAACTGGCGCAGCGAAATCACCCGTGCCATCAGGTCTCCCAGTGCCGCGACGGCGTGGTCATCAAGATCAGGCTGGCTAGCCAGGACTCGCACCAGTGCGGTCAGCAGTGCCGCCGTGCTGAGAATGCGTTCCGGGCCACTGCGCTCGAAGGACAACTCCGCGGTGACCTGGCGCCAGCCGTCGCCTTCCTTGCCGAGGAAGTTGGTGTCATCGATGAAAACCTCGTTGAAGGTGATCTCGTTGAAGTGCTGCTCTCCCGACATCAGCACGATCGGGCTGATGTCGAGTCCGGGCGAGTCGGTCGGCACGATGAACTGGCTGAAGCCGGCGTGCCGGTGCTGCGGGTCGAGTGGGCTGGTTCGGGCCAGCACGACGACCTGATGGGCCAGGTGTGCGCCGCTGGTCCACACCTTGGTGCCCGACAGCACCCATCCACCATCGGTTCGAACGGCTTTGGTGGCGGCCGCCGCCAGGTCCGAGCCCGCCTGTGGTTCGCTCATTCCGATCGCCGAGAAATACCGTCCCGCAGCGATTTTCGGCAATATGCGCCGGCGTTGTTCTTCGGTGCCGTAGGACAGCAGACCCGGTCCGACCTGACGGTCGGCAATCCAGTGCGCGGCCACCGGCGCACCGCAGGCCAGCAGTTCCTCGGCCACCACGTAGCGGTGCAGATGGCCCAAACCTTGGCCGCCATACTCCTTCGGAATAGTCAGCCCGAGGTAGCCGGCATCGCCCAGCCGTGCGCTGAACGGTTCATCCCAATCGGACAGCCACGCGTCGACCGCCGGTTGCCAGCCGAACTCGGTGCGATCGGCAGCCAGGAAATCCCGCAGCCCGCCCCGAAGCTTCGCCAACTCCGGTTCGTTGGCGCACAGTGCGGCGAAGTCGTCAGCCACGACACTCACCGGTAGCCGGTGACCCGGGCGATGATCGCGGTTTTTCCATCGTCGCCGATCGCCGTGGCGTCGCCGATGGCCGACGTGCGGCCGATTCGCAGAGCCGTTCCCTCATAGACAGATTGTGCACCGGCGATGAACGGCCGTAGGAAGTTGACCCGAATTGAGGCCGTTCGGAACGGCTCGGACTGCTCATGGTTGATGGCCGCCGCGGCCACCAGTTCCAATCCGGCGCTGCTGACGCCGCCGTGGACGATCCCGATCAGGTTGTTGACCATCGGATCAGGCCGCTGTTGCAGTCGCTGCGTTGCGTCCTCGATGCTCGGGGGTCCGACTGCCAACAGCTCTGAAAGGGCGGTTGTCGGAGTGCGGACCAGCGGATCGTCCCCCGGAACCCGCGGCTCGTCGGGCCCGCCGTCGACCGGCACCGTCCGCACGGTACCGCCGCCGATGACGGTGCCGCAGTGGGTGAGCGTGCACACCGAGAGCAGGGTGGCGCCGGCCGGGCCCAGCGGCCGCGCGCTGGCCAGCACCGGTTCATCGGGGGCGGAAAGGATGCTGGCGACGGCGCCGGGGCTCATCTCTACGACCAGTTCGCTGGACACCGTCCATTGCCCTCGGCCGCAGCGGTCGTAGTTGACCCGGCCGGCCACGTCATCGACCAAGACCGCCAGGCTGGCCACCGTCGGTAGACCGGTGAACGGGTTGAACATCCCGCCGATGGGCATGTGGGCCACCACGGTGAACTCGGTCAGATCGCGCTCGAGTGTGGTGATGCCGAAGCGCCTGATGACGCTGATCGGCGTCTCTGGATCGACTCTCTGGGGATCCACCCCCTGGGGGTACACCCGGCTACCGCGGGCCTGACCGGTCACCTCAGGTGGACGGTCGAAGCAGGGTGGCGCGCCAGGGAAGGCTGCGTCCGTCCAGTCCGAACAAACCCCGGCGACGGCCGGGCACACGACGGGTGATGGTGCGGCCGGCGACGCTGATCTCAATCAGCCACACGGTCGGTCTCCTCATCAGTTTCGTCTGAAACATAACTCCGCTTACGACGGTATGGGCGGGCCTGCGGGCGTGCAAGCCGCGACGCGCCCGAGT
>CAZDYH010000264.1:0-3253 GCA_964509355.1 uncultured Mycobacterium sp.
TGCACACCCTGTTCGCCGAGATCGGGCCGTTCTTCGCCGACCGCAACGGCGGCTATACCCGCATCATCAAGGTGGAGGCACGCAAGGGGGACAACGCCCCGATGGCCGTCATCGAGCTGGTGCGGGAGAAGACAGTGACCTCCGAGGCCGACCGTGCTCGCAGGGCCGCGCCGTCGAAGAAAGCCGCTCCGGCCGCCGCGGTTCCCAAGGCCGACGAGCCGGTCGCCGAGGACGCGGGTATCGCGGAGGCGCAGACCGCCGAAGCGGAGGAGCAGGTCGAGGCTGCCGAGGCCGAAGCCAAGGACGAGGACGCTGGCAAGTCCTAGTAGTGCTGTTCGTCTACGGCTCGATATCGCTTACGACGGAACGGACTTCGCGGGCTGGGCGGTGCAGGCCGGCCACCGCACGGTTGCCGGGGTTCTCGACGACGCGCTGTCGACGGTGTTCCGCACGCCGGTGCGACTGCGGGCGGCGGGGCGTACCGATGCCGGGGTGCACGCCACCGGTCAGGTCGCGCACGTCGATGTTCCGACCGATGCGGTGCAGCACGCCTATCCCCGTCGGCCCCGCGCGGGCGATCCCGAGTTCCTGCCGCTGGTGCGACGATTGGCCCGGTTCTTGCCCGACGATGTCCGGGTCTACGGCATCGCTCGGGCACCCGACGGCTTCGACGCGCGGTTCTCGGCGCTGCGGCGGAACTACCTTTACCGGCTGTCGGTGGCGCCGTACGGCGTCGAGCCGCAGCACGCGCGGTACGTCACCGGATGGCCGCGCCCGCTGGATATCGAGGCGATGGCCGGCGCATCGCGAGACCTGCTGGGGCTGCACGACTTCGCGGCGTTCTGCCGACATCGCGACAATGCGACCACGATCCGCGATCTGCAGCGGCTGGACTGGACCCGCGACGGCGACCTGATCACCGCGCACGTCAGCGCGGATGCGTTCTGCTGGTCGATGGTGCGCTCACTGGTCGGCGCACTGCTGGCGGTCGGTGAGCACCGCCGCGAACCCGGTTGGTGCAGTGGCTTGTTGACCGCGACCCGCCGCTCCAGTGACTTCGCCGCCGCACCGGCGCGTGGCCTGACACTTATCGGCGTGGATTATCCGCCCGACGATCGACTCGCGGCGCGGATCATGGTGACCCGCGATCTGCGCGCGGTTGACTAGAGCTTGCCGGCCACGAAGTCCGCGGCCTGATTGACCAGTCCCGACTTGATGTAGGCGTTCGCGAGATGGCTGGGCCAGTCGTCGGCCCACGTATTGGGGTCGATGTTGCCGCTGCAAACCGGATCTTCGCCGTTGCACAGGTCGATGGTCTTGTCACCGTAGAGCGGGCTGAAGTCCGACAGCGGGCCGAGCACCTTCCGGGTGCCGTTACCGAACAGCGCGACCGCGGCGATGTGCGAGTCGCTGCCTAGCGGGAGCGGGTTCTTGAAGCCGAACACCGGAGCCGGCACGGCGAGCACGAGGTCGGTGACCGCCGCGCCCAGTGAGTACCCGCCCAGCACCAGTCGGGTGTCAGGGCAGTTCGCTGCCATGTACTGGATGTGGCTGCTCATATCGTTGGCGCCTTGATCCACCTGGGTGTCGGCGCGATAGTTCACCGCGTAGAAACCGATATTCTTTGGGACCTTTGAGCGCAACGCGTTGACGAACGCGGTTCCGACCAGACCAGGACCGGGCGGCTCTTCGCGGCCGCGGGCGAAAACCACCTCGACGTCGGGGCACGATGCTGCGGAGGCAGAAGGGAGGGCGGTTGGGGCCACCGCCGCAGGCAGCAGAACAGGCCCGATCAACAGCGCTGCGGCAGCGAGTGCCACGGTGGCGGCCATGGCTGCGAAACGGCTAGCGGTGCCGGACCGGGCTGACGGACTGGCCTGTGGCCGTGGGTCGATGCGGTCAATGCTCACACCACGATGTTAGCGGCGATGTGCGGCTAGACCAGTCCCGCGACGAAGTTGGCGGCCTGGTTGGCCATACCGGACTGCACATACGTGCTGTGCGCTCCAACGTCTCGGCCGTCGGAGCAGATCGGGTCGCCGCCGTTGCACAGGTCGATCGCCTTGTACCCATAAAGCGGGCTCAGGGCCGTCAGCGGCCCACCGATCTTGCTGGACGGATTGCCGAACACCGCGACGGCGGCGACATTGTTGGCGAACTCGGCAGGCAGTGGTTGACCAAAACCGAAGCCGGCCAACGGAACCGCGGTGACGACGTCCATCACGGCCGCACCCTGCGAGTATCCACCGAGGACGAGTCTGGTGTCGGGACAGGCCCCGGCCATGTACTGAACGCGGCCGCTGGCGTCGTTCGCGCCGTCCGCGGCGGCGAAGATGTTCTTGGTGGCCGGGTAGTTGACCGCGTAGACACCAACGGACCTGTCGGTGCGCCCGCGCAGCGCGCTGACAAACGCGTCGCCGACACGGCCGACACCTGGCGGCTCATCGGTCCCCCGGGCGAAGATCACCTCGACATCAGGGCAGGGGTCGGCAGCGGCCGACGGGATGGCGGCTGGATTCGCGCTCGGCGCGATCAACAGGATTCCCGCCGACAGCACTGCTGATGCGCCGAGGCCGATCCAGCGACCGACAGTGCGGGCGCTGCGCGACCACCGGTTGGCCGGGAACGGGGACAGCAACGAACTCAGCTGGTCAATGCTCACACATAGATGTTAGCGGTACCGACTCACAAACTTCGCCGGCGAGGGCCGGGACGTGCACCTATTCACGCCCGGCTACCCACCGCGAGGTCTTCGGCCGCGCCGCCGTCCGGCCACGTCGCCGTCGCCACCGAGCGGTCACCCTGACGGGCCAGCGCCAGCCCGAGTAACACCACTGCGCCACCTACCGCCTGGGCCGGTGTGAGGGCTTCGCCCAGCAGCACCCAGGCCGACAGGACGGCGAACATGACCTCGCTCAGACCCACCAGGGACGCAAAGCTGGGCCGCAGCCGGGCTACGCCGCTGATGCCCAGGGTGTAGGCGATGGCCGTGCTGATCACGCCCAACGCCACGACGGGCATGATCCACGACATCGTCATCCCGGCCAGCACGGTGTTGCCGGTGGTGAACGTCAGCGGCATGACCCCCATCAGGCCGAGCAGGCCGACCGCGGCTGCGCCGACGATCAGTCCGCCCGCGGCCAGTGTCACCGAGTTCAGGCCGCTGCCGTCGGCGGTGACTTCGTCGGACATCATGAAGTAGCAGGCCGCGCACACTGCGGCGGCCAGCGCCCAGGCCACGCCGACGGCGTTG
>CAZDYH010000265.1:0-3253 GCA_964509355.1 uncultured Mycobacterium sp.
CCACAACCAGCAGGCCCGCGAGGCCAGACGCCAGGCCCGCGACGCTCTCTACTTCCGCGGCGCACCCCCGGGCAGTGACGACGACGAACCACCACCCTTCTGATCAGGTTCAGGCCCTCGGACCACCGGCCAGGTAGACAACCTGACCGGAGACGAAACCGGCGCCCTCGCTGACGAAGAACGACACCAGGTGCGCGACGTCCTCCGGCTGCCCGACCCGGCGCACCGGGGTGACCGCAGCGCGATCGGCGATGAACTTCTCGAACGGAATGCCCATCCGCTCAGCGGTGATCCGGGTCATGTCAGTCTCGATGAATCCCGGCGCGATGGCATTGGCCGTCACCCCGAACGGACCCAGTTCGATGGCGGCGGTCTTGGTGAAGCCCTGTAAGCCGGCCTTGGCGGTGGAGTAGTTCATCTGGCCGCGGTTGCCCAACGCCGCCGTCGACGACAGGCTGACGATCCGGCCCCACCTGGCTTCCACCATGTGTTTCTGAACCGCGCGGGTCATCAGGAAGGCGCCGCGCAGATGCACACCGATCACGGTGTCCCAGTCGTCATCGGTCATCTTGAAGAGCAGGTTGTCGCGGGTAACCCCGGCATTGTTCACCAGGACAGTCGGTGCGCCGAGTTCGTCGACCACACTCTGGACGCCGGCTTCGACCGCCTCCTTGTTCGACACGTCGACCGCTACCGCCATGGCCCCCGGGCCGTTCGCGTTGATGTCTGCGGCGGTCTGGTTCGCCGATGACTCGTCGAGGTCGAAGATCGCGACCTTCAGGCCGTCGTCAGCCAGCCGCTTCGACGTGGCGGCGCCGATGCCCCGGCCGCCACCCGTCACGATGGCGACACGCTGTCCTGCTGTGCCGGTTGATTTCACTCCGGGAACGTACACCCCGATGGGGCTCCTGGGTCAGCTGGTCGGAGCTACGAACTCAACGAGTCCGGCGGGGTGAAACGGTCGCCGTACTTGGCGGCGAGCTCGCGGGCCCGCGCCACGAAACCGGCCTTACCGCCCGGGTAGCCGACGATGTACTGCGCCGTGCCACCGGTCCACGGCGGGAAGCCGATGCCCATGATGGAGCCGATATTGGCGTCTGCAGTCGACGTCAGCACGCCCTCGTCGAGGCACTTCTGGGTTTCCAGCGCCTCGGCGAACAGCATCCGGTCGATCATGTCCTGCAGCGGCGGAGTCGACGCTCCGGACTTGAAGGTGTCGCGCAGCCCGGGCCACAGACCGGCGCGCTTGCCCTCGGCGTACTCGTAGAAGCCCTTGCCCGACAGCTTGCTCGGCCGGCCCAGTTCGATCATCTTGTTGACGACCTCTTCGGCCGGGTGCGGGACGTAGGTCTGGCCCGCAGCCTCGGCGCCGGACCGCGTCGCCTTGGCGATCTTCTGCATCAGCTCCATGTTGAGCTCGTCGGAGAGCTGCAGCGGTGGCGCCGGGTAACCGGCCTGGCTGCCGGCGTGCTCGATACTGGCCGGCTCGACGCCCTCGCCGAGCATCGCCAGCGCCTCATTGATGAACGTGCCGATCACCCGTGAGGTGTAGAAGCCGCGGCTGTCGTTGACCACGATCGGGGTCTTGCCGATCTGTAGCGCCAGGTCGATGGCCTTGGCCACGGTGGCGTCGGCGGTGTTCTTACCCCTGATGATCTCCAGCAGCGGCATCTTGTCGACCGGCGAGAAGAAGTGCAGGCCGATAAAATCGGCTACGCGCTCGACTCCGCTTGCCAGCTCGGTGATCGGCAGCGTCGAGGTGTTGGAGCCCAGCACCGCGTCGGGTGCGACGACCGGCTCGATCTCGGCGAACACCTTGTGCTTGAGCTCGACCGACTCGAAGACCGCCTCGATCACCATGTCGGCGCCGGCGGCGTCGTTGGCGTCGGCGGTCGGGTGGATGCGGGCCAGCAGCTTGTCGGACTTCTCCTGGCTGGTGCGGCCCCTGGCGAGCGCCTTGGCCTCCAGGTTCTCCGAGTACGCCTTGCCCTTCTGCGCGGCTTCGAGGCTGACGTCCTTGAGGACGACTTCGATACCGGACTTGGCGCACACGTAGGCGATCCCGGCGCCCATCATGCCCGCGCCCAGCACCACAACCTTCTTCACGGTGTTCTTCTCGTAGCCCTCGGGGCGCGAGCCACCGGAGCTGATGTGCTGCAGGTCGAAGAAGAACGCCTGGATCATGTTCTTCGCGACCTGGCCGGTGACCAGCTGCGTGAAGTAGCGACTCTCGATACGGGTGGCCGTCTCGAAATCGACGTTGGCACCTTCGACCGCGGCCGCCAGGATGTTGCGCGGGGCCGGCATCGGGGCGCCCTTGAGCTGCTTGCGCAGCAGCGACGGGAACGACGGCAGGATCGCGGCGAATGCCGGACTGCTCGGGGTACCGCCGGGCATCTTGTAGCCCTTGGCATCCCACGGCTGGACGTGCGCGTCGGGGTTGGCCTTGATCCAGGCCTTGGCGGCCGGAACAAGTTCCTCGACAGTCGGCAAGACCTCGTCGATGAGGCCGAGTTCCTTGGCCTGGGCCGGCTTGAACCGGGTGCCCTGGCTCAGCACGGAGACGAAGGCGTTCTGGATGCCCAGCATCCGCACGGTGCGCGTGACACCGCCGCCCCCGGGCAGCAGGCCGAGCGTCACCTCGGGCAGGCCGATCTGGCTGCCCTTGACGTCGGCGGCGATGCGATGGTGACACGCCAGTGCGATCTCCAGGCCACCACCGAGTGCGGCGCCATTGATCGCGGCAACCACTGGCACGCCCAGGGTTTCCAGCGCGCGCAGGTCCCTCTTGACGTCCTGCACCGTGTCGAAGGCCTCACCGGCGTCCTCGGGGCCGAGGTGGATCATGCTCTTGAGGTCACCGCCGGCGAAGAAGGTCTTCTTGGCACTGGTGATCACCACGCCGGTGATCGAATCCTTCTCGGCGACAAGGCGTTCGACGGCCTTGTGCATTGATTCCTTGTAGTGCTCGTTCATGACGTTGGCTGAACCCGTCGGGTCGTCCAACGTCAGCGTGACGATGCCGTCGGCATCCTTGTCCCACTGGATCGTGTTCTCTGCCATGTTGTTCGAAAGCTCCTTTGCTTACCCGAGGCTCAGACGCGCTCGATGATGGTCGCTACGCCCATGCCGCCACCGACACACAGCGTGATCAGGGCCCGGCGGGCGCCGCGACGCTCGAGCTCGTCGACCATGGTTCCGGTGATCATGGCGCCGGTGGCGCCCAGCGGGTGGCCCATCGCGATGGCGCCGC
>CAZDYH010000266.1:0-3251 GCA_964509355.1 uncultured Mycobacterium sp.
ACAGCGAGTAGCCGAAATGGCTGGACAGCAAGATGATGGCCGCCGACGACGTCTCGGCCGCCATGCCCTGCGGTGACTTGATCTCGACCAGGCCCTTGCCCAGGGTGCGGATGACCCGCCAGCCGCCCAGGTAGGTGCCTGCGGCGATGGCCAGCGCGCACGACAGAATGACCCAGAACGGCGGCATCGTGTCGCTCTTGCTGGCGGCACCATAGGAGATCAGGGCCAGGAAGATCACGCCCATGGTCTTCTGCGCGTCGGTGGTGCCGTGGGCGAGCGAGACCAGCGACGCCGAGCCGATCTGGCCGTAGCGGAAGCCCTTGTCGATGCGCTGCTCCGGGACCCCGCGAGTGAACCGGTACACCAGCCAGGTCCCGATGCTCGCCACCAGCATGGCAATCACCGGGGCCATCGCCGCCGGAATCAGCACGGTGGACACCAAACCCCTCCAGATGACACCGTGCCCGCCGACCGCGGCGATCATGGCACCGACGATGCCGCCGATCAGCGCGTGCGACGAGCTGGACGGGATGCCCAGCAGCCAGGTCAGCAGATTCCAGACGATGCCGCCGACCAGCCCGCCGAAGACCAGCTCCAGGGTGACCAGGTGCGAGTCGACCAGACCCTTGGCGATCGTCGCCGCGACAGCGGTAGACAGGAAGGCGCCGACGAGGTTCAACGACGCCGCCAGTGCGACCGCGGCCTTGGGGTGCAGCGCGCCGCTGGCGATGGAGGTCGCCATGGCATTGCCGGTGTCGTGGAAGCCGTTTGTGAAGTCGAACGCCAGCGCGGTGACCACCACGATGATCAGGAGAAAGAGCTGAAGGTCCACGCCGGGAATTCTTGCGCCTTGGCCACTTGAATGTCGAACTAATCCAAAAAGAACTGGCTGGCGCGCGCGAATTCGTTAATCTCGGGTGTCGCGGCGCAACGGATGATCGTCGGGGATCTGGACGAAAATGAGGGTGACACCGTCCGGATCCGTCACCTGCATCTCCTGTAGTCCCCACGGTTCGCGGCGGGCTTCCCGGGCTATCGGCACGCCCCTGCCCGCCAGCTCGGCTTCCGTCGCGTAGATATCACGCACCTGCAACCATAAAGCGCCCGGAAAAGGCGCGCCAGGTTCGGCCGATCCGCCGTGACCGGCGATCTCGATCAGTGACTGCCCGGCGAAAAACACTGTGCCTGCGCCATATTCGCGGGCGATCGCCAGGCCGATGCTGTCCCGGTAGAAGTTCATTGAACGCTGGTAGTCAGATGGCCGAAGTAGCACACGGCTGGACAGAATCTCCACGTTCTCGTGTCTACCACGGGTCAATGGTCTGGCTGGATGTTCTGCCGTTTCATGATTCCGTTGAGCCAGGCCGGTGCGACGACGTCCAGGGCTTTGGCCGTGACGGCGATCCGCGGGGCGATCCGGACCGGACGGGTGCGGGCCGCGGTGACCATCCAGTCGGCGGCTTCGGCGGGGGACAGCGCGGGCAGCCCTTCGTAGGCCTTGGTCGGCTCGATCATCGGGGTGGCCACCAGCGGGTAGTACAGCGTGGTCGAGTGGACACCCTTGCCGCCCCATTCGGTTTCGATCACCCGGCTCACCGCCGACAGCGCCGCCTTCGACGCGTTGTACACCCCGAACAGCGGTGAGGCCTCCGACAGCACACCCCAGGTGGCCACGTTGATGATGTGCCCGTCGCCGCGCTCGAGCATGCCGGGTGCCAGCCCGCGGATCAGCCGCAGCGGTGAGTAGTAGTTGAGCACCATCGTGCGTTCGACGTCGTGCCAGCGCTCCAGCGACTCGGCCAGCGGCCGGCGGATCGACCGTCCGGCGTTGTTGATCAGGATGTCCACCCCGCCGAGGCGCGCCTCGACATCCTTGACCAGCTCGTCGACGGCGTCCAGGTCGGACAGATCGCACGGCATGGCGATCGCCGTGCCACCCGCCGCGGTGATGCGTTCCACCAGTTCGTCAAGCAGGTCCGCGCGACGGGCCACCACGACCACGGTGGCGCCGCGGCGGGCCAGCTTCGCCGCGGCGCTCGCACCGATACCCGACGACGCCCCGGTGAGCAGGATGCGTTTCCCGTCGAGGTCGACGACCTGCTGGGCGGGGCGGTGGAGCAGCAGCCGCGGGGCGACGGGAGGCCGCATACCGGCCAATGCGATCGCGCCGGACAGCCGCCGCAACGGATTCTTACCCACGAGTCAGGAGTCTAGGTCACCTACATTTCGCCGAGATTGAAGTCCGCCAGGCCGCCACTCGCACTTTCGCTGCCTAACGTCAGTCTCGGCGAGTGCCGGGCAGGCAGACGAGCTGCGCCCGTCAGAAATAGCGCGGGAACGGGGTCCAGTCGGGGTCGCGCTTCTCCAGGAACGCGTCGCGGCCCTCGACGGCCTCGTCGGTCATGTAGGCCAGCCGGGTGGCTTCACCGGCGAACAGCTGCTGGCCGACCAGCCCGTCGTCGAGCAGGTTGAACGCGAACTTCAGCATCCGTTGCGCCTGCGGGGATTTGCCGTTGATGGCCGCGGCCCACTGAAGGCCGACCGACTCCAGGTCGGCATGGTCGACGACCTCGTTGACCGCACCCATCCGGTGCATCTGCTCGGCGGTGTACGGGCGGCCGAGGAAGAAGATCTCGCGGGCGAACTTCTGCCCGACCTGCCTGGCCAGGTACGCGCTGCCGTAGCCGCCGTCGAAGCTGCCGACGTCGGCGTCGGTCTGCTTGAAGCGGGCGTGCTCGCGGCTTGCCAGGGTCAGGTCGCACACCACGTGCAGGCTGTGCCCGCCGCCGGCGGCCCAGCCGTTGACCAGGCAGATGACGACCTTGGGCATGAACCGGATAAGCCGCTGCACCTCGAGGATGTGCAGCCGCCCGGCGCGGGCGGCGTCGACGGTGTCGGCGGTTTCGCCCGAGGCGTACTGGTAGCCGGTGCGCCCGCGGATGCGCTGGTCGCCGCCGGAGCAGAACGCCCAGCCGCCGTCTTTCGGGCTGGGCCCGTTCCCGGTCAGCAGCACCACACCGACGTCGGGCGACATCCGGGCGTGGTCCAGCGCGCGGTACAACTCGTCGACACTGTGCGGCCGGAACGCGTTGCGCACCTCGGGGCGGTTGAAGGCCACCCGTACCGTCGGCTGCGGCGCGCCGTCGACGATATGGCGGTGGTAGGTGATGTCGGTCAGGTCGGCGAACCCGTCCACGAGACGCCAGGCACTGGGATCGAACGGGTTTGTTTCGCTCACATCTCGACTGTAA
>CAZDYH010000267.1:0-3251 GCA_964509355.1 uncultured Mycobacterium sp.
GGCAGCACGAACGGGTACAGGTCGTCATGGCCCATCGAACGGTTCACCATGTTCAGCGACCACACCAACGGCAGCCACATCTCGATGATGGCGTCGAATCCACTGGGGCCCAGTACCTTACGCTCGAACGTGCCGCCCGCCGGGGCCAGGCCGAACGCGGCCGCCGTGTCGAGGGTGTCGCGGATGTGCAGATAGTGCGCGAAGGTCTCGGCCCAGTCCTCGGCGGGGTGCATGCTCGCGTACGAGGAGACGTAGGTCTGGTCCCACCCCGGGAGTGCGCCGTGACTGTAGTACCGGTCCAGCGCCGCCTGGTAGTCGGCGTCGGGGTCGCCGAACAAACGACCAAAGCGCTCCGAGTAGTCCGGCGAACTGCCGATCAGCCGGTAGAAGTAGTAGTGCCCGACCTCGTGGCGGAAATGCCCGAGCAGCGTGCGGTACGGCTCGTCCATGGCGACGCGCAGTTGTTCGCGGTGCACGTCGTCGCCCTCGGCGAGGTCCAGGGTGATGACGCCGTTGTGATGCCCGGTGACCACCTTCTCGAACTCGCTGGACAGCAGGTCGAATGCCAGGCCGTACTGCGGGTCCGCGTCACGTCCCACGATGGGCAGCTTTAGGTCGACCAGCTCGGCCACCAGTCGCCGCTTGGCCTTCTCCGCGCTGGCGAACGCCGCCATCGACGCGGTATCGGTGTCGTTGGGTCGGCGCCGGGTGAGCCGGCAGGATCTGCACAGCTGATCCGGTCCGGCCTCGACCAGCCAATTGCATTCGGCGAGATGAAGGTTGGCGCACAGATGAAACTGGCTGGAGTCGACCGCACCACCGTGCTCACTGCCCTGACCTGATGCGATGACCAGCAGCGACATGTCTTTGAGGGAGAACCCCAGCGCGCTGCCGCAGGACAGGCACACCGAGTTCTCGAACGCCAGATGCTGACCGCAGTTCGGACAGATGAGATCACGCACGGAGCACCCCTTCAAAGGGCGCCACGTCGACCTCCACATCGATCACGCTGCGCTTCGAGTCGGTGTAGATGATGCCGCGCAGTGGCGGGATGTCGGCATAGTCGCGGCCCCAGCCGACGACGATGAAGCGCTCATCGATCATCTGGTCGTTGGTGGGATCGAACCCCAGCCACTGGTTCTGCGGCGTCCACACTGCCGCCCAGGCATGCGTGGCGTCGACCCCGAACATCCGCTGCTTCCCCGGCGGCGGATCGGTCGCCAGATACCCGGACACATAACTGGCCGCCAGACCGTTGGCACGCAGGCATGCGATCGCCAGCCGGGCGAAGTCCTGACAGACCCCTTCCCGGGCCGCCAGCACCTCGCTGACCTTTGTGGACACCGTCGTCGAGCCGGAGCGGTAGGTGAAGTCGTGGTAGATCCGTGAACTCAGATCGCGCAGCACCTCGATCAATGGGCGGCCCCGAACGAAGCTCGGCGCCGCGTACTCACGGACTTCGTCGGTGATCTCGGGCGGCTGCAGGTCCAGGGTGAACTCGGTGGCAAGTGCGCCGTCCGGGCCGACTGGGCGGGCAATCTCCCACGGCGCCCGCGCCGACCCGCCGCCATACAGCTCGGCCGGCGGCGGGTCCACCTCGACAACCGAGTCGCTGGTGATCGTCAGGGTGTCATGGCGCTGTGTGACGTGGAAGTAGGAGCTGAGATTGCCGTACACGTCGCGGCTGGTCGAGCTGTCCGCCGGTTCGGGATCGATCCGCAGCTCGTGGGACAGGCAGCGCTGCCGACCGGCATCGCGCGGGGTCAGAAAGCCCCGGCCATACGAGTTGGTCACGACGTCGGAGTAGCGGTAAATGGTGCGGTGCGTCACCCGATAACAGCGGCCGCTGTTCGACGCGGTTGGCCCGTCCGGGTAGGCGGTCACGGCACCACCCTGCGCTCGTCGGGCCCCCACAGCGGCTGCATGCCGCCGGGTAGCGACAGCTGGGCCGCGGTGATGACACCGGAGAGGTCGCGCAACCCGGCTTGCACCCCGTCCAGCAACCCGTTCAGCTCAGCGCGCTGCCCATCGGAGGTGACGTCCTCGAGGTCGGCCGGGTCGAGCCGGCGCAGCCGGGTGCTGATCTCATCGACCAGCCGCTGCGGGCGGGACGAGCCGGACGCTCCCGGCAGCGCCTTGAGGTTGGTGCGCAGTCGCTCCAGCTGGTAGGCCAGCGACCGCGGGTTCTCGGCGTCGAAGAGCAACAGATCGGCGACAGCGGCAACACTGACCTTGCCCAGCGTGCGCCGCCGATAGCTGACCGACGACTCGCAGGCCACCAGCGTCGACTCGGTGATGGTTCGCTCGGCGCCCGGGCTGTGGACCGTGGCCAGCGTCGCACGCAGCAACGTGGTCAGCCCAAGGCCGCGCTCGATTCGCTTGCCGATGTCCATCATGGTCCAGCCGACGTCGTGCACCATCGACTCCGCGGCCACCCCGGACATCGCCAGCATCCCCGCCAGCGTCTGCGAGTGCGCCGAGGCCAGCAGCGTGTCGTCCGAGCCCTGGCTGGGCTCTCCGGTGCCTTGTCGCCGGCCCAGCGGCTCTCCGGTGCCTTGTCGCCGGCCCAGCGGCTCCGTGGCGGGCTGCGCCAGCGCCCGCTCCACCCCGCCCAGCACCATCCAGGTGTCGTTGGACATCTGGTCGCGCACCGACCGTGCCGCCAGGCCAAGCCGCTCGATCGACTGCGCCAGCGACCCGGGGCGCTGCCGGTCCATGGTCAACGACCACAGCGTCTGCGGTGCCCCGGCCACTGTCTCGGCATACGAGCCGCTGACCCCGGTGTCGGTGCCGGTGATCCGCCCCAGCGCGGACAGCAGCACCGGCACGCATTCGCTGCCTTCCATGTCCTGGCGGTAGCGGTACTCGTGGTAGCGCTCGCGGGTGACGATCAGCAGCCGGGCCAGGTTCTCGGCCCGTTCGCCGTAGCGACCCATCCAGAAGAAGTCGGAGAGCACGCGCGGCGAGCTGATCCCGTCGGCACCGCTGGGTGTCAGCGCAGGCAGTTCCACCGACGGCACGGTGATTTTCCGCTCGGCCTTGGCCCGGGTCGGCGGTCGGACCCAAACATCTTTGGCCGCAACGGTGTTCAGCTTGTAGGCGGCATTCCCAGGAGCCAGCACGTAGCCGAGCCCGCCGGCCATCGGCGCATAGCCGCCGCGCTGTGACACGGTGAACAGCCGCATCCCGACGCCGGCGGCCGACAAGCCACCCCGGTAGTGATCGGTCGGCGCCGAGGAGAACTGCGGCAG
>CAZDYH010000268.1:0-3243 GCA_964509355.1 uncultured Mycobacterium sp.
TGTTGCCGTCGATCCACTCCATGGTGGCGCCGGCCTCGGCGCGGGCCCGCTTGGTGACCAGGTTGTAGACGTTGTTCGACCAGTTCTGGATGGTGGTGTAGCGGACGCGAGCGTGCGGCTTGACGATGATCTCCACCACCGCCGAGTGCAGCGAGTCCGACTTGTATATCGGAGCAGTGCAGTTGTGCACCGCGAACCCGTAGGCGAGATAGCTATCCGGCTCCGCAACGTCGATGTTGTAGACCGGCTCGTGCGCCTCCCGGACCGTCCGCTTCTTGATCGGCACGGCGAAGTAGTCGCCACAGTCCCGGGCCTGGCGTGGACCGTGTCCGCCCTCGGTCCATTGCACCTGGTAGATGTCCTGTCGCACGATGTCACGCCCTTGGATCACCCCCGGACCGCCGGGACGGCGCAGTTCGACTGTCGCATAGTGACCCAGGCGCGCGAGGATGGCCTGCAACTGGAATGCCCAGATACGCGACGTGGTGTGCGCCCGCTTCCACAGCGCGCCGCCACGCCGGGTGACATTCCCATCACCGTTGACGTAGGCGTCGACGAGTTCCCGAAGGAATGTTTCGTCCTGGCGCATAAGGGTTTCCGACAACTTCTTGTTGGCCGATCCAGTGCCGACGTGGCTGCGCATAGCCGCGTAACCGGCCTTGGTGTAGACGAGAACGCGCGCGGAATGTCTGCTCTCCTGGACCAAGACCGAGCCAGCGGCGTCATACAGATCCTTGCACGCCTGCCGGACTTCCTCCACGTACTCGAATTCGTCGCTGTGGAACGAGAACACAAGCGAATCACAGCCGTTCGTCAGGCAAGCATGACCCTCGGCCAGGTAGTAGCCGGCGAGCCGCGCAAACTCCAGCGGCAGCACGGTCTTGGGCGGCAACGGCCTTGGCTTCGGGTAGACCAGGAAGTCACCCTCGGTCACATCCTTCGCGGCAATCCACCGCGGTTCGGTACGACGGAGCTTGGCGGAATCTACCTCTGGCAGCCACCCGTTGCGCGCCTTACGCGCCACCCGCACTTCGTCGCGCGGAACAACCAACAGCGGGTGCTCTGCGGTGACCGAGAACCCGTTGGCCGGGGACATCGGCGTGAAGGTGAACAGCTCTCCGTTGAGATCGCGCATCTGCACCGCGTTCACCCGATGCGGGCGACCATCATGGCCGAAGACGAAGTCACCGACCCGGATCGATTCGATCGGTCGCAGGTCACCGTCGGCCGTTGTGACGAGTTCCCCCGCGGGCAGGCACCCTTCCACGTAGTGCACATAGGCACCCTCGTCGGCGATGATGAGGGTCCGCTCGAACTGGCCCATGTTCTCGGTGTTGATCCGGAAGTAGGCCTGCAGCGGAATGTCGACATGCACACCCGGCGGGACGTAGATGAAGCTGTTGTGCGCCACAATGCCGTTGGCGACGAAATTCTCCAGCCCCACGACCTGGATGTCGTAGGTCGGCTTCTCGCCCGCCAATATCTTGCTCTGCAAACGCGCGAACCCGACCGTCTCGGTTGTCAGCGACGAAAAGTTGAGTCCAGTGGCCGCCACGTACCGCTTTACTCGCCCCTTGCTCGCCGGCTTCCCGTTCTTGTTCGGGTCACGGGTACCCACGCGATCGACGCTGCCCTGAATCCGAAGCCGCCAGTGTGTGCTCGTGACGGTGTGACCATCGCTGAACGTCGCAGTCCGTGTCCGCTCGAAGAGTCTGCCGTCGGCGTACAGGCCGCATCCGATCGCCAGCTGTCTGATGTCTTCGAGCAGGTCTCGGTCAGCGAGCTCGATCGACATAGTGGCGCCGTTGTTCTCGGTCCAGCCATCCGCATCGAGGAGGCCGCCAAGAAGGGCCAGCTGATGTTCGTGCGACAGGCTGTAGACCCAGGCAGGAAGCCGCTTGGTCGTTGCGTGCCCGGCGAATCCGAGGTCTTCAAGCCATGTTCCGAACGCCGTGGAACCTACGATGAAGCCGCAATTCACCGGCGTCACGTGCGCGCCGAACTGTTCGCTGACCACGCGGACGGCCTCACCGCGCACGGGATCATCAACAGGCAGCGAGAAAGAGACTTGCCGCATGTGCTGGTGCAGGGCGGCTGTGTGACCATCGCCCAGCCACAAGCCGAAAAGCCACAGCAGATCGACATTGTTCTGATAAGGGAAGTCGAGTTCTTGCCGCGACCGGTTCTTGAGGTACGGCTCCGGCTCGGGGGAGAAAACGGCTCCACCGTCGTCAGGCAGAACTCGGGCGATCGCAATCGGCTCACCCGGCTCGATCTCGTCGAGTGGTGCCCATACCGCCGTCCAGCGCGAAGACTTGCCGCCCTGGACTCTCCGTGCCACCAAGAATTGATGGTTGCCGGTCGCTTCAAGGGTGCGCCCCGCGACGTGCATCTCATACACCGGCTTGGTGCCGCTCGCGACCTTGGCCAACACCTTGCCACGCTTGAGATCACGGCCAACGTCGACGCCGAATACTTCATCACCCGGCTGGATATCGGCGATGCTCACCAACCCCCTGCCCTTGACGTTGATACGGGCGTCGGCGGTCAGGCAGCCGCCCGACCACACCGCGGTGTTCAGCGCCGAGAACTTGTTGTCGCCGGCCGGGATCACGGTGCCGAAGTACTGCTTGAAGACGTCCGGATGCTCGCGCAGCGCAGTGTCGGTGTCCAGGAAGATAACGCCTTGCTGCTCAAGGTCTTCCCGAATCTGGTGGTAAACCACGGTGCTTTCGTACTGAGCCGCTACCCCCGCAACGAGCCGTTGCCTTTCAGCGTCTGGGATACCGAGTTTGTCGTAGGTGTTCTTGATGTCCGCAGGCAGCTCTTCCCATGACTGGGCTTGCTTTTCCAGGGACTGCACGAAGTACTTGATGTTGTCGAAGTCGATGCCCTCGAGATTGGCGCCCCAGTTCGGCATCGGTTTCTTACCGAACGTGCGCAGCGCCTTCAGCCGGATGTTGAGCATCCACTCCGGCTCGTTCTTCTTCGCCGAGATGTCGCGTACCACCGCCTCGGACAACCCGCGCTGCGCGCCGGCGCCCGCGACGTCGGAGTCGGCCCACCCATAGCCGTAGTTGCCCAGCGAGGCGATCGTCTCCTCCTGGCTGAGCGGTTCGGTGGCTGGCTTGGCCTCCGGTGTGAGGGTCATTGCGACGCTCCTTTGGCTGTGTCTAGTTGGTCCGCGCCAGTGAGCGGGACGTGGGTGGTACAGGCGCAGTCGCCGTTGACGATGGTCGCCAG
>CAZDYH010000269.1:0-3207 GCA_964509355.1 uncultured Mycobacterium sp.
CGTCGAGCAGCCGGCCGGTCATCTTCGGGAACCAGAAGTAGATGCCGGCGTAGGTCGCAAACACGATCGTGCCGAACAGCACGTAGTGGAAGTGCGCGACCACGAAATACGAGTCGGTGACGTGGAAGTCGAGCGGCGGGCTGGCCAGCAGCACGCCGGACAGGCCACCGGCCAGGAACGTCACCAGGAAGCCCATCGCGAACAGCATCGGTGACTCGAACGTCAACTGGCCCCGCCACATCGTGCCTATCCAGTTGAAGAACTTGATACCCGTTGGCACCGCGATCAGGAAGGTCATGAAGCTGAAGAAGGGAAGAAGTACGGCACCCGTCGCGTACATGTGGTGCGCCCACACCGCCACCGACAGCGCGGCGATGGCCATGGTGGCGTAGATCAGGGTGGTGTAGCCGAAGATCGGTTTGCGGCTGAACACCGGGAAGATCTCGCTGACGATGCCGAAGAACGGCAACGCGATGACGTACACCTCGGGGTGACCGAAGAACCAAAACAGATGCTGCCAGAGCATCACGCCGCCGTTGGCCGGGTCGTAGATGTGCGCGCCGAGGCGGCGGTCGGCGGCCAGCCCGAACAGCGCGGCGGTCAGCAGCGGGAATATCAGCAGGACCAGAATGCTGGTCACCAGGATGTTCCAGGTGAAGATCGGCATCCGGAACATCGTCATACCCGGTGCCCGCATGCAGACCACCGTGGTGATCATGTTGACGGCGCCGAGGATGGTGCCCAGACCGCCGACGCCCAGGCCCAGAATCCACAGGTCACCGCCGACACCGGGTGAGTGGATGGCGTCGGTCAGCGGGGAGTAGGCGGTCCAGCCGAAGTCGGCGGCGCCGCCGGGGGTAATGAAGCCGGAGAGCGCGATCAGGGCGCCGAACAGGAACAGCCAGAACGAGAACGCGTTCAGCCGTGGGAACGCGACGTCGGGGGCGCCGATCTGCAGCGGCAGCACCAGGTTGGCGAACCCGAACACGATCGGGGTGGCGTAGAAGAGCAGCATCGCCGTGCCGTGCATGGTGAACAGCTGGTTGTACTGCTCGTTCGACAGGAACTGCAGTCCGGGCACGGCCAACTCGGTACGGATGAACAGCGCCATCAGACCGCCGACGAGGAAGAAGGCGAAGCAGGCGACGCAGTACATGATGCCGATCAGCTTGTGATCGGTGGTGGTCAACAGCTTGTAGATCAGGTTGCCCTTGGGACCGATCCGCGCCGGGTACGGACGGCTCGCCTCGAGTTCTCCCAGCGGGGGCGCTTCGGCTGTCAAGAGATCCTCCAAACATCCATCCGGGACTTACCTGGATTCCTCCCCGAATCCTAACTCCCTGCGGGTTGTCTGTCGGCCCGGGTCCTACAAACTGTCGTAATTGTTTTGGGATTGTTTCGGGCCGGGCGCCACGACCCGGGCGTGCGTCTCGGACGGCCACCCGGAGCTGCCTGGTGTTACCGTCGGCCACGTGCTGTTCGGCGGTGTGCGACGCGGTGTGCTGGCCGCCGCTGCTGTGTCGGCCGTCGCGGTTTCGGTGACGATGTGCGCAGGCTGCACGTCGACCGGCAGCTCCCCCACCCCGGCGGCCACCCGAACGGTGATCACCAGCACCACCAAGGTCGCCGGAGCGGGTGTTCTGGGCAACGGGCGCCGGCCCGACGAGTCCTGCCCACCGGATCCGGCGCAGCCTGATCCGGGTGCGCCCACCCGGCAGGTCCGCAACGCCGCAGGCGAGACGCAGGTGCAGGCCGACCCCCAGCGCATCGTGGTGCTCTCCGGCGACCAACTCGACGCCCTGTGCGCCCTGGGGCTGCAGTCGCGCATCGTGGCCGCCGCGCTGCCGGACGGCTCGTCGAGCCAGCCGTCATACCTGGGCACTGTCGTGCATGACCTGCCCGGCGTCGGCACCCGTAACGCCCCGGACCTGGCGGGTATCGCGGCGGCCCAACCGGACCTCATCCTGGGCTCGCAGGCCCTGACGCCCGAGGCCTATCCGGCGCTGGCGGCGATCGCGCCGACCGTCTTCACCGCCGCGCCCGGCGCGGCGTGGGAGGACAACCTGCGTCTGGTCGGCGCCGCGACCGGACGCGCCGGCGCCGCCGACGAGCTGATCGACGATTTCACCGCGCAGGCGTCGGAGACCGGCATCGCCAACGACGCCACCCACTTCCAGGCATCGATCGTTGCGCTCACTGACTCCACGATGCGGGTGTACGGGGCCGACAACTTCCCGGCCAGCGTGCTGAGTGCGGTCGGGGTCGACCGCCCGGCATCGCAACGGTTCACCGACAAGCCCTACATCGAGATCGGCATCACCGACGCCGACCTCGAAGCCTCGCCCGATTTCTCGACCGCCGACGGCGACATCGTCTACGTCTCCTTCGCCTCCCCCGCCGCCAGGGACCGCGCTCCGACGGTGTTCGACAGCGACGCGTGGCGCAAGCTCTCCGCCAACCGTGATAACCGGGTCTTCGTGGTGAACAACGAGGTGTGGCAGACCGGACAGGGGCCGATCGCGGCCCGCGGCATCATCGACGACCTGCGCTGGGTCAACGCGCCGATCAACTAGCGTCGCGGTTGTGTTCCATGTTCTGACGCTGACCTATCTGCAGCCGCTCGACGTCATCGACGAGGCCCGGCCCGCGCATGTCGGGTGGCTGAAGGAGGAAATCGAGGCGGGCCGTATCCTGCTGGCCGGCCGCCAGGAGTCGCAGACCGGCGGCGTGCTGGTCACCGGCGACATCAGCGTCGAGCAGGCCGAGGACGTCATTGCCCGCGATCCCTATCAGCTCGCCGGACTGGTGTGCTACGAGCGGCTCGGGTTCACCGGCGCCCTGCGCGCGCCCGGTCTATAGCTGCGCTATGGCGAGGTGCCCTCGACGCCCGCCAGTGGCCAGCCGGCGGCGGCGAGCTTGGCGGCAACCCGCCTGATGTTCTCCGGGCCGGCGTCGTGGTGCGTCACTTCGGAGATGAACTCGGCGATCTCGTCCTCGCCGATCTCGCCGTCGGCCAGCGCTGCCGAATCCTTGGCGGTGATATGGCGCACCACCTCCTTGACCTGGTCTTCGGTAAGTGGCGTACTGCGCAGCAGCGCCAGCAGCGGCACCCGGTCGGACCCTGGCACGCCGTCGGGATAGCCGGCCCGCAACCACTGCAGAATCGAGCCGAAGAGCGAGGTGGTAGTCACGCCGCCAAGTTTCTCG
>CAZDYH010000270.1:0-1333 GCA_964509355.1 uncultured Mycobacterium sp.
ACCCTCGACCAGCTCAAGGCGCGCAACGCGGGAATCCCCGCAAAGTATTTCCCGCCATGACCAGAATGTGCGGTAGAATCGCCACAGGTGGCGACACGCCAATGGTGCCCGTCCCGCGGATGCGGCGACGGGTGAATCGAGCCGGATGGCTCTTCGTAGTCGAGGGCGGATGCCCGCGGCAGGTAGCAAACCCAACCCCATGAAACTCAAGCTCACCCCTGAAGGTCACGCAGTTGTGAAGGACGGGATGCCCGTCTATGTCCACGACGACGGCAAAGAGGTCGGCTTCGACGCTGCCGGCACGGTCGCGACCATCACCCGCCTCAACGGCGAGGCGAAGGGTCATCGCGAGCGTGCCGAAGCGGCGGAGAAGTCCCTGCGCTCGTTCGAGGGCATCGAGGACGCCGCCAAGGCCCGCAAAGCCCTGGAGCTGGTCGCCAACCTCGACGCCAAGAAGCTGGTGGATGCCGGCGAGAAGGACAAGGCGATTGCGGAAGCCATCAAGGCCGTCGAAGACAAGTACCAGCCGGTCGTGCGAGAGAAGGACACCCTGCAAGGGCAGCTCCACTCCTTCATGGTCGGCGGCGCCTTCGCGAAGTCGAAGTACATCGCGGAGCGGTTTGCCACGGAGGGTCCGGCCGGCGTCGAAGTCGCCCAGGCCCTGTTCGGCAAGCAGCTCAAGGTCGAAGACGGCAAGGTGGTGGCGTACGACGCGAACGGATCGAAGCTGTACTCCCGGGTTCGCCCGGGTGAACTGGCCGATCCTGAAGAGGCGATCGAGCTTTTGGTGGATGCGCACCCTTACAAGGCGCATTTGATCAAGGGCTCGGGCGCCGCTGGCGGCGGCGCCCCGGCGGGCGGAGCAGGTGGGAATGGGTTCAGCGGTCAGCTCAAAGGCAAGCTCGACGGGACTCCCGACGAGCGCACGGCGTACTTCAAGTCGAAGTTCGCCGAACTCAAGTAACCCCTGCTCGGGCTGAAATCCTGAGCGCACGAAGGAAAGCACCATGGCACTCAGCGATATGAAGGTCTTCAACGAATACGTTCGTGAGGCCACCATCGAGACCGTCGCCCAGATGGTCGACAAGTTCAACGCCGCTTCGGCCGGCGCCATCCAGCTCTCCACGCAGGGCTTCGACGGCGACTTCCTGATGCGCGCGTCGTTCTCCAGCCTGCACTCGGCGCAGCGTCGCGTCGACCGCTACGGCACGAACACCTCGGCCGCGTCGACCGCGCTCGCCCAGCTCCAGCACAACACCGTCAAGATCGCGGGCGGCTTCGGCCCGATCGCGTGGGAACCGTCGCAGCTCCGCTGGGTCGGCGACAACCCCGC
>CAZDYH010000270.1:1433-3164 GCA_964509355.1 uncultured Mycobacterium sp.
CAGCGCATCGAGACCACGATGCAGGCGGACTACACCTTTGGTCTCGGCCTGAAGGGCTACGCTTGGGACATGACGAACGGCGGCAAGTCGCCGACGGACGCCGAGATCGCCACCGGGTCGAACTGGGACAAGATCGCCACCAGCGTCAAGCACACCGCTGGCGTCCTGACCCTGGCCAACGTCTAAGGCCAGCAGCGGGCCTGTCGGGGCACCCCTCGGCAGGCCCTTCAGGAGATCGGCGATGGACGTGCTACGGCAGTTCGAGGGCGACAAGTACCGGGCCGTCTGGGGGAACAAGCGTTACCGCGACGTTTCCCCGGGCGAGCGGCACGTGTCCGACGCAATTCATTGGATGCAGCCTACGCTCGGCGCCTCGTTCACGGACTGGGGCTGCGGCACGGGCCGCGCCTCTGACGTTCTCCATGCGGAGGGCTTCGATGTGCGGCTCGTGGACATCGCGGCGAACGCCTACCGCGGCAAGCTCCCGTTCGTGGAGGCGTGCTTGTGGGACCTTCCCGAGGATCTCGGGGCGACGGACTACGGCTTCTGCGCCGACGTGATGGAGCACATCCCGACGGTGAACGTGGACGCCGTGCTCGACGGGCTCGCCGAGCGGACGCGGGTGAAGTGCTATTTCCAGATCGCGCTCTTTCACGACACGCAGTTCACCGGCAACGGGCCGCTGCACCTGAGCGTGTTCCCGGCATCTTGGTGGAAGGCGAAGCTGGAGGCGCACTTCTCGCGCGTCGACGTTCGCTACATCCGCCTCAAGCACCTCCTGGCGGTCGTCGAGCCATGATCGCGTTGCGCAGCTTCGGCGAGCTTGTGATGAAGCACAAGGGCGCGCGCATCTGCGTGATGGGCGGCGGGCCGACGCTCGCTGAAGAGATCGAGCGCGTGGAGGCCGACCTCTGGATCAGCACCAACGCCCACGGCGCCAAGCTCCGGCCCGTCGATTACGTGGTGGCGATGGACAACCTGCACACGGTTTCAAAAGAACCGATGGAAGGCATCGTCCGCGCGCACACGAAGGCGCCGATCATCGGCCCGTGGCATTGGAGCGACTACGGGATCACGAACTACCCCCTGGCGCCGCGGCTGCTGTTCTCCGGGGTCATCGCGCAGTGGGTCGCCTACATGATGGGCGCTCATCCGGTGATCCTGGCGGGGTTCGGGTGCTACGGTGGGTCGCACCGATCCATCTCGCAGCACCGGGAGTGCGCGGCCCACGTGCACGGCGAGGTCCGCGTGGTGGCGGGTCCTCTGACTGCCGTGTGGCCGACGTACGACCCGGACGAAGTGCTGCCGGAGTACGAGGTGCCGGAGGCGTTCGGAGCCGAGAATCTGGAGCACGGTGTCAGGGTCAAGGTCCTCAAAGCTGTCGAGATTCGTGGACGCGAATACCCGATAGGCACCGTGCTCCAGGCCCCGCGGGCCGAGGTCTGGCGCCAGATCAAGCACCGCTCTCTCATGGAAGTCGCCGCATGAAGTACCGCCCCGTTCACTACGAACCGCACCCCGTGAGCCCCGAGCGCAAGGCCGAGCTGCGCGCCCTCGGCGTCAACATCATCGACGCAAAGTTTGCCCCTCCCGCCGCAAGGCAAGTCCCCGCGCCTGCGGCAAAGCGGCGCCTCATCCGTAAGTCAACCTCTCAAGGAGTCCAGTAATGGCAACCGCAGAAAATGCAAAGCTGCAATACGAGGCGGGGCAGAACTCCGTCGCAATGACCGC
>CAZDYH010000271.1:0-3125 GCA_964509355.1 uncultured Mycobacterium sp.
ACCATCGTGATCTCCCGCGGGATGACAGCGCACCCCAATGCCGTCACCACGCTGGGATATCCCCGCGGCAATCTCGCCTTCCGGTGGTTCCTCGCTGAGCACGTCCCGACCAGGCCCGAGGTACGGCTGGTTGACGTGGCCAACGCGCCGACAAGCGTCAGCTGACAGACCTCTCGGCTCCTCGGCGGGCCGATCGACTCCCGTTAGTCTTCCTTGCGAATCAACCGCCACAGCGCCGCGCGATCGGGCGCCAGCAGCTCGTCGATGCGCTGTTGGTTCACCTCGGCGACGATGATCTCGCCTACCTCCTGGTTGACCTCGCGGAAGATGCCGTGGGACTTCATCTTCTCGGTCTGATAAACGTTGTCCTCGGTGGGGGTGACGTAGTACACCGCGTCGGCCTTGAAGCGGTGTACCAGCCAGAGGTGGACCAAGTCCATCAGGCGCTTCTTGCGCAGCGCCTCGGCGAAGGTGTTCTGGTCGCGCACCGTGAGGATGCTGCGGCCGTGCCGATCTTTGATGGGATCGAAGATCACGTCGGCGAGTTTCTCCTCACCCCTGCCTCTTTCGCCATAAATGCCGAGCTCGAGCACATCCGAGCCGGCGCGCCGCGGCCGTAGCTGCACGCGGAGCTTCTCTCCGATCTGGTAGTGCTCGCTCCACAGCGCCAGCCATTCCTCCAGCAGCTTCTTCGGCACTTCGGTCTGCACGAGATGCTGGTGCTGGGTGGAGCCCTTGCCCATGGCCTTGGTGGTCGCCGTGCGCCCCGAGGAGGCGGCCAGCGCGGCGTCGCTGCGCGGTCCGCCGACCAGTGTCTGAGGCGTGCGGTAGGGCGATTCGACCAGGCGCATCTTGCGCTGCAAGCGAGCCAGCGCCAGCATGCCGTCCTGTCTCAGCGCGGTGGCGAACTCCTCGGCGGCGACGCCGTCGATCTGGTGTCCGCCGTACGTCATGAAGTTGAAGACGAAGCCCATCCTGCCGAGCTCCTCGGGGAAGCTCCGCATCTCCTCGTCACTCATGCCGGTGGTATCCCAGTTGAACGAGGGGGAGAGGTTGTAGGCCAGCATCTTGTCAGGGAACACGGCATGGATCGCCTCGGCGAACTGCCGGGCGTCTTCGAGATCCGCGGTCTTCGTCTCCATCCAGAGGATGTCGGCGAATGGCGCCGCCGCAAGCGACTTGGCGATCGCATAGGGTATGCCGCCGCGGACCTGGTAGTAGCCCTCGGGGGTCTTCGCCCGTTCGCAGTCCCATGGCGCGTCGACCCCCAACGCCCCAGCCTTTTCGCGGGCGGCGTAGAGCGACGCACCGTCGGCGAACTGTCGCCACTCCGCAGCGCTCATGTCGAGCGGTTCGCCCTCGCTCTCGCGGAACTTGAGCAGTTCGGCTACGGCGTCGCCGTAGGTCATCAGCCCGGCGTCCTTCTGCCAGGCGTCGATGAACCCCGACTCGACTTTGTCGAAGAGAGCGTCGACCGATTGCTCCCGGCCCTCCCGCCAGGTCGTCGCCGCCTCGGCGACGAGTTCCGAGATGCCTTGGCGCTCGAGCCAGGCGTCGGCGGCGGCGTACTCGCCCTCGGGAAGAGAGTAGAGGAGATGACCATTCAGCTCCTTGACTCCCAGCTCGTTGAAGCGTCGCATCAATGCCAGGAAACAGGCTTTGTACGGGGGAATCTTCAGGTTCGTGACGCCGAGGAGGAACGGCTGGTCGCGCTCGTCGGCGCGGCTGTCAATCAGGTTGGCCGCCTCGGCGTCCGTGCGTGCGACGATGATGCCGGGCACCCGCATCACGTCGAGCTGGAAGCGGGCGGCGTTGAGGCGCTTGATCTGTTCGTCCGAGGGCACCAGAACCTTGCCGCCCTGATGGCCGCACTTCTTGGTGCCGGGGCGTTGGTCCTCGATGTGATATCCCGCCACGCCGACCTCGGCGAAGCGGCGGATCAGGTTGCGTACGTGCGGGTCGCCGCCGTGACCGGTGTCGGCGTCGGCGATGATGAACGGGCGGAAGTCATAAGCCGGGGTCGCGGCTCGTTGTGCTTCGCTCATGCGCAGGCGCAGGTACTGCTGATTGCGGTCGGCGGTGAGAAGGGCGCGCACCAGCACCGCGGCCTCGTCCGGCACCTGGCTCAGGGGGTAGCTGGCGAGATCGGGCCCTGGATCCTCGCTGGTGGAGCCTTTAGCGGAAGTTGCCCAACCACCGAGGTAGATGCCCTCGATGCCGATCCGCTTCATGGTCACTGCCTGGCCCGGCGAGTAGGGGCCGAACGTGGTGATGCTCTTGCGCTCGGCGAAGAGCTCGCGCAGGCGCTCGTAGAAAGCCGCCGCCGCCTCCCGCGCCACGGTGTATTCGACGGGGATCGTGCCGCGCTGTTCTACGACTTGGCGAGCCGTGTAGAGGCGAACGATCCCGTCGAAGCGCGGACTGTCGAAGTATCGCTGCGTGGCGGCGACGTCCTGCTCGAACGGTGTGAGAGCCTCTGCATCCGCTTCGATGGTGGCCATGGGTTTACGCTCCTGTTCAGCGCGGTTCCGGCTTACGATGAATCCCGGGGCATCCCGGGCTCGACCCCTACATCACCTGCCACAATACGACGCAGTCTTGCCTACGAACGAGTCGCCCCTTGTGCCTTGTTGAAGTGAATCACAACGGTGACCCGCATAGGACCCCCGGTCCCGGGGTGGTCATCAAGGTGACTGTGGCGATGATGGCAACGCTGCCGTGGTCAGTTCGTTGCGCATGCCGGCGAGGGGAGCGCCGACAGCGGCGATTAACACCACGTTGAACAGGGCGTGGCCAGTGAAGCCGACCACCAACGAGAACCCGGTGTCGATCACGAACCAGGCCAGCATCGAAGCGGTCACGGTCCGCCACGCCCACAGCTCTCGTCGCCTCAGTGGGCCTACCGCGATCCCGGCCAGTGCCACCATCCATCCAACGAGCACAGACCCGAGTACTCCGTACACGAGAACTAGGTAGTCGATCGTCACGGACGATTCCGTTGCGGCCGCTTCGAGCCCGAAGCCGAGACGGTCGAAGAGCAGATCGGCGACGTGTTTCCCGGCGATGACGAGCAGCAGTCCGTAGCAGGCGACGATGGCCAGCACCCCCAGCAACACCCTGTCCCA
>CAZDYH010000272.1:0-3094 GCA_964509355.1 uncultured Mycobacterium sp.
AAGGGGCACTTCGCCACCATGCGGCACGCGGCCGCCTACTGGCGCGCGCTGGTGAAGGAAGGAAAGGCCGGCCCCGACAGTCTCAATGCACGCATCATCAACACCAGCTCCGGTGCCGGCCTGCAGGGCAGCGTCGGGCAGGGCAACTACAGCGCCGCGAAAGCGGGCATCGCCGCCCTGACGCTGGTGGGCGCGGCCGAGATGGGCCGCTACGGCGTAACGGTCAACGCCATCGCCCCGTCGGCGCGCACCCGGATGACCGAGACCGTGTTCGCCGACATGATGGCCAGGCCCGACGAGGGCTTCGACGCGATGGCCCCGGAGAACATCTCCCCGCTGGTGGTGTGGCTGGGCAGCTCCGAATCGCGCGATGTCACCGGGCGGGTGTTCGAGGTCGAAGGCGGCGTCGTCCGCGTGGCCGAGGGTTGGGCGCATGGCCCCGAGGTTGACAAGGGTGCCCGCTGGGATCCGGCCGAGCTGGGTCCGGTGGTCACCGGGCTGCTGGCCAAGGCCCGGCCACCGGTGCCGGTGTTCGGAGCCTGAGGTCGCCGGCCAGGCGGCTCCGGCGCCTAGGACGGGTCGCAGATCACGACGGGGATGACCCGGTCCGTCCAGGACTGGTAGTCGTCGAAGCTCGAGTACATCGCGACGAGCTTGGGCCAGTACTCAGCCTTCTCCGCTTCGGTGGCGTCCCGGGCCGTCAGGTGCAGGACCTGGTCTTTGATCTGGATCGTCACCTTGGGGTTGGCCTTGAGGTTCAGGTACCACATCGGGTTGTTGGCGGCGCCGCCCTGCGACGCGACCAGGATCACCCGGTCTCCCTCGCGTAGGTACAGCAGCGGACTGACCCGGGGCTCGCCGGTCTTGCGGCCGGTCGTCGTCAGCAACGCCACCGGAGCGCCCTTGAGGAACTTGCCGCCGACCTTGCCGTCGGTGCGCTTGTACAGCCACGTGTTGATGCGTGACATCCACTTGACGATGTGTTTGGTTTGCGGCGAATTCAGGCCACGGGGTGGACTGGCCACGGCGGCACTCCTCAGGCGTCGGTGAACGGCTAGCGCTGGATGAACGGGCGGATGCGAGCCCGGATGTGATGGATCTTGCCATCCTCGGCCGGGATCAGAAACGTCTCGTCGATGTGTGCGCACACTCGCCGCCCGCCGATCGACGGCTTGGTGATGACGTCGAAACGTGCCCGCACCTCATCACCGTCGACGCTGAATTCAGGCGCGGTCGTCGCCGCGATCACCCGGTACTGCGGTCCGCGATTGAGGCTGCGGCGCAAGTGATCTCCGGAGAAGCCGGTCTTCAGCCCGACCTCGATGCGGGTGCAGCCCGGCGCGAACGGCACGTGGTCGGCCTGATGGCTGGCCAGTGATTCGATGTAGGCCTGGGCGGCGGCGATGCGATCAGTGTCGGAGACGGTGTTCACCAGGGCGCTAGATCCGCTCGATGATGGTGCCGGTCGACAGCGCGCCGCCCGCGCACATCGTGATCAGCGCGGTGCTCTGGTCGGTGCGTTCCAGCTCGTGCAGGGCAGTGGTGATCAACCGGCTGCCCGTGCTGCCGACCGGGTGACCCAGGGCGATGGCGCCGCCGTTGACGTTGACCCGTGCCATGTCGGGCTTGTGCACGCTGGCCCAGGACAGCACCACCGAGGCGAATGCCTCGTTGATCTCGATGACGTCGATATCGCCGATCTTCATACCGGCTCGTTCCAGCACCCGGGCGGTCGACTGCACCGGCCCGTCGAGGTGGTAGTACGGCTCGGCGCCGACCAGCGCCTGGCTGACGATGCGCGCCCGTGGCGTCAGGCCGAGTGCGCGGGCCTTGTCCTCGTCCATCAGCAGCACAGCGGCGGCGCCGTCGGAGATCTGCGAGGACGTGCCCGCGGTGTGGATCCCGCCCTCGATGACGGGCTTGAGCTGGCTCAGCGACTCCAAAGTGGTGTCGCGCAGGCCCTGGTCGCGCGCCACGGTCTGCCGCTCGCCCGTCGGCCGGCGTTGCTCGTCGAGCACCGGCGCGTCGATCGGGCTCACCTCACGGCCGAATCGTCCCTCGGCCCAGGCCTGCTTGGCCTTCTGCTGTGACTGCATGCCGAAGGCGTCGATGTCCTCCCGGGTGATGCCACGCCGCTTGGCGATCCGCTCGGCCGCCTCGAACTGATTGGGCATGTCGATGTCCCAGGACTCCGCGCGGATGGTTCCCCGGTCAGGGCCCGCGTTGGCGCCCAGGCCGACCCGGCTCATCGCTTCGATGCCGCAGGCGATGCCGATGTCGATGGCGCCCGTCGCGATGAGTCCCGCGATCAGGTGGTTGGCCTGCTGGGCGCTGCCGCACTGGCAGTCGATCGTGGTCGCACCTACCTCTTCCGGCAAACCTGCCGTCAGCCAGGCGACCCGGGTGATGTTGTTGGACTGCTCGCCGAACTGCGTAACGCAGCCGCCGATGACCTGCTCGACCTGGCTGCCGTCGATGCCCGCTTTTTCGACCAGAGCCCGCTGGACGGCGCCGAGAAGCTCGGTCGCGTGCAGGCCGGACAACCATCCGTTGCGTTTCCCGATCGGGCTGCGGGTGGCCTCGACGATGACAGGATTACCCATGCGGCCAGGCTAGAACACGTTCCATTACCCTGACAAGCGAGGATGCTTTCACGCCTTTTGTCTGCGGTGAAGCCGTGTTTTACTGGCACTAGATCACGTCGTGTTGAGGAGCGCAGTCATGCCAACCCCCAATCTTCCCCCCGGGTTCGATTTCACCGACCCGGATATCTACCGCGAACGGCTGCCGGTCGAAGAACTCGCCGAGCTGCGCAGGACGGCGCCGATCTGGTGGAACGAGCAGCCGATCGGGGTTGGCGGGTTCAACGACGGCGGCTACTGGGTGGTCAGCAAGCACAAGGACGTCAAGGAGGTGTCGCTGCGCAGCGATGTGTTCTCCAGCTGGGAGAACACCGCGCTCCCCCGCTTCAGGGACGACATGAAGCGTGAGGACATCGATCTGCAGCGGTTCGTGATGCTCAACATGGACGCGCCGCACCACACCCGGTTGCGCAAGATCATCGCCCGCGGCTTCACCCCGCGAGCCATCGGCC
>CAZDYH010000273.1:0-3067 GCA_964509355.1 uncultured Mycobacterium sp.
ACCGGAGCCGCTGGGCCGGCGACATTAGACACCGGAGCCGCTGGGCCGGGTGTATCACTCATGCGGCGGGACCGATCCAGTCATCGAATCGCAGACCCGAAATCCTTTCGTAGGCCTCGATGTAACGGGTGCGGGTCGCCTCGACAATCTCGGCCGGCAGCGGGGGCGGGAGCTGCGACCCGCCGCGGTCCCAGCCGGAGTCCGGGCCGGTGAGCCAGTTGCGGACGAACTGTTTGTCGAAGCTGGGCTGGACGACACCGGCGCGGTAGGTGGCGGCCGGCCAGTACCGCGACGAGTCCGGGGTGAAGATCTCGTCGGCCAGCATCAGGTTGCCGTGGGGATCGGCACCGAACTCGAATTTGGTGTCGGCGATGATGATTCCCTTCGTCAGGGCGTGGTCGGCCGCCTGTACGTAGGTCTGCAGGGTGCGGTCGCGGAGCTGATTGGCGCGCACGGCGCCGACCAGCTCGATCGTCTGCGCGAAAGAGATGTTCTCATCATGTTGGCCCAGTTCGGCTTTCGTCGCCGGGGTGAACAGCGGCGTGCTGAATCTGCTGGCCTCCACAAGGCCGGGGGGCAGCGCGATACCGCACACCTTTCCGGTCTTCTGGTAGTCCAGCAGTCCGGAGCCGGTCAGGTAGCCACGCGCCACGCACTCGACCGGGATCATGTCCAGCTTGCGCACCACCAGTGCGCGACCCAGCACTTCGGCCGGGATGCGGGTGTCATCGGGTGGACCGGCGAGATGGTTCGGGGCTTCGACCAAGCCGAAGAAGAACACGCTCATCGCGGTCAGGATTCGGCCCTTGTCCGGGATCTCGCTGGCCAGGATGTAGTCGAACGCCGATATGCGGTCGGTCGCGACGAACAGCAGGTGCTCGTCGTCGATGCGGTAGAGTTCGCGAACCTTGCCGCTGGCCAGATGCCGGTAGTCGGACAGAACGGGGCGCATCGGGTCAGCCTATCCGGCTGCGCTGGCGATGAGCCGCTTGCGCGAAGAGCGACTCCATCGACCGCCGAACTGTGTTGGGATCGACACCATGAGATCGCGGTTCCTCCCGTATGCCACCATGCCGGGCCGATTCCTGATGCAGCTGGCCAGCGATGTTCTGGTGGTGCTGTGGACCACCGTGTGGGTGCTGGTGGGCATGGCCGTGCACACCGCTGTGTCGACGATCGCCGAGGTCGGGCGACAGGTCGAGAGCGGTGCCCAGGGCATCGCCGGCAACCTGGAATCGGCCGGGAACAGCGCTGACAACATCCCGTTTGTCGGCGACACGGTGAGCAAGCCGCTGACCGCGGCCAGCGCGGCCGCCCTGGACATCGCCGGCGCCGGGCGCAACCTGGACACGACGGCCAGCTGGCTGGCGGTCGTGCTCGCGCTCGCGGTCGCCGCACCGCCGATCCTGGCGGTCGCGATGCCGTGGCTATTCCTGCGGCTGCGGTTCTTCCGGCGCAAGTGGGCCGCGATCGCGCTGGCGTCGACCCCGGCCGGTGAACAGCTGCTGGCGCTTCGCGCGCTGGCGAACCGTCCGCTGCGCAGTCTGGCCGCCGTCAGCGTCGACCCCGTAGGCGCCTGGCGGCGCCAGGACCCCATCGCGATCCGCGGGCTGGCTGCGCTCGAGCTCCGGTCAGCCGGCATCACCGCGCCTCGCACCTGGCGCTAGCGATTTCGGCGTGCGCAGAGGCGCTCAGCGCACCCTGCCACGCCGAAATCGCACTGGAACCAGCACAGCCGTTGCCACGTCAATCGATAGGTGATCGAGGACTACCTACGTCACCAAGACGGCGTCATCACGCTCGCTCAGGCGAGCAGTGCGGGCCTGCACAAAGACGCCGTGAAGTGGCGGGTGACCACCGGCCGGTGGCGGCGCCTCGCGCCTGGCGTCTACTTCGCCGACGACCGGCCGTTCACCGATGCCGCACGGGTGCGCGCGACAGTGTGGAGCTACGGGACGCGTGCTGTGGCGAGCGGACTCGCCGCAGCATGGTGGCACGGCGTGGTGGCGACGGCACCAGACATTGTCGAGGTGACAGTGCCCCGCAATAGCAATGGCCGCACATACCCACGGTCTCGAGTGCGGCGGCGCGACCTGCCGCGGGCGGATATCGTTGAACGCCAACGGCTTCGGGTGACGTCATTGGAGTTGACCGTTATCGAGGCGGCAGTACGACAGGGTGGCGGGTCAAAGATCATGGACTCGGCGCTGCAGCGGCATATCGACCTACCCGAGTTGCAGCGTGCGCATCTGCGTAACAAGGGACGACATGGTGCGCCCGCGGCACGGCGGCTGCTGAACGCTGCGTCAGGCGGTGCCCGCTCGGAGGCCGAACGTCTGCTGATACAACTGCTGCGACAGGAGCACATCACCGGATGGCGGGCGAACTATCCGGTGAGCGGATACCTGGTCGACGTCGCCTTCCCGGCGCAGCGGGTGGCGGTAGAGGTCGACGGCTGGGCATTTCACAGCGACCACGGCGCCTTCCAGCACGACCGGATTCGGCAGAACCGCATCGCACTGCTCGGATGGCAAGTGCTGCGGTTCACCTGGCGCGACCTCACCGAGCAGCCCGTGCGAGTGGTCGCCCAGATCCGGTCAGCGATTTCGGCGTGACGGGAGGCGGTCAGCGCACCTGACCACGCCCAAATCGCGGCAGCTACAGAATCGCGCCCGGTGTGTACTTGGCCGCCTCGGGATACTGCCGGACCAACTCGTCCACCGCCGCGACGACCTGATCGACCTGGCTGCCCGCAGCCCCGGTGAACGCCTTCTTGTCAGCCAGCGCGGCATCCAGCGCGGCGCGGTCCAGCGGCAGGCGTGGGTCGGCGGCCAGCCGGTCCAGCAGGTCGGGTTCGGCGCCAAGCTCCCGCATTGCCAGCGCAACCGCGACCGCGTGTTCCTTGATCACCTCGTGCGCCGCTTCGCGGCCCATACCGGCGCGCACCGCGGCGATCAGCACCTTGGTCGTGGCCAGGAACGGCAGGTAGCGGTCCAGCTCGCGCTGGATCATCGCAGGGTAGGCGCCGAACTCGTCGAGCACGGTCAGGAACGTCTCGAACTGTCCG
>CAZDYH010000274.1:0-3009 GCA_964509355.1 uncultured Mycobacterium sp.
GCCGAGAAGTATTCCGCGGAGATCGACGAGCTCTACACCGCGACGCCCGGGCCGGGTGTCGTCAGCTTGGGTAGCGCGATCTGAGGCCGGCGCTCGCCCGACATGGGCCGAAAGACCCTTGAACGTGATCGGGCAGGAAGCGGAGGCTTAGCTGACGGTCACACAGGGAGAGGGGGCTTAAGTCGTGGTTACCGCCCGAACGGCCGCGAAACTCTGAGCTCCAGCATTCTGCGGAGGTGTGGAGCCCCGGTTGTCGCTCCGGCAGCAGCGTCCCAGAGGAGTCCAACATGGAACCCAAGGCATCAAAGCCTGAAGTGCCCGTCTCGTTCCGGCGCTTGAGCAAGCTGCCCGTGCCGGCCAGACGCGCGCTTGTGACGGCGCGGCGGTTGAGCCACTTAGGCCGGCGGCCGCATCCCAAGATTGATGTCGACGTGGTCGACGGCGTCGCGGTGATCACGCTCGACGACGGCAAGGTCAACGCCATCTCCGAGCGGATGAACCACCTCTTCTCCGAAGCCCTCGACCGCCTAGAGGCTAACGATCAGGTCCGTGCGCTCATCATCGCTGGCCGACCCGGGCAGCTCTGCGCGGGCTTCGACCTCGACACACTCATGGTCGGGGGCAAGCGGCGTGACACGCTCATACGCGACGGCTGGAACATCCTCGAACGCCTGTTCACGCTGCCGCTGCCCGTCGTCATCGCGTGCACCGGCAACGCCGTGGCCCTCGGGGCAGCCCTGTTGCTCACCGGCGACATGCGCCTGGGCGCTGACGGTGATTTCAAGATCGGCTTCAACGAGGCCGCCATCGGGATACCGCTCCCCGGGGTCATGCTGATGCTGGTCCGAGACCGGCTTCGCGACGCCGTCGTCGAGGAAGCCACGCACGGTGCGCGGATGTACCGGCCGCAGGAGGCACTCACCGCAGGCTTCCTTCATCGCGTCGTCGCCCCCTCGGATCTTCTCGACACCGCCATCGCCGAGGCCCACGCACTCAGTGCCGGTCCCGCCGACACATTCCGCCGCGAGAAGGAGGCGCGAGTCGGCCCGTTCGCCGAACGGATGCGCCGCCAGCTCGCGGAGGACATGACGCTCATCCAGCACATCGGTTCATAGGACGGATTGACAGCGGATCTCGACGGCACTAGGAGCTACCGCTGCCCGATTGGCGATGCCGCCCCGGGGATGATCGATCTGGATGCCACGCTGGCCCAGCTGCCCGACGCGCTCCGGTCCGAGGCGGTGTTGCGCGGCGACACCGGCTCGGGGCTCAAGGAGTTGTCTTGGCATGTGCACAACCTGGGCTTGCAGTACTCAGTCGGTGTCTACGGCAGCCAACCCGCCGGCAGGCGAGCAGGTCGCCGAAAAGTCCTCGGCGGCAAGTAAGTCCGCGGTCTCACTGTGTAGGGTTGCGATTGCGCGCCTGCCCCGGCGGCTTGCGGACATCAGCCGGCGCACCGGGCGAAGCTGCTGTCCGTTACGTCCCGGCGCCCACAGTGCGATCAGCACGGCACTGATGGCGATGATCACCGCCATCGTGAGCAGTGCCGACTGCAAGGCCGCCAGGAACGCGCCCTTGACGAGCTCGGCTAGCTGGGCACCTTGGGGCCCAAGGTGTTTGGAGACTTCGAGGGCTTGGGCCAACGAATCCGAAGCGGGGCCGCGGACCGGCGCGGGGAATGACGCCAGCTGCGGGGTCAGGATGTGGCCGTATCGGGCCGCCAGGATCGAACCCGCCAGCGCGATGCCCAGCGACGCCCCGAGTTCGCGAGTGGTGTCGTTCACCGCCGAGGCGACACCCTGCTTGGCGTCAGGAACGGCGCCCATGATCGCCGAAGTAGTTGGGGCGGTGCATAACCCAATACCGGCGCTCATCACCAACAGCGGCCATGCCAGATCCCAGTACGGCGAGCCGAGTTCGATCAGGCGCAGGCACAGGAAGCCCACCGATATCAGTAACAGCCCGACAAAGACCACCAGACGCAGGCCCACCCGGGGCAGGTACCAGTAGGACAGCGCGGACAGCGTGAGAACCGGCAGTGCCAGCGGACTCAGTGCGAGCGCGGTATGTATCGGCGAGTAGCCCATAACCAGCTGGATGTACTGCATCACGAGGAAGAAAAAGCCGAAGTTGGCCATGAACAGGATCGTGATGGCCGCCGAACCGGTCGCGAAGTCGGGTCTGCCGAACAAACGGACGTCAAGCAGTGGGTGCCGGCGCCGCAATTCGACGACACCGAAAGCGACCGCCAGCACCAGCCCGCCCGCGATGCACCCGTAGACGACCGGGTCGCTCCAGCCTCGGGCCGGCGCCTCGATGACGCCGAACACGAATACCGCCACCGCGATGGCGATCAGGCTTGCTCCGGCCCAGTCGAGCGGCGTCGCTTCGCCGTCACGCGACGACGAAACGGTGACCGCCAGCAGAAGGAGAACCACAGCGGCGGCCGCTTGGGCCCAGAAGATCGACTGCCACGGGCAGAAATGCAGCAGGGCGCCCGACACCAACATGCCGACGATGGCCGACGACCCGGCGACACCGGCCCAGATCCCGACCGCCTTGGCGCGCTCATCTTTCGGGTACGCCGCGGTCAGCAACGAGAGAGTGGCGGGCATGACGAACGCCGCGCCGGCCCCGGCGACCGCCCGGGCCGCGATGATCTGCAGCGGGCTGTCGAAAACCACTGGTGCAACGGAGGCCAGCGCGAAAATCGACAGCCCGATGAGCAGGGCTCCGCGGCGTCCGTAGCGGTCGCCGACGGCGCCAGCCGGCAGCAGCATGCAGGCGAGCACGAGCGTGTAGCCGTCCACCACCCAGGTCAGCTGGGACTGGGTGGCCGAGGTAGCTACGGCGATGTCGCCCAGCGCGGTGTTCAGCGCGACCATCGAGACGACGACCAGCGATACGCCCATGCAGGCCACTATCAGCGTCCAGATTCGGGCTCGTGCGGGGCCGGGCGGTGGGCGGGGTCGCATGAGTTCCTACGGAACCGGAATCGGGTCGAGCGAG
>CAZDYH010000275.1:0-2960 GCA_964509355.1 uncultured Mycobacterium sp.
GGCACAGCGAGCGGAACACCAGCCATGTCAGCGAGTGGAGCACTAGCGGGACTGCACACGTCCGCGGCCACCGGTCCGCCGGCCGCTACCGGCGGTGCAGCGGCGCCCGCCGTCCCCTGGATGCACTCGTAGCCGCCCGTTATCAGCGGGGCGGCTGCCACATCCGGGCAGAACGCCATGGCGGCTCCGCACAACCCGGCGCCGGCAACTAGTTTGATGTTGAACCGATCGAAGATCGTCATCAACGTCAACTCCCTTATTAGCGCTCAGATATTTCCGTAGTCAACTGGTACAGCCGAACCGCATAGCCGTACCGAAGTCGTGTCTGACGACCGACTCAATTGGAGCAGAGCCGATGCGGAGCACGAGACGCGACGCACCGCACCGTTTCCAAATGGTGACGTTCGGCATGGTTTGAGGGTCGGTGCCGCGCGCCGCCGAGCCCCAACTCAGCAACCGTCTGCAACCACCACAGCTTCCTCGCCAACCTCGATGCCGACGAGAAACGCCCCACAGCTGTGGTCTGACCCCGTTTGGTTTCCGGGTCGAGTGAGAGTCTGACGCCCACGGCTTGGGCAGGAAGGCTCGATAACGATGACGACGAGGAAGAGGCACAGTCCGGAGCAGGTCGTGCGTAAGTTGGCGAGCGCGGATCGGATGCTGGGTGAGGGCAAGGACGTTGCGGACGTCTGCCGCGAGCTCGGGGTGTCGGAGCAGACGTATTACCGCTGGCGGATTCAGTTCGGCGGGTTGAAGGCCAATGACGCGAAGCGTCTGAAGGACCTGGAGCGGGAGAACTCCACGCTCAAGCGGCTGGCGGATGCGGAGTTGGAGAAGGCGGCGCTCAAGGAGATCGCGCGGGGAAACTTCTGAGCCCGCAAAGCCGGCGGGCGGCCGTGCACCACCTCACTCGCGTGATGGGTGTGTCGCAGCGGTTCGCCTGCCGGGTGACCGGGCAGAATCGAAGCACCCAGCGCTATGAGCCGGCGGCAGTAACTGTCGCCGACCCCGATGGCGGTCTGCGGGCGTGGCTTCGCCAGTACGCGAAGGACCATCCGCGGTGGGGCTTCCGGCGGGCCTACCACGATGCGCGCGCCGAGGGCTGGATGGTCAATCACAAGAAGATCCAACGGCTCTGGCGTGACGAGGGGCTGCGGGTCTCGCAACGCCGTCGGCGTAAACGTCTCGGCACGTCCACCGCAGCAGGGCTGCCGACCGCGGATGCCCCGAACCGGTTGTGGGCGGTGGACTTTCAGTTCGACGTCACCACCGCCGGCCGCCCGATCAAGATTGTCTCTATCGTCGATGAGCACACCCGTGAATGCCTGGGCGGGCTGATCGAGCGCTCGATCACCGCCGAGGTGCTCATCGACGAACTCGACCGCCTCGCCACCGAGCGTGGCTATCCGGCGGTGTTGCGCTGCGACAACGGCCCCGAACTGGCGTGTGACGCGATGGCCGACTGGGCCGGCGAACGCGTCGGAGTCGCCTTCATCCCGCCCGGCCAGCCCTGGCGCAACGGCTATGTCGAGTCGTTCAACGCCCGCATCCGCGACGAATGCCTCAACATCAACCACTTCTGGTCGCTGACCCAGGCGCGGGTCGTGATCACAGACTGGAAGTCGGAATACAACCACTACCGCCGCCACTCCGCCCTGGGCTACCAAGCCCCGGCCACCTACGCGGCCGCCTGCACCCACCGCAGGTCGAGCGTGGACGCCTGGTTGAACAGAAAACCGTCAGGGCCAGCTCCGCAAGGATCGTGAAGCCCTTTCTGTCGGCCCCACCTCCACCAAGCCGAGGCAGGATGGACCCCAGGATCACCCCGAAGGCGACGAATATCAGTGCGGGCGCGGTACCAACGCCGGATCAGGCCGGAGACCACGGCGTAGCAGGGCCCCAAAATGTGAGGACGACGACGGTCTCGGTGGGCATCCGCCTTCCCGCCTCACCCGCTCCGGGCGCTGGTCGGCAACGTCCGCATGCGGGCTCCATGTTCGCACCGCAGACGCACAAACTGCCGTTGAAGTGCGCACCGACCGGGCAGCCCCTCAGGTCTGCCGGTCGGTGCGGCGGTTACTGCCGCGCCATCGCAATGCGGACGGCTTCCTCCGGCGAGACCGTGTGCTCGTCGGCTTCGGCCGCCTCGTCGATCGCGATCTGTACCCCTTTGACGCGACCGTTGAAGGCGTTGCCGCGTGGGCCGTAATCCGGCGATACCGGAGCACCGGTGTCCTGCCCGACGTCGCAGCCGTCGTCGGCGGAGAAGATGTTCGCCAGCGTAGCGGGGATCTCCCCCTCGCCGACCTTCTTGCCGTCGGTGTACAGGGTCACCGTGCCGCCCTTGCCCAATCCGCCGCCGGCGTAGGCGAACTCCATCCGCACCTGATGCGCACCCGTCGGCAGCGGACTCGTGGCCTCGACATAGAAGTGCTGCACGCCGCCCAGGTTGTAGCAGTACTTCAGCTTGCCGTCCTTCGCGTACAGACTCCACCCGCCGATGTTCGCGCCCTGGGCGATGATCACCCCTTCAGCGCCGGTCTCGGGCACCTCGACCTCGGCGGTCACGGCGTGGGACTTGTTCTTGACACTGACCACGCAGTTCTCCGACAGGCGCCCCATGCCGCCGAAGAGGATCTGGGTGTTTCCCTTGATCAACACCGGCCTGCCCGCGACGTCCGGGTTCATCCGCCTCCCGAGGTCGTCGTCCATCGGCAACACGTTGTAGCGCGTCGCCTCGATCAGCCACAGCCGCTGCAGTTCGTGAAGCTTCTCCGGCATGTCCTTGGACAGGTCTTTGGCCTGGCTCCAGTCCTTCGTCGTGTCGTAAAGCTCCCAGACGTCGTCGTCGAACGCGGGGGTCTGCTCGCCGATGAGCAGCCACGGCGTCTTGTGCCGGGTCACCGCGGTCCAGCCCTTGTGGTAGATGCCGCGGTTGCCGAACATCTCGAAGTACTGCG
>CAZDYH010000276.1:0-2960 GCA_964509355.1 uncultured Mycobacterium sp.
GGCTGACGGCTTCGGCACTCACGACGGCGTGACGCTCCTTGCTTGGATTGGCAGTCTCACCCGATCGTATCGGCCGGGCGGCCGTCGGATATCGCACCGAGCGTCAATGTCGGCTGCGTAACATCGCAACCCATCCGGGCGCGCCCGGAAAGCGCCGCACAGCGCACCGGACCGACACCCGATCGCGGTGACACCACCCAGCGGCTCGAGGTGCTTCCCCACCACGGGTAGCGAAGCTGCCGAGACGCTTATCGCCAGCAAGTAGTCAGCAGGGCGGGCCCGTAGCAACCATCGGGCGCAGGTCCGCATCGTCGGTGCGGGGTACCCGGGTTCCGGTCGTACCGTCATTGGCGGAGCGTTCCGCGCGACACCCGCTGAGTAGGTTAGCTTTCATCTGACAACGCAGTCATCGAGCAGAGCCGGGTGACCCTTTCGAGAAGGACCGTGCACATCTACACAGTCATTGGAGGTCGACATGGGCATTGAAGCTGCGGACGCGATCTACACCGGCGGCGATATCGTCACGGTCGACGACGCGCAGCCGAGCGCCGAGGCCGTCGCAATCAAGGACGGCCGAATACTGGCCGTCGGCACCCGCGACGACGTCCTGGCCAATCACCGGGGTCCGGAAACCCTCGTGGTGGACCTGCAGGGCAAGACGCTACTGCCGGGCTTCATCGACCCGCACAGCCACTACATCAACTCGCTCATGGTGGCCAACCAGGTCAACGTCTTCGCGCCGCCGGCTGGCCCGGGTGCCGATGTCGACTCAATCGTTGCCGCACTCAAGGACTTTCGCGATGCCCGCCAGATCCCCGAAGGGGAGATGATAATGGCCTACGGCTACGACGACACGCTGATGCCCGACGGCCGCACCTTGAGCAAAGAAGACCTGGACACCGACTTTCCGGACAACCCCGTTATGGTGCAACATGTTTCGCTGCACGGTGCGGTACTGAACTCCGCAGCGATGCGCAAGTACGGCATCTCGGCGGAGACGGTCACGCCGCCGGGCGGGGTGATCGTGCGCAAGGAGGGCTCCAGCGAGCCGGACGGGCTGCTGATGGAGACCGCCTTTCTGCCGATCTTTGCTTCCCTGCCCAAGCCGACACCCGAGCAAGAGGTGGACTGGAGCAAGGCGGGCCAGCTGCTGTACGCGGCGGCCGGTATCACCACCGCCCACGAAGGCGCGACACACGCGGCCGACATCGCGGTCATGCAGCGCGCGGCGGCCGGCGGCGCCACCCTGATCGACATCGTCGCGTATCCGTTCATCCTCGATCTCGATGCGATCCTGGAGCAGAACCCGCCGTCGGAGTTCGGGACCTACCGCAACCGCGTCAAGCTGGGCGGGGTGAAGGTCACCCTGGACGGTTCACCCCAGGGCCGCACCGCATTCTTCACCACGCCGTACCTGGTCGAGGGGCCCGACGGACAGCAGAACTGGACCGGGGAGCTTCCCTTCCCGCAGGACACCGTCAACGGGTGGTTCAAGCGGGTCTACGACCTGGGGCTGCCGCTGAACATCCACGCCAACGGCGACGCGGCAATCGACGTGCTGCTGAGGGCGCACGAATTCGCCGCCACGGGCGATCCCGGAAAGGACCGCCACACCACGGTGATCCACTCCCAGTTCGTCCGACCCGACCAACTGGACAAGTACGTCGAGTACAACCTGATCCCGTCGTTGTTCACCGAGCACGCGTTCTACTTCGGCGACGCCCACGTGCGCCTGCGCGGGAAGGAACAGGCCGACTTCCTGAGCCCGATGCGGGCCGCCATCGACCGGGGCCTGCGGCCGACAAATCACACCGACTTCAACGTCAGCCCGCTGGACCAGATGGTGGTGGTGTGGACGGCGGTCAACCGGGTCTCGCGCAGCGGTGCGGTGATCGGCGCCGACCAACGGGTCACGCCGCTGGAGGCGCTCAAGGCGATCACGATCAACGCCGCCCACCAGTACTTCGAGGAGGACACCAAGGGGTCGCTTCAGGTCGGCAAACTGGCCGATCTGGTGATCCTGGACCACAACCCACTGACCGTGGACCCGATGAAGATCAAGGACATCAAGGTCGCCGAGACCATCAAGGACGGGCGGACCATCTACCGCGCCTGAGGCGCGCGGCACCTGCCCATCCGTTGGTGCTCTCAAATCGCGGTTATCACGCCAGCGCGTTCTTGAGATCTGGCCGTTCTCCATGATGATCTTGAAATTCCGGTCGGGATCCCCGATCAAATCGAGATTTGTCGTAGGGTCACCGTCGACCAGAAGCACATCGGCATAGGCGCCTGTTTCGATGACGCCCAACCGGCCGGGATAGGGATTGCGCGGACTCTGGTTCTTCGTCAGGTCGGGTTCGAGCAGGATGTCGGTGCCGAAGGCGAGCTTGACCCCTTACTTGCGGGCCCAGGTGAAGGCGTTGTCGGTTCCCTGCACCACCGTGTGCTTTTTCGCCTTGCCGACGATGAGCGACTTGCCGGTGAAGACGTTCACGTTGGTGAACAAGGTCGCCGGTGGGGCGACGGCCGGCCCGGCCTGCGGGGTCGAAGAGGAGTCGCTGCCGGACTTGTTGTCCGAACTACAAGCGGCCAGGAACCCTGGGCCCAAGGTCAGTGCCGCGGCAGCCGCGGTGCAACCGCAGCCGATGAGCCGTCGGCGACTGGTCCGGGAGGCCGCGAACTGCGAGAGGGGCCGGGGGTTGATCTCGCTCGCCATGGCTGTGGGTCTTTCGTCGTTTCGTGGAAGAGGTGCCGGATGCTCGGACGATGCTCCTGCCGGTCAACGCAGGCCACAATTGTCCCAGAAAACGCAGCAATGTGAGCGCTGCCCGCGCGCCGTCAAGGCGATCCCGGTCGGCTTTGTTCCGGATCGCGCTCGCCACCGGCGCCCGGTACGCAATGCTGACCCCGTGCCCTTCACACTCACCGACGAACAGCACGCGTTGCGAAAGGCCGTCGCC
>CAZDYH010000277.1:0-2957 GCA_964509355.1 uncultured Mycobacterium sp.
TGGCGCTGAAGGCCGGCTGGAACTACGGCGAGACCACCGAGGCGTTCGGCACCACTTACCAGATCGGCCCGGCGAAGTTGCCGGCCGGCGAGTACCGCCAGATCTCCGGCAACACCGCGCTGTCCTACGGCATCGTCGTCGCCGGTCAGCTCGCCGGAACCCAGGTGGTGCTCGGCAGCTACCCGATCACGCCGGCATCGGACATTCTGCACGAGCTCAGCAAGCACAAGAACTTCGACGTCATCACCTTCCAGGCGGAGGACGAGATCGCGGGCATCGGCGTGGCCCTGGGCGCGTCCTACGGCGGTGCGCTGGGTGTCACCAGCACCTCAGGCCCCGGCCTGTCGCTGAAGGCCGAAATGATCGGCCTTGGCGTGATGACCGAGCTGCCGCTGCTGGTCGTCGACGTCCAGCGTGGCGGACCGTCAACCGGTCTGCCGACCAAGACCGAGCAGGCTGACCTGCTGCAGGCGCTGTTCGGTCGCAACGGCGAATCGCCGGTCGCGGTGCTGGCGCCACAGTCGCCGTCGGACTGCTTCGAGATCGCCGTCGAGGCGGTGCGGATCGCGCTGACCTACCGCACCCCGGTGATCCTGCTGTCCGATGGTGCGATCGCCAACGGCTCGGAGCCCTGGCGCATTCCCGATGTCACGACCTTCGAGCCGATCGATCGAGGTTTCGCCGAGGCAGGCCAGGCCTTCGAGCCCTACGCCCGCGACCCGGAAACCCTTGCACGCCAGTTCGCGATCCCCGGCACCCCGGGCCTCGAACACCGCATCGGGGGGTTGGAGGCGGCCAACGGCTCGGGCGACATCTCCTACGAACCGGCCAACCACGACCTGATGGTGCGGCTGCGCCAGGCCAAGATCGCCGGCATCCCTGTTCCGGATCTGGAGGTTGACGACCCGACTGGCGACGCAGCGCTGCTGCTGCTGGGGTGGGGCAGCTCCTACGGTCCGCTCGGCGAGGCCTGCCGGCGCGTCCGCCGCAGGGGGGTCAAGGTCGCACACGCACAGCTGCGTCACCTCAACCCGTTCCCGGCCAACCTGGGCGAGGTGCTGCGCAGGTACCCGACAGTGGTGGCCCCCGAAATGAACCTCGGACAGCTGGCGTTGCTGCTGCGGGGTAGGTACCTGGTCGATATCCAATCGGTCACGAAGGTGGAAGGCCGGGCGTTCCTCGCCGACGAGGTCGAGGGCATCATCGATGCCGCCCTGGCGGGGACGTTGGCCGAAAAGGAAAGCGAAAAGGCGAAGTTCGCCAGACTCGAGGCGGCCGTCGCGGGTAATGATGTTGGAGTGAACGCAGGAGTTGGCGCATGACTGACGTGATGGGGAACCTGACCGGAGTAGATCTCGGTTTGACGCCGGGCCTGTCAGCGACCAGCGGGGTGCCCGTCACCGACCAGCCGCAGAAGGCCAAGGACTTCACCAGTGCACAGGAGGTCCGCTGGTGCCCCGGATGTGGCGATTACGTCATCCTCAACACCATCCGCAACTTCCTGCCCGAGCTGGGGCTGAAGCGCGAGAACATGGTCTTCGTCAGCGGTATCGGCTGCTCCAGCCGTTTTCCGTACTACCTGGAGACCTACGGCTTTCATTCAGTCCACGGCCGTGCCCCGACCATCGCGACCGGGCTCGCGCTGGCCCGCGATGACCTCTCGGTCTGGGTGGTGACCGGTGACGGTGACGCACTGTCGATCGGCGGTAACCACCTGATCCACGCGCTGCGACGCAATGTCAACCTGACGATCCTGCTGTTCAACAACCGGATCTACGGCCTGACCAAGGGCCAGTACTCGCCGACCTCAGAGGTCGGCAAGGTCACCAAGTCGACGCCGATGGGCTCACTGGACCATCCGTTCAACCCGGTATCGCTGGCGTTGGGCGCCGAGGCGAGCTTTGTCGGACGGGCGCTGGACTCCGACCGCAAGGGCCTGTCCGAGGTGCTGCGCGCGGCGGCCCAGCATCGCGGGTCGGCGCTGGTGGAGATCCTGCAGGACTGCCCGATCTTCAACGACGGCTCCTTCGACGCGCTCCGCAGGGAGGGCGCCGAGGAGCGGGTGATCAACGTCCACCACGGCGAGCCGATCACATTCGGGGTCAACGGCGAATACTGCGTGGTGCGCTCCGGTTTCGGCTTGGACGTCGCCAAGACCGCCGACGTCTCGGCCGCCGACATCGTGGTGCACGACGCCCGGATCAACGACCCCGCCTATGCCTTCGCGCTGTCGCGGCTGTCCGATCAGAACCTCGAACACACCGTGATGGGCATCTTCCGCCAGGTCAGCCGGCGCACGTATGACGACGCAGCCCGCAAGCAGGTCAGCACGGCGATGGAGTCCGTGCCGCACGGCAGGACCGCTCTGCAGTCGCTGCTGCGCGGTCGCGACACTTGGACCGTCGACTAACCGTGGCAACTCCTGCTCCGCTGGCCGCGGTCGTACTGGCAGGTGGGGCGTCGCGGCGGATGGGCCGCGACAAGGCGACTATGCCATTCTCAGGGTCCGCGACGATGGTCGAGCACATCGTGTCCGTTGTCGGGCGACGCTGTGCGCCCGTCTTCGTTATCGCCGCCCCCGGACAACCCTTGCCCGCGCTGCGGGCCCAGGTATTGCGCGACGAGATTCGCGGAGTCGGCCCGCTGTTGGCCACCGGCAGAGGATTGCGCGCCGCGGCAGCGGCCGGCCTCGAGCGGGCGTTCGTCTGCGCCGTCGACATGCCGTTCGTGTCTGTCGATTTGATCGACGAACTCGCCGGCCACCTCGGTGTTGACGTCGTGCTTCCGTGGGACGGTCGCGACCACTACCTGGCCGGCATCTACCGGACCGCGCTGGCCGACCGGATCGACGAGCTGGTGGCCCGCGGCGAACGCAGCATGCGGGCGCTGGTCGACACCGTGGTGACTCAGCGGATCGTGCTGCCTGAGTCGCGGGCGTTGACCAACGTCAATACCGC
>CAZDYH010000278.1:0-2931 GCA_964509355.1 uncultured Mycobacterium sp.
GCGCGAACGGCTTCCTCGGATCCCACGTCACCCGCCAGTTGGTCACCGGAGCCGCCGGGCCGGCGACATCAGGCACCGGAGCCGCCGGGCCGGCGACACCAGAGGCCGAGGGCGCCGAGGTCAGAGTGATGGTGCGGCCGACGGCCAATACCCGCGGCATCGACGATCTGCCGGTGACCCGGTTCCACGGAGACATCTTCGACAGCGCGACGCTGCGGGCGGCGATGGAAGGCTGCGATGTCGTCTACTACTGCGTCGTCGACACCCGCGCCTGGCTGCGCGACCCCGCTCCGTTGTTCCACACCAACGTCGAGGGCCTGCGCGGCGTGCTCGACATCGCCGCAGAAAAGGCCAGGGACGGCACGCTCAAACGCTTCGTCTTCACCAGCAGCTATGTGACTGTCGGGCGGCGGCGTGGCGTGCGGGCGACAGAGGACGACGTGATCGTCCGCCGCCGGCTGAGCCCCTACGTCTTGTCCCGGGTCCAGGCCGAGGATCTGGTGCTGCAATACGTCGCTGATGCCGGCCTGCCGGCCGTCGCCATGTGTGTGTCGACGACATACGGTGGCGGCGACTGGGGCCAGACACCGCACGGCGCGATCATCGCCGGCGCGGCGCTCGGCAAGCTGCCCTTCGCCATGAGCGGTATCGCTCTGGAAGCGGTCGGTGTCGATGACGCGGCGCGCGCATTGATCCTTGCCGCCGAGCACGGTCGCAACGGTGAGCGGTACATCATCTCGGAGCGGATGATCACGAATGAGGAGGTCGTGCGGATCGCGGCCGAAGAAGCGGGCGTTCCGCCGCCGAGTCGATCGATACCGCTGCCCGCGGTGTACTGCCTGGCCGCGCTGGGCAGCCTCAAAGGCCGGCTGCGGGGCACCGACGAGCGACTGACCCTGGGATCCGTTCGGCTGATGCGCGCCGAATCGGAGGTGGACCACAGCAAGGCCACCCGGGAGCTGGGATGGCAGCCGCGGCCCGTCGAGGATTCGATCCGCGAAGCCGCCCGGTTCTGGACCGACCTGCGCAATGCGAAGCGGAAGAGCCGGGCCGCCCAATCCGAATAGTGCGCTGCCGCTGAACTTTGCCGGACGGCTGCTCGTGTCTTACCCGGGAGACGACTACAGTCGGCCGAAACTAAGGGGCACCTGATGTACATGACACGGTTTCTCGGCAACTATCCGGTGCGCCGAATCTTCTGGATCACCGCATGCATGCTGGCCGCGGTGCTGACCGCGTGCGGGTCGTCGAGCAACACCGCGGTGTCGGCGACATCGCAAACGACGGCGACAGCGGACGCCAAGATCACCATCAGCAACTTCCAGTTCACCTCTCCGCCGTCGGTACGGCCCGGCGCCCAGATCGCCGTCACCAACTCCGACCCGGCCGAACACTCGGTGACCGCCGATTCGGGTGACGCGTTCAACGTGGACGTCGAATCGAACGGGACCGCCACGTTCACCGCCCCTTCGGAGCCCGGGACGTACGCGTATCACTGCTCCTACCACCCGATGATGCACGGTCAGCTGATCGTCAAGTAGGCGACGTCAACCCAAAATGACGTGACAGGGCCGATGCGACTGCCTTCTGGCCCGCCTGCGAAGATCAGATTATGTCTACGACGATCAACGGTCGGGTCTCACACTGGTTCAACGGGATTCCCGAGAGCCGCGCGCCGTTGCCCGGCAACCGCGACGCCGACGTCTGCATCGTCGGCGCCGGGCTGACCGGACTGTGGACGGCCTACTACCTCAAGCGCGCGGATCCGGCGCTGCGCATCATCGTGCTGGAGGCACGGTTTGCGGGGTTCGGCGCGTCCGGCCGCAACGGCGGTTGGCTGTCCGGGCTGCCGCCCGGCCACCGCAACCGCCTGGCAAAGGAACATGGACGGGCGGGAGTCCTGGCCTGGCAGCGGGCACTCAATCAGTCGGTCGACGAAGTCATCGATGTGGCCCGTCACGAAGCCATCGACGCGGGCATCGTCAAGAGTGGAACGCTGCGCGTCGCCCGTAACGAAGCCCAGGCGGGCCGGTTGCGGAAAGAGGTCGAGGACGAGCGGTCCTGGGGCGTCGACGATATCCTGATGCTGTCCGGATCCGAAGCCGCCCAACGCATTCGCGTCGACAACCTGGTGCTGGCATCGTTCAACCCGCACTGCGCCCGGGTGCAACCCGCCGAGTTGGTGCGGGGACTGGCAGTGGCCGTTGAGCGCCTCGGTGTCACCATCTACGAGCAGACGCCGGTCACCGACATCACCGCCGGCCGCGCGACGACGGCCCGGGGAAGTGTCTCCGCGCCGATCATGCTGCGCGCCACCGAGGGCTTCACGGCGTCGCTGCCCGGGCTTCGCCGTCGTTGGCTGCCGATGAACAGCGCGATGATCGCCACCGAACCACTGTCCGGTGACATCTGGCGATCCATCGGTTGGGAAGGCCGTGAAACCCTCGGCGATCTCGCGCACGGCTTCTTCTACGCCCAACGCACCGCCGACGATCGCATCGCGATCGGTGGGCGTGCCGTCCCATACCGGTACGGCTCGCGAATCGACCGTGACGGGGCTGTCGGTGAGCAAACGATCAGGTATCTGACGCACACGCTCAACAGCGCCCTGCCGCAGACCGCCGGGTGCCCTATCGCGCACGGCTGGTGCGGGGTGCTCGCGGTGCCGCGCGACTGGTCAGCCGGTGTCAACCTGGACAGGGCGACCGGCCTGGGCTCGGCCGGCGGATACGTCGGACACGGCGTCACCGCCACCAACCTCGCCGGCCGGACGCTGGCCGATCTGGTGTTGGACCGTGCCACGGCGGTCACCGATCTGCCGTGGGTGGGACACCGGTCCCGCACCTGGGAACCCGAGCCGTTTCGGTGGCTGGGCGTCCGCGGAATGTATCAGGCGTACAAAGTGGCGGACTGGCACGAGGCGCGCGGGCG
>CAZDYH010000279.1:0-2891 GCA_964509355.1 uncultured Mycobacterium sp.
GTAGGCGTCGGTGTCCACACCCTTGTGTAGTCGCTCGCAGACGATCTTGCCGATCCACGCGTTGTAGTCACGCGGGCCGTAGATGCCGTAGCTGTGGAGTTGATTGGCGAAATCGGTGTCCGGGTCGGCCTGCGCCGGGGCGGCCGACGCGATTAACCCGGCTGCAACAGCGGCGACAGTAGCGAGCCTAACTAACTTCACGTTCTGGACTTTACCTCCTACAAGTCTGGTAGACCCCAGTTGCTCGGGTAGCCTCGGCGCCCGCCTCGGCAGAGGCGCTGCCCGCCTACGCTGATGCCTGTGAGGTTCAAGAAGACAGCGATTGTCGCCGCAACGGTCGTCCTTGCGGGCTGTGGCGCCTCCGCCGGCATTGCCAGTGCCGATCCGCCGGCGCCGCCGCCCGTGCCGGTGCCGGTGCCGGTGCCGGCGACAACCATTGACCACGACGGCACGTATTCGGTGGGAACCGACATCGCGCCGGGCACGTACAGCTCTGCCGGTCCTGTTGGCAGTGGCACGTGCTACTGGAAGCGGCTGAGCAGCCTCGATGGCAGCGACATCATCGATAACGCCATGAGCTCAAAGCCGCAGCTCGTCCAGATCAAGGCAAGTGACACGGCGTTCAAGACGGACGGCTGCCAGCCGTGGCAGGTGACGGACTCGGCGAGCGCCGACGGTACGGGCCCGGGGGACATCCCGCCATGGATGGCGCAAGCGCAGTTGCGCGCCTACCTTGATGCCCTCAACGCCGGTGCCCGCCAGTTCGGTGTTGACCAATTGCCTTCGCCCTGAAGGCTTCCGATATCCGACCGAAAGTCAGGCACCTCAATCCTGCACGGCCTTGGCGATGGCGGCGCAGGTTGTGAGCCAAGCGCGGTCTGCCGCGGGGCCGTTCTGCAGTTCCCACATGGCATTGTGGACCATCCGCACGACGACCCAGGCGCGAGCCCGGTCCTCGACCAGACCTGCCGCGTCGACGACCGCATGGAAGCGACCCCGAACACCCTCCCGGATATTGCCGGTGAGCTCGTCCCAGCGGTTCCACAGCAGCGGAGCGACCTCGTAGTGGGGGTCACCGTTCATCGGCTTGGGATCGATCACCAGCCAGGGCTCGCGGTCGGCCGCAAGCACGTTCTGGTAGTGCAGGTCGCCGTGGATGACGGTGCCGGTGCTGGCCGGGTCAGCCACCAGGTCCTGGCCGAGGGCAATCGCTTGCTCGACCAGCCGGCGCGGGACGGGCGCACTGCGCGGTAGCGCGCCGAGGTCGGTGGTCCAGCGCTCGACGAAGGACGTGAGCGTGCGCAGCTGCGGTAGAGCGGGGACGTGGATCCGTTGGTAGAGCCCGGCAATGACTTCGCACGCCTCGACATCCCGCAGCTCGTTGAGGTCTCGCCGATGCAGGCGCTCGAGAAGCATGGCCCGACGATGCGGCTCAGCCCGTAGCAACCGGACAGCACCGTCGCCGCCCCACCGCCGGAGGGCGAGGTGCTCATACTCGGAGTCGAGGTCTGGGAAACCGATCTTGAGGACGGCAGGCGCTCCGCCCGGAACACATACGGGCAGCACGATCGAAGCGAAGCCGTGGACCGGCTCTCCGTCGGGCGTGAGTTCCCACTCCGCAAGCTGGCTCTGCGCGAGCTTGGGGAGCCCGTCGACCCACGCCAGCCAGTCCGGTCCCCGGGCAGCCATCGCGCGCACCGCGGCGGGGAGCTCGATCACCGCGCCGTCGTTTCATTCGCACGGCACCCCGCGAGCTGTGTCAGCCCGCGGGGTGCCGCATGAGGTTGTCGCCCTGATCAGGCGAGGTCGAACCGGTCGAGGTTCATCACCTTGTCCCACGCGGCGACGAAGTCCTTGACGAACTTCTCCTTCGAGTCGTCCTCGGCGTATACCTCGGCCAGCGCACGCAGTTGCGAGTTCGACCCGAAGACCAGGTCGACGCGGCTGCCGGTCCACTTCTGCGCACCAGTAGCGCGGTCCGTGCCCACGTAGGTCCCGTCGTCGGCAGACGACGGCGCCCACTCCGTGCCCATGTCGAGCAGGTTGACGAAGAAATCGTTGGTCAACGTGCCCGGCTTATCCGTGAGGACGCCCAGCGACGAGCCCTGGTAGTCGGCGCCCAGCACACGCAAGCCACCGACCAGGACGGTCATCTCCGGAGCCGTCAGGGTCAACAGGTTGGCCCGGTCGATCAGCCGGTACTCCGCGGGCAGCTCGCTGCCCTTGCCGAGGTAGTTGCGGAACCCGTCCGCGGTCGGCTCCAGGTAGGCGAAGGACTCCACATCGGTCTGCTCCTGTGTCGCGTCTCCACGTCCCGGCGAGAAGGGCACCGTGACGTCGAATCCGGCGTCCTTGGCGGCTTTTTCGACCGCAGCGACGCCGCCCAGCACCACCAGATCGGCGAACGACACGTTCGTCCCCGAGGACTTCTGGATCTCCTCCAGCTTGCGCACCACCTGGGCCAGCTCGTCGGGCTCGTTAACCTCCCAGCCGGCCTGCGGCTGCAGACGGATCCGGCCACCGTTGGCACCACCGCGCTTGTCACTGCCGCGGAACGACGCCGCCGCCTTCCACGCGGTCGAAACCAGTTGGGACACAGTCAGACCCGAGTCCAGGATCTGGCCCTTCAGCTTGGCGATGTCGTCGGCACTGGGCTGGCTCTGACCCGATGGCACGATGTCCTGCCACAGCCAGGTTTGCGCCGGGACCAGCGAGCCCAGGTACCGGGCGACGGGCCCCAAGTCGCGGTGGAGCAGCTTGAACCACGCCTTGGCGAACTCCTCGGCCAGCTCGCCGGGATGCTCGAGCCAGCGCCGGGTGATCCGCTCGTAGATCGGGTCGACCCGCATCGACAGGTCCGTCGTCAGCATGGACGGGTGGGTCTTGCCCGT
>CAZDYH010000280.1:0-2876 GCA_964509355.1 uncultured Mycobacterium sp.
TTACAACGATTGGCAGGTATTGTGCGGCATGGATGATATCGAGGAAATGATACAGTCCTTTGAAGGTGAGGATCCTTTTGGCACCCCAATGACTGCCGCGCAAAAACGAAAGGCGCGCGCGATTCAGGATCCGCAGCCTTCTGTTGCGTTGAACGATGAGACTGCCACTGTCAGAATGCTGGTTTTCACCAAGTGGGGCGGGTTTTACCGTCGCACTCTGACGATCAGCCGTGCAGATCATTCAATTCTAGAAGAGCAGGACGAACCGCTGGTCGAATATGATTGCGGGATCATGTTTTAGTCATTGGATACCTGCAACCCCGTTACTGGAGTCGGTAGCGGCCGCGACCCTGGTCCTGGCGCCGCAAGCTGGCCTGGTGTCCGTCGACCTATCGCGGTGCGGTCCCGCGACTAACCGCATCGGTGCTCTTTATGCCACGGCCGGGCAGACAACAAGACCGACAATGCGCTGGCGCTTTCATTGAGACGCCGCGAGCTGTTGCTCCACCTGCAGGATCTGCCGGGTGGTCTTCACCACCGTGTCGGGATTCAGGCTCATCGAGTCGATGCCCAAGCGGACCAAGAACTCGGCCATGTCCGGGTAATCCGAAGGCGCCTGTCCACACAGCCCCGAGTGGATCCCGTTGCGGCGACAGCCCTCCACCGCCAGGCGGATCATCTCCTTGACCCCTTCGTCGCGTTCGTCGTAGTCGAAGGCCACGATCTCGCTGTCGCGATCGACGCCGAGAGTGAGCTGAGTGAGGTCGTTGGAGCCGATGGAGAAGCCGTCGAAGCGCTTGGCGAACTCGTCGATCAGGATCACGTTGTTCGGGATCTCGCACATCGCGTAAACCTTGAGCCCGTTCTCGCCCCGCCGCAGACCGAGTTGGGCCATCGTCTCGAGAACCAGGTCCGCCTCGGCCACTCTGCGCACGAACGGGAGCATGATCACGACGTTCGTCAGGCCCATCTCCTCGCGGACGCGTCGCATCGCGCGGCACTCGAGCGCGAAGCCCTCGGCATAGGCGGGATGCGCATAGCGCGAGGCGCCGCGAAAGCCGAGCATCGGGTTGCTCTCGTCCGGCTCGAAGGCTCCTCCACCGATCAGGCTGGCGTACTCGTTCGTCTTGAAGTCCGACATCCGTACCACCACGGGCTTCGGCCAGAAGGCAGCGGCGATCGTGCCGATTCCTTCGGAGAGGCGCTCCACGAAGAAGGCGCCGCCATCGGGGTAGCCGTGCGTCAGCCGATCGATCGTCCGGCGGGCCTCGGGATCGTCGACCTTCTCGGGATGGAGCAGGGCGAGGGGATGGACCCTGATGTACTCGTTGATGATGAACTCCATCCGAGCGAGTCCCACACCGTCGTTCGGGAGGAACGACGTCTTGAAGGCCAGATCGGGGTTTCCGAGGTTGATCATGATCTCGGTCCGCGGCCGCGCCAGGTCACCCACCTCGGTGCGATCCACGTGGAAGGCCACCTTGCCCCGGTACACCCGCCCCGAGTCGCCCTCGGCGCATGACACCGTGACGACCTCGCCGTCGGGCACGCTCGTGGTGGCGTCGCCTGCACCAACCACAGCGGGGATGCCGAGTTCGCGGGCGATGATCGCCGCGTGGCAGGTGCGCCCGCCGCGGTTCGTGACGATCGCCGCAGCGGTCTTCATGACCGGCTCCCAGTCGGGCGTGGTGGTGTCGGATACCAGTACCTCGCCGGGCTGAAAATCGGACAGGTGGGTGAGGTGCTCGATCCGTCTCACCACGCCCGAGGCGATCTTCTCGCCGACCGACCGCCCCTCGGTGAGTATCTCGCCTTGGCCGTCGAGCGCGTACCTCTCCAGCGCGGTCACGCTGTGCTGGGAGGCCACCGTCTCCGGGCGGGCCTGGACGATGTAGAGCTTCCCGTCGAGACCGTCCTTGGCCCACTCCATGTCCATCGGTCGCCCGTAGTGTTCCTCGATCGTGCACGCGTAGTCAGCCAACTCCAAGACGTCCTCATCAGTGAGGCAGAAACGAGCGCGGTCGGCCTTTGGCGTGGGGATGTTCCGAGTCGTGTACTTCGTCTCACCCTCGACGAAGATCATCTTCACCGCCTTGTCGCCGATGAGGCGGCGCAACACGGCGCGGTGGCCGGCGAGAAAGGTCGGCTTGTGGACGTAGAACTCGTCGGGGTCGACGGCGCCCTGAACCACGTTCTCGCCGAGGCCATAGGCGCCCGTTATGAACACGGCGTCGCGGAAGCCCGACTCGGTGTCGAGGGAGAACATCACGCCCGACGAGGCGAGGTCGGAGCGCACCATCTTCATCACGCCGATCGACAGCGAGACCTTGAAATGGTCGAAGCCCTGGTCGATGCGGTAGTGGATGGCGCGATCAGTGAACAGACTGGCGAAACACCGCCGGCACGCGTCGAGGAGGCTCTCTTCACCCTTGATGTTGAGATACGTGTCCTGCTGGCCGGCGAAGCTCGCCGTCGGCAGGTCCTCGGCGGTCGCCGAGCTCCGCACGGCGAGACTCACATCCTCGCCGTACTCCTCCTGAAGCTTGCGGTAGGCGGCCAGAATTTCCGCGGCCAGGTCATCGGGGAGCCCGGCGCCATAGACGATCTCACGGGCGCGCTTGCCCTTGCGCGCCAGCGCAGTGACGTCGGCGGGGTCGAGCTCGTCGAGCTCGGCGTGCAGAAGGTCCCAGGCGCCGGCCTTGTCGAGCATGTAGCGATAGGCCTTGGCGGTGGTGGCGAACCCGTTGGGGACGCGGACGCCCTCGCCGGACAGCTTCTGGACCATCTCGCCGAGTGAGGCGTTCTTCCCGCCGACGAGCGGCACGTCGTCGATGCCGAGCTCGTCAAAGAAGCGGATGTATGCGGACGTGCTCATG
>CAZDYH010000281.1:0-2863 GCA_964509355.1 uncultured Mycobacterium sp.
CGGCCGAGGCCCTCAAAGGGGAGGTCCTCGGCGGGGGTGCGCCCATCGCCGATTCGAACGTCACCCTGTGGGCCGCGGGCGAGGGGGCACCGAAGGAGCTGGGGCGAACCCGGACCGACGCCGAAGGCCGGTTCGAGCTGAGCATGGCCCACCCGCACGGTGGGGAGGCCCCGCTCTATCTGGTCGCGCAGGGCGGCACGCCCGCCGCCAATAAGGCGGGCGGCGACAACCCCGCCATTGCGCTGCTGACGGTGCTGGGTAACAAGCCACCGACCAAGGTTACGATCAACGAGTTCACGACCATCGCCTCAGTGTGGACCCACGCGCAGTTTCTGGAAGGCGCCGCCATCAAGGGCCACGCGCTCGGCTTGCGCATCGCCGCCGGCAACGTGCCCAATTTCGTCGATCTCGAGACCGGCGGGTGGGGCGACGCGATCCAGGGTCCGCTCAACAGTGGCCAGACGCCCACGATGGCCAATTTCGCCACGCTGGCCGACGTGCTCTCTGGTTGCGTCACTTGGGTGACGGCGGATGCGTGCGGCAAGCTGTTCGCAACGGCGACGCCGCCCAAGGGTGGCGCGCCGACCAACACGCTCACGGCCGCCGAGGCGGTCGCGATGAACCCGTGGTACAAGCCGGAGCGGCTCTTTGCCCTGCTGGGCGAGTTCTATCCGGTTCCCGCCGGCAAGACGATGCGCGCGGTGCCGTTCATGCCCTACCTCCAGCGGACCCCCAGCGCTTGGGTCCTGCCGCTCAAGTTCGACGGTGGCGGGTACCGTGCGGGCGGCAAGGCCATGTTCGACAGTGAGGGTAACCTCTGGGTCGGCGACAACTTCACCGTCGGGTGGCAGGGACAGGACGCCCTCTGGCAGGGCAACGCTACCAAGTTTGCCCCCAACGGCAAGCCGCTCTCGCCGATGACCACCGGCTTTGCCGGCGGCGGGATGCAGGGAGGCACCTTCGGTGCGGCCGTGGACGTCAGGGACAACGCTTGGCTCACCACTTACGGCGGCAAGTCTATCGCCGTTTTCGACAAGCACGGCAAGCCGCTGACACCGCCGGAAGGCATCACCTTCGGCGGCAAGCTCGGCCTGATGCAGGGCGTCATCGTCACGCCGAGCGGCGACGTCTGGGTCGTGGGTATCTCCAAGAATCAGCTCGTTTACTTCCCCAAGGGCGACCTGACCAAGGGCAAGATCGTCTGCGAGGGCTTCGAGAACGACCCCTGCAAGGCATTCATGGCACCGTTCCACCTCGGAATCGACCAGCAGGACCGGATCTGGGTCACCAATGTCATTGGCGACTTCGTCGTGCGCTTTCCTGCCGCCGACCCGAGCAAGGTGGAGCGGTTCAAGACCGGCTTCAGCGGCAGCGGGCTCGGCATCGACAGCAAGGGCAACGTCTGGGTGACCAACCGGTTTGGTAACTCAGCGCGCGGTGCGGCTCTCGTGGAAGAACTCAGCAAGGTCGCGAAGGACGGCGGCAACCCTGACCCGGTGCTCACGCGCGCAATGTCCAAGCAGGAGGGAGGTCCCGACGGTGGGAGCGTCACGCTGCTGTGGCCGGATGGCACCGAATATCCCGGTTCGCCGTTCACGGGCGGCAGCCTCCCCGGCCCCTGGGCCATCGCCGTGGATGGCGACGACAACATCTGGATTTCTAACTTTGCCGGACCGTCGGGGCAGATCGCGCACCTGTGCGGCGCGCGGCCCGAGAACTGCCCGCCCGGCATGAAGACCGGCGATCCGATCTCGCCCCCCAGCGGGTACGTGGGTGGCGGCCTCCAGATGCAGACCGATCTCGCGGTCGATCCGGCGGGCGACGTGTGGGTGATGAACAACTGGCAGGACCTGGACAGTTGCTTCGGCACGCCCAACGAAGCGCTCTCGACGCGCTGCGGCGGCCAGGGCGTGACGATCTTTTTCGGCATGGCCAAGCCGGTGCGCGCGCCGCAGATTGGGCCGGCGCGGGCGCCGTAGGACGATGGCCTCCGGACCGCCGAAAGCGGTCCGCCACCCCTTTCCAAGAGAATTGATCAATGAAAATAAATCTCGACAGACGCGCATTACCAAGTGCGGCGTTCGTAGCCGCGCTGCTGGCGGGTGCCTCCGCGCACGCCGAACTGAGCGCCGAGGAACTGGCGAAGCTCGCGCAGAACCCGGTCGGCAATCTGATCAGCGTACCATTCCAGAACAACACCAATCTCAACTTCGGGCCGGAGAAGGGGACGCAGAACATCCTCAACATCCAGCCGGTGATTCCGATCTCGGTCAACAGCGAGTGGAACATCATCACGCGCACCATCGTGCCGGTGATCTGGAACCCGTCGCTGGGTCCGGACGACAGTGCCACCAACGGCATCGGCGACACGGTGTTCACCGCGTTCCTGTCGCCGGCCAAGCCCGGCCACTGGATCTGGGGCGCCGGGCCGGTCGTCCAGCTACCGACCAACAGCAACTCGGAGCTCGGCAACAAGAACTGGGGCCTCGGACCCTCGTTCGTGGTGCTCCACCTCGACAAAGGCGATCCGTGGGTGTACGGCGTGCTGGTCAACAACATCTGGTCGCTCACCAGCGACCAGCGCGGCGGCTCGTACAACAACGGCCTGATCCAGCCGTTCGTCAACTACAACTTCAAGGGCGGCTTCTACCTCACCAGCGCACCGATCCTCACCGTCGACTGGAAGGCCGACAGCGGCCAGCAGTGGACCGTGCCGCTGGGCGGCGGTGTCGGCAAGATCTTCCACTTCGGCAAGCTGCCGGTGAATACCCAGTTGTCGGCCTACTACAACGTGGTCACGCCGGATGACGGCGCCAACTGGCAGATCCGCGCGCAGGTGCAGTTGATGTTTCCCAAATAGCGA
>CAZDYH010000282.1:0-1647 GCA_964509355.1 uncultured Mycobacterium sp.
GTCTGGATGTCGGTCGGCTTGAGCCCGGACTGCGCCCACAGCTGACGACCGACCAGACCCATCTCCGGCAGCCCGTCGAGTTCGGGCCGGTAGTAGCTCACCATCGAGTACTGGTTCGGGCTGGAGCCCTGAGCCGCGGCCTCGATGACCGCGGGCCGGTGCTTGAGGTCGCGCGCCCGCTCCGCCGAGGTCACCACGATCGCCACGCCGCCGTCGGTTTCCTGGCAGCAGTCCAACAGGCGCAGCGGCTCGGCGATCCACCGCGAATTCTGATGGTCCTCAATGGTGATCGGCTTCTCGTAGAAGTATGCCTTCGGGTTGTTCGCGGCGTGCTTGCGATCGGCCACCGAGATGGCGCCGAAGTCGCGGCTGGTAGCGCCGGACAGGTGCATGTAGCGCTTGGCGATCATCGCCACCTGCGCAGCCGGGGTGGACAACCCATGCGGGTAGGAAAACGAGTTGTCGACGCCGGTCGAGTCGGCGTTCTCAACCAGGCGCATCTGCACCTGCCCGAAGCGCATGCCCGAGCGTTCGTTGAAAGCTCGATATGCCACAACGCAATCCGCGACACCGGTCGCCACAGCCATGGCGGCCTGCTGGATTGTCGCGCAGGCCGCACCGCCGCCGTGGTGGATCTTGGAGAAGAACTTCAACTCGCCGATACCCGTCGCCCGGGCGACAGCGACCTCGGTGTTGGAGTCCATCGTGAAAGTCACCATGCCGTCGACGTCGGCGGGAGTCAGCCCCGCGTCGTCGAGGGCATCCAGCACCGCCTCGGCGGCCAGCCGCAGCTCGCTGCGCCCGGAGTTCTTCGAAAAGTCCGTGGCGCCGATTCCGGCGATCGCCGCTTTACCGGACAGGTCGCCGGGCATCACGCTTCTCCGATCGATAGCGTCGCTTTCGCGATGACGTGATCGCCAAGGCTGTTGCTGCCCGAGATCTTCAGCGTGATGAGTCCGTCCTCCACCGCGGTCACCTCACCTTTGAACGTCACCGTGTCGTAGGCGTACCACGGCACACCGAGCCGCAGGCCGATGGACTTGATGATCGCGGTCGGGCCCGCCCAGTCGGTGATGTAGCGCTGCACCAGACCGGTGTCGGTGAGGATGTTGACGAAGATGTCCTTGGAGCCCTTGGCCTGAGCCTTGTCGCGGTCATGGTGAACGTCCTGGTAGTCGCGGGTGGCGATCGCCGTCGACACGATGAACGTCGGGTCGCCGTAGAGCGAGAGCTCGGGCAGCTTCGTACCCACCTCCACGGTAGGCGCGGTCATGCGTCGGGCGCCCAGGCGTAGTTCGTCCATGCCGGCCCGCTTTCACCGGCTGGAAAGTCGATATACATTGCGTGAACCGGCATTCCGATCTCCACCTTGGCGGGGTTGACGTTACGGAGCTCACCGAGCATCCGGACGCCCTCCTCGAGTTCGACGAGTGCGATCACGAACGGCAGCGTGCGACCGGGCACCTTCGGCGCATGGTGCACGACGAAGCTGAACACCGTTCCCTTGCCGCTTGCGACGACGTAGTCGATCGGGGCTTCTTTGTCCTGCCACAGCGCCGGCACCGGCGGGTGTTGCAGGCTGCCGTCCGGCCGCTTCTGGATGCGCAGCTCGTGGGCGTTGACACCGTCCCAGAAGAACTTGGTGTC
>CAZDYH010000282.1:1747-2857 GCA_964509355.1 uncultured Mycobacterium sp.
GGCTTGAACTTCATCATGCGCCACATCATTTCAGCGACATCTTCGTCGCCGACCTGCCAGGTGATCTTCTGGGTGATGAAGAAGCCCTCACCGAGTGCGGTCTGCTTGGGTCCGACCACGTCTGTGAGTTCGGCGCTGACGCTCACCTCTTCACCCGGTCGCAGGTAACGGTGGTAGGTCTGCTCACAGTTGGTCGCGACCACGCCGATGTAGCCGGCATCGTCGAACAGTGCCAGCATCTTGCCCAGCGGGTCGTCGTCGGGACGGGCACCGCCGAGGCCCGCCATCGTCCACACCTGAATCATGGCGGGCGGCGCGACGACGCCGGGATGACCCGCGGCCTTGGCGGCAGCCTCGTCGACGTAGATGGGGTTCTTGTCGCCGATCGCGTCCAGCCAGTGGTCGATCATCGGCTGGTTCACCGGGTGGCGGCCCACCCGCGGCTTGCTCATGCCTTCGGCTTTGACCCGCTCGGCTGCCTTCGTTATGTCGTCGCCGCTCATCGCCGCCTTCTGCTCTTCGCGCGAGCGCTCATCGTGGCACCCTGGGCACCTTGAGACCAGACGCCGCAACCTGTTCTCGCATCACCTCGTTCACCCCGCCACCGAACGTGATAACGAGATTGCGCTTGGTCTGCGAGTCAAGCCAGTCCAGCAACTCGGCGGTGTCCTCCTCCGCGGCGTTGCCGTACTTGCCGACGATCTCCTCGGCCAGACGCCCGATCTTCTGAATGCGTTCGGTGGAGAAGACCTTCGTGGCTGCGGCGTCGGCGATGTCTATGGTCTCGCCGGAGGCCGCGACCTGCCAGTTGAGCAGTTCGTTGATGCGCCAGATCGCGTGGATCTCGCCGAGCGCGCGCTTCACGTCGGCGTGGTCGATCGGCGTGACGCCGTCACCGCCGGGTTTCGACGCCCAGGCGTGCACCCGGTCGTAGATCCCCGCGACACGGCCGGCCGGCCCGAGCATGACGCGCTCGTGGTTCAACTGGGTGGTGATCAGCCGCCAGCCGGCGTTCTCCTCGCCGACCAGCATGTCGACCGGCACCCGGACGTCGCTGTAGTAGGTCGCGTTGGTGTGGTGGGCGCCGTCGGACAGGATGATCGGCGTCCA
>CAZDYH010000283.1:0-2835 GCA_964509355.1 uncultured Mycobacterium sp.
GTCCCGGTAACGACGCCGGTACCGGAAATGATGCCGCCAGCCTGACGACAACAGCGGGCTGACTACTGGCCGAGTGCCCGGGGTCCGCCATGTCTGCGGGTGACAGCCAATCCTTCGTCCGCACAACGTAATGGGGCGCCTACGCGGTATCTCTCCAGCGCTGCGAGCATGTCAATCACCGATCGTGGCCGATTCGCGGGTCGAAACGTTACGCTGGAGCGGTATACCGAAGGGGTGGTCCAGCGGTTACGCTGGGCATGGCAGCAACAGCGAGGAGATCCTGATGGACACTTTGGCAGCTACCGAATTTCTCGCCCGTTCGACAATGACGACCAGTGTCGGCTGGATTGGTTACATCATCATCGGCGCTATTGCGGGCTGGATCGCGGGCAAGATCGTCAAGGGCGGCGGCTCCGGCATCCTGCTGAACATTGTGATCGGCATCATCGGCGCGTTGATCGGCGGGTTCCTGCTGAGCTTCTTCCTCGACACCGCTGCCGGCGGCTGGTGGTTCACGCTGTTCACGGCGATCCTGGGTTCGGTGGTCCTGCTCTGGATCGTCGGGCTGGTTCGAAAGACCTAGCGCGTCGTATCCGGTTGCCGCCGTAGGCAATCGGGCCGACGGCACCACCGTTGAGTTAGTTGCCCAGCGGTGATCCGTCCAGATGCTCCACCATGTCCGCAAGCGGACGGCGGGGTGTCGCGGGCAGCGGGTCGGCATTCAACGGTGCCCAACCGATGCGCAACATCATCTGCGGGAAGCCGTCGCCGCCGAGAATCTTGTTCCGCACGATCTCCCGCGTGGCCTCAATCTCGAGCGGCTCGGTCAGCGGGCAGCTTGACAGACCCAACGCTGTCGCCGTCAGGAGAACAACGCCGGTCGCCTCACCGGCCCGCAATAGCGCGAGCGGGTCATCGGTCGCCGTGCCGAGCACCACGACCACCCCCGCGTCGTCGCGCGGTTCAGCGCCATGAGGCTGCTGCAGAACGGGATTGGCGAACACTCGCGCCGGGATCGGGACGCGAGGTTCCGGGGCCGGTGTGTTGCGGGCGGGGACACCTGCGAGCGCGCCGTGCCGGCCGCTCCACGTTGACAACTCCTCGAGATAACCCGGGTCGGCGGTGTGTTCGCGCACGGCGCTGGCGATCACAGCGCTCAACTCGCCGGGCGACTGGACGCGACGCAGCATCACACCTGAGCGCGCGGCACGCGCGGCCATCAGGGCGATATCGCCACCCGGCACCGGCCACGAGCTGTACCAGCGCCGGTCGGTACGCCGCCGGGGGATCGCCGCCGCCAGGGCGATGTCCTGCTCGCTTGCGCTGTGCGCGGAGATCTCGATGCTGGCGAGGTGCTCGGGATCCGCGGGATTGGGCAGCCGGTGAATGTGGCTCTGCCAGCCCAGTGCCGCCAGTGCCACCGTGAAATGTTGCAGCATCACGCCGCAGCTGAGCAACAGGTCGCGCCGCGCGGGATCAGTGTGGGGGAGGTGCCGGGCTGGATCACTGTACAGATGCACAGTCTGGTCGCCGAGTCGCCAGCGCCAGGGTTGGGAGTTGTGAACAGACGGAGCCCGAATCGACAGCGCCAGCGCCGTCAGGATGGTGGCCTCGTCGGGCAGGCCGTCGGTCATAGTCGCCCCTGAAGTAGTCGTCGTCTGCGGTGTCTCGACCCCACTGTCGCACCCGCTGGTCAGGGGCAGGAGTCCCCTAAGGGCCTCGAACCGTGCGACATTGGTCCCTAATTCGGACTGGAACCGCCACGCCGCCCGGCGCGCCGTCGCAACGCGCGGCACGATGGGGACATGGCTTCGGAAGCGGGAACGACGATGACCGCCTGGCGAGTGCGACAGCCCGGCCCGATGCGCACCGGCCCGCTCGAACGGGTCACCGACCGGGTACCGCAACCCGGGCCGGCTGAGCTGCTGGTGGCCGTGCACGCGTGTGGGGTGTGCCGCACCGACCTGCATGTCACCGAGGGTGACTTGCCCGTGCATCGTCGCCGCGTTACGCCCGGGCACGAAGTGGTCGGAGAGGTCATCGGCATGGGCGCCGACGCCGGCGGCTACTTCGCCGTCGGCGACCGGGTGGGGATTGCCTGGCTGCGTCGTACCTGCGGGGTGTGCAGGTACTGCAGCCGCGGGGACGAGAACCTGTGCCCGGAGTCGCGCTACACCGGCTGGGACGCTGACGGTGGCTACGCCGAATTCACCACTGTGCCTGCGGCATTCGCGCACCGGTTGCCTCGCGGCTACTCCGACAGTGAGCTCGCCCCGCTGCTCTGCGCGGGCATCATCGGATATCGCTCACTGATGCGCGCCGAACTGCCGCCGGGCGGGCGGCTGGGGCTCTACGGGTTCGGTGGCAGTGCGCATATCACCGCGCAGGTCGCGCTGGCACAGGGCGCGGAGGTGCATGTGATGACCCGCGGGGCCCCGGCCAGGGAATTGGCGCTTGCACTCGGCGCCGCGTCCGCGCAGGACGCGGCCGATCCGCCGCCGGTTCGCCTGGACGCCGCGATCCTGTTCGCCCCGGTCGGTGACCTGGTGCTCCCGGCGCTCGAGGCGCTGGACCGCGGCGGCACGCTGGCGATCGCCGGCATTCACCTCAGCGATATCCCGCAGCTCAATTACCAGCGTCATCTCTTTCAGGAGCGCCAGATGCGGTCGGTGACCTCCAACACCCGTGCCGATGCCCGCGCCTTCCTGGACTTCGCCGGCCAGCACCACATCGATGTCACGACGCCCGAGTACCCACTGTCACAGGCTGATCGGGCACTGTCCGATCTCAGTGCGGGCCGCATCGCCGGCGCGGCCGTGCTGCTGGTGTAACTAG
>CAZDYH010000284.1:0-1163 GCA_964509355.1 uncultured Mycobacterium sp.
CACCGGGCGGGCGTTGTCGTAGCCGGACAGGTGGTGCAGTTCTTCCTCGACCAGGCTGCGCTCGCCGCCGACGGCGTACATCACCTGCAACGGATGGCGTTCGCCGTTGTTGGCGCCGGACACGTCGGCGATGAACGAGAAGAAGTCGTCGGCCTCGCGATCCAGCCCCAGGGTGTACAGGCCCCATAGCGCGAACGTCGAGTCGCGCACCCAGGCGTAGCGGTAGTCCCAGTTGCGTTCGCCCTGCGGCGTCTCCGGCAGCGACGTGGTGCTCGCCGCCAGCAGCGCCCCGGTGGGCGAGTACGTCAGCCCTTTCAGGGTCAGCGCGCTGCGCTGCAGATACGACCGCCACGGGTGGTCCGGGAAATTGCCGACATTGATCCACTGCCGCCAGGCTTCGCTGGTCTTCCACATCTTTTCGGCGGCGTCTTCGAAGGTCTGCGGCGAGGGATGGTCCGACCAGCTCAGCGCGACGAAGGCGTTGTCGCCCTCGTGCATCCTGGTGCGCGCCCGCGCCTCCCGGCCCTCCAAACCGATCCGCAGGTTGGTGGTGAGCCGCAGGGTGGGGTGGGCGTCCGGGTTGTGGTTGGCCCGGGCAATGGCCTCCCCGTAGGCGCTGGCCGAGTACTCCCAGCTGGCGCTGACGCGGTGATAGTCGAACGACGGCTCACAGCTCATCACCAGCTCGACGGTGCCGCTGACACATCGCACGGTGCGCAGCAGGATGTGCTCGGCATCCCAGTCCATCGGGGTGCGGCGATGCGTGCGCGATCGTGACTCGATGTCGTGCCAAGGGCCCATCACCAGCGTGTCGCGCACGATCACCCATCCGGTGTGGGTCTGCCAGGTGGTCTCCAGGATCAGGCTGCCCGGCAGATAGCGGCGCGCAGCCGGCACCGACACGCCATACGGGCCGATCCGGAAATGGCCGGCCGCGCGGTCCAGGATCGCGCCGAACACGCTGGGGGAGTCGGGCCGCGGCACGCACAGCCACTCCACCGAACCGGCCGACGAGATCAGGCATGTCGTCTCGCAGTCGGAGAGAAACGCATAGTCGGCGATCGGCGGGAACGGGCTCCGCAACCCGCCTGCCACGTATGGCACCGGGTCCGTGCCGGTGAACGGTGAGGTGTCAGCCTCGTCGGCGGGCTGGGTTTGCAGAA
>CAZDYH010000284.1:1263-2823 GCA_964509355.1 uncultured Mycobacterium sp.
CGGCGAATAGGGTGGGCTCGATGGCCGGGTTTCTGAGTTGGTGGGACGGCGTCGAGCTTTGGCTTTCGGGGCTGGGGTTCGTCCTGCAGACCATCGTGGTGATTCCGGTCGTGCTGGCTCTGGCCTACGGCCTGGCGGTTCTGCTGGACGGCGCACTGGGCAATGGAATCCGGCTGCTGCGGCGGACCCGCCACGACGAGGAATCCTCCCGGTGACCGGCCTGCCGCGCTCGCGGGTGACGCTGGCGCTGGTGGCCCTGCTGGTGTTGGTGATCGTCACCTGGCTGCTGACCCGGTGAGATCGCGACGGCCGGTCGGCTACGACAACTCTGTTAGGCTTCGCGCCATGCACGCAGGGGCCGGCAATCGCGACTGCCATGTTTTGGCGCTCATTGCCGTGGGTAACTGCGCTGTTGCTGATGTCTCCTGTTGTCGCTGACTCCATGTCCGTCCGCGGTCTGGCGTCGGTGCTGGCTGTGAACCTGCCCGCATACTGATCGGTCACCTTTCCGTTGTGACGGGGCTCGTCCTGCCAGTCGCCCCGCAATGAAAGGCCCACCAATGCAGAAGATCGTCACGCCCACTCCACGCTGGCGCGCAGCCGCCGCGCTCGCCCTGACCGCGGCGGTGGTCGCCGCCTGCGGTGGCGGGTCCAGCGACGTCGCCGGCGGGGGCGAACAGCCGGGCGCGGAGACCACGCTCACCCTGGTCGCCTACGCGGTTCCCGAGCCGGGCTGGAGCAAGATCATCCCGGCGTTCGCGGCCACCCCGGCGGGCAAGGGCGTAGCGGTCACCACGTCCTATGGCGCCTCGGGCGATCAGTCACGCGCCGTCGTCGACGGCAAGCCCGCCGATATCGTCAACTTCTCGGTCGAACCGGACATCACTCGCCTGGTCAAGGCCGGCAAGGTGGCGCAGGACTGGAACGCCGACGCAACCAAGGGCATCCCCTTCGGGTCCGTGGTGACTTTGGTTGTGCGCAAGGGCAATCCGAAGAACATCAAGGACTGGGACGACCTGTTGGCGCCCGGCATCGAGGTCGTCACTCCGAGTCCGCTGAGCTCCGGCTCGGCGAAGTGGAACCTGTTGGCGCCCTACGCCGCCAAGAGCAACGGCGGGCAAGATCAGCAGGCCGGTCTGGACTACGTGAGCACGCTGGTAAACGAGCATGTCAAGACCCGGCCCGGCTCTGGTCGGGAGGCCACCGACGTGTTCCTGCAGGGTACCGGTGACGTGTTGTTGAGCTACGAGAACGAAGCCATCAACGTGGAGCGACAGGGCAAGCCCGTCGAGCACATCAACCCGCCGCAGACCTTCAAGATCGAGAACCCGGTCGCGGTGGTGAGCACCGGCGCCCACCTCGACAAGGCCACCGCGCTGAAGAACTTTCTCTACACCCCCGAGGGACAGAAGATCTGGGCGCAGGCCGGCTTCCGGCCCGTCGACCCCGCCGCCGCAGCCGATTTCGCCTCGGATTTCCCGACGGCGGAGAAGCTGTGGACCATCGCCGACCTCGGTGGCTGGAACACCGTTGATCCCGCGTTGTTTGATAAGGAGAACG
>CAZDYH010000285.1:0-2818 GCA_964509355.1 uncultured Mycobacterium sp.
GTCGAGATTGCTCTCGGCCCAGTCAGCGGAGACCAGGACGTCGGAGCGGGCCATGAAGATCCTTTCGATTGCTTTGCGTTTCGGGTTTATGCGCTGGCAAGTGAGTGACGCAGGCGTGCGACGAACGGGTAGAGCTGGCAGCCCAGGCAGATGCCGAAGGCCGCGTTGAGGAAGGCGGCCGCCAACGCGAACGCGGTCGCGATGAGGCCCAGCAGCGTCACGCCGGTGGCGAAACCGATCACCCCGACGACTGCGAAGACGAAACCGACTAGTTGGGCAAACCGCAACGGCGGCGCGGGTTCTCGTTCGGTGACCGGACCGAGGCGCGGGGCGACGACGTTGGCGAATATCCGGCCGTAGGGGTGTTGTCGCGGACCGCGCAGCGCTCCGATCGCGAAGACGATGGCCTGCAGGCCCAGGATCACCGCGGCGGCGGGCACGCTGAACGCCGAGACGATGAGGGTGGCCACCAGGACGGCCGTGGTGATCCAGGCGGCGAAGCGCGGGCCCCGGACGTCCACCTGTGCGGTGTTGTTGTTGGTCGACATGAAGATGCTCCTGTTGCGGGAAGGGCTGGACGTGGGCATGCCACAACGGCTGCTCCGAGAGCGGCGCGGAAAAGGGGGCGCGGCTACTCAGCAGCTACAACAACAGCAGCAACCCGCGGTGCGGCACAGATCGACTGCGCGGCGCTTGGTGAGCATGAGCTCGAGGCGGGCGGACACGCCAGACATCCTACCCAATGACACGGTGCTCAAGCCAATAGCGGTTCGAGAGCTGACCGTAGGTCAGCGGCCTTGGGGATGCCGGCGGTGCGGTACCGCTGCCGGCCGTCGCCGTCGAAGATGAAAGTCGTCGGCAGCGAGAGCACCGAAAGCTTTTTCGCCGCTGTCGGATTGGCGTCCATATCGATCTCGACGTGAGCGACATCGGGTAGGTCGCCGCACACCTGATCGACCACACGTCGCACCCCGGTACAGGGCCCGCACCAGACCGCGCTGAAATGCACGATGGTCGGTCCGGTGCGCGACAGGCCCAGGTCGCTGGTATCGAGCTCGGATGCTGCTGAGGTTGCGCTTGTCCCCCCGGTCTGGCGCACCACCCCGGAGCGGCGGTTCAACAGCCAGCCGATGACGGCTGCCAGGCCGAGCGCCCCGCCGATGGCAGCCATCGCGGCGATCATCGAAGTGGTCATGACTGTCTGAACCCATCGAGGGCGATGGTTACTCCCTCGGTGATGCCTTCGATGATGATGTCGGACCCGCGGGCCCCCTGGCTGGTCGGTGCGACACCGAAGGGCAGTTTCTGGCCGGGCAGGCTGGCGCTGAAGGCGTTCACCACCGCGTCCTTCTTGTCCTCGGGAACCTGCTGATCGGCGGTGCCCGCGCCGGTCAGGATTCCGGTGCCGGTGAACACCAGCGTGGTCTTGTCGGCCCCGGCGATGGACAGGTCCACGGCGACGCTGACACGTTTGTCGAAGTCGGCGGACTTGGGTGTGCCGGTGAACACCAGCCCGCGGCTGCCCGAGATCCCGGATTCGGTGGTGCCGCCGGTGGCGTCGTTGGTTTCCTTGGCCGGCGCCTCGACCACCAGGTCTTTGATGCCCATGAAGCGGCCGACGTGCGCGGAGTCGATGATGATCCGGCTCTCCAGCTTGCCGACCGGCAGTTTCGCCTCCGGTCTGACCAGCCAGGAAGCCTGCGTCAGGTCGATGGAGTGCATGGTGGCCTCCAGCGATGCCTTCCCGACGACGGCGTGGTCGACATCGTTGGCCTTGATCTCCACCTCGTCGTAGTGGTGTCGCATGGCCTGGGGGATGAACGGAAACCCCAGAATCGTGGCCGACGGATCCCAGCTCAGCTGGGCCTCGCTGCGGACCGTGCGGGCCAGCCGGTACTCGGCATAAATCGTCGCACCGAAGTCGACGCCGACGGCTGCGACGACGACGGCGACCGCCGCCGCAGCCGAAGCGATCAACAGCTTGCGCACCCGCACATTCTGGCGCATCGGAGCCGCCCGGCGCCTCGGCGCGGCTGAAGAGCAGGTAGCAAGCTATCGTTGGATCACTGTTGGTCGTCAACGACCACATGTCTGCCATGAATCTGGGAGATGATTTTCCAGGGCATTGGAGAGCCTGTTGGACCTGCTGTTACTGACCGTCGACCCACATCCAGAGTCGGTCCTGCCCTCGTTGTCGCTGCTCGCGCACTCGGTGCGGTCAGCGCCGGCGGAGGTTTCGTCCCTGCTTCAGGCGGGAACCGCGGATGTGGCGATCGTCGATGCCCGCACCGACCTGGCCGCCGCGCGCGGCTTGTGCCGACTGCTGGTCACCATGGGTACGTCGATTCCGGTGGTGGCGGTGGTCAACGAGGGCGGACTGGTGGCGGTCACCGTGGAGTGGGGGCTCGACGAGATCCTGCTGCCCAGCACCGGCCCGGCTGAGATCGACGCCCGGCTGCGGCTGCTGGTCGGCCGCCGTGGCGGCATGGCCGGCCAGGAGAGCCTGGGTAAGGTCAGCCTGGGTGAACTGGTGATCGACGAAGGCACCTACACCGCGCGGTTGCGCGGGCGCCCGCTCGACCTCACCTATAAGGAGTTCGAGCTGCTGAAGTACCTCGCGCAGCACGCCGGTCGCGTCTTCACCCGCGCGCAGCTGCTGCAAGAGGTGTGGGGGTACGACTTCTTCGGTGGCACCCGGACCGTCGACGTGCACATCCGTCGCCTGCGCGCCAAGCTCGGCGCCGAGTACGAGTCCCTGATCGGCACGGTCCGAAACGTGGGCTACAAGGCCGTGCGGCCGGCTCGTGGCAGTCCGCCG
>CAZDYH010000286.1:0-2807 GCA_964509355.1 uncultured Mycobacterium sp.
TCAGGCTGATGGCCTAGATGGACTCGGGCACAGGCAGGCCGACTTACATCGCGTTGGGTTCGTCGTCGGTCTCTTCGTCGGTGTCGTCGGGTAGACGCACACCGACCCGCCGCCGGTGTCGAAGAAGCCACCGCCGCTGACCAGACAGGTGCCGTCCATCTTCGGCGTTATGTCGCCGTTGCAACTGCCGTCACGAGGGTATGTCCCGCCGTCGTTCGTTCCCGGCGCGGCGGTGGCTGTGACGAGGCGGTAGCCTCGATACCCATGACCGCACGCCTGCGCGACTGCGCCACCTCACCCGCGTACGTCGCCAGGATCGCACTGGCGGGCGCGGCCATCGGCCTGGCTGCGTTGGCGCTGGCAGGCCAAGCGAGCGCGGATCCCGAGGTCCCGCCCTATCCGACGCCAGTGGCGCCTACACCCGGTGCGGCTCCCCCGGCTCCGGGGCAGCCCGTGATGGAGGCGCTGGGGAGCGATCCGGTGGGTCCGCCACCGCCGCCACCGGTCGGGACGCGGACAGTGCCGGAGATCCAGAACCCCGTGTACGGGTCGGGGAATTCGTCGGGGCCGTTGGGCTTCCTCAGGGATGCTTGGCATCAGGCCCAGGACCCGTACGGATTCGCCGGTACGCCACCCGGCGAGGTGCCCGCAATGGCCCCACCGCCGCCGGGAGCTGGCCCGGCGCCGCAGCTGCCACCCGGATACATCTCGCTGAACGCCCCGGAGTCCAACGGCCCTCCGCTGGCGCCCGTCCACGGCGGACCGGCACTGCCGCCTGGGTACTACCCGTTGAACGGGCCGCCGCCGCCCGGGTACTACGACACGCCGTCAACACCATTCCCCTAGCGGCGATCAAGTCGGAGGACTCGGAGTTCGAGAGAGCCGTCAGCGGCACCGCCAGGCAGACCGAAGCCGGTCGTTGTAGCCCGGTTCCAGGAGTATCTGGTGAAGTCACACAGCCGGATCGTTAAGAGGTACGAAATTCAGACCCCCATTGGGGTGCTCTACACCGACGCTGCGGATACCACGGCTGGGGTCCTTTACGAGGCGAAGGGGACAGCCGAACGGATGAGCGTCCGCCCGGCGCTCGGGCAGGTCCTTGACTACGGCCGCTACGTGAAGCACTGCTCCCTACCAATCCTGCTCCCAGGGCCTCCGGACGCCGACCTCATTGAGCTGTTGGAAAGCCACAACATCGGCTGCGTCGTCGAAGGTAACCCGGGCCAGTTCTCGGACATGACCAGTCTCGAACGATGTCCATAGGGCGGATGACACGCCACCGAGTCGCGCTGATCCCGCGCGCCCAACGAATGGGCTAACGCCTCAGTTCGAGATGACGTAATAGCCCTGCGCCCGGAGCAGCTCGGCCAGCTCCTTCTCACGCTTACCAGGCTCGCCGTTGCTGCGCCGGGCCAGCTGCCACGCGGCGCGGATGGTCTTCTCCGGCAGCGCCTCGCCGAAGTCCGGCTTCCACTCGTCGGCCTTGATCAAGCGCTGGCCATACTTCTTCACCCAGCGGCTGGCCTTATAGCCGTTCAGGTGGTTCTCGTAGCGCTGGCAGGCCAGCAGCACGGTCTGGCCGACGTAGAAGACGGGGGCCTTCTTGCGGGCTTGAGGATTGAGCTTCATGAGCCGGTCCTGGTCCCGCTTCGAGAGCTTGCCGAAGAAATCCAACCGCACGACGTACAGGATGGTCCCGCAGAGCGTGGGGTCGGGCTTGTGCGGGACGAAGGCCCCCTCGGTGTCCATCAGATGAGCGTAGGAGCGGGAAGGGGCCGGGAGTCGAGATGGGGCTGGAGCAAACGCGACAGAACCGCGTGCGCTCGACCCGTTCGCAGCCCCTACGGCGCTTCACAGCCCCAGCACGGCACCACCAGGCCAGGGGGTGCCGCCAACCCGAGTCGCAACCCGGGTCATGGACCGTGGGAGGAGCCAGGGGACCGGGGTTCGAGCGGTTAGGGGCACTCCTTCACTTCCTCGTGTTCTTCTTGGACCGGCCGCCCAGGGCCTGCCGCCGCTCAGGGTCAGCCGTTCGGGCAACTTGTCGTCGGGAGGAACAGTGACCAGCACCACCCCGGCGGAAGCGGTGGAGTCAGGTTGGGTGGCGGCGGAGGCGGCGGAGGCGGCGCTTCGCCCTCGAAAATGTTCGCTGCCACGTTGCCCTGCCCGTGGTACACGTACCAGTAGGTGTGGCAGACGTTGTTGTCCCAGACCACCGGGTTGACCTGGAGATTCCCAGTCTGTACCGGCGGGTCCCCGGGACACCAACGACATGGGCCTTCGGGGCTGTCGGGCGGGCACCCGGGCCAACTGTTCCCCGGTACGGCCTGGGCGGTCCCCTCCGCCAGGCCCAATCCGGCAAGGAAAACGCTCGCCGACAGGATTGCCCCCGCGGCGATCCGCTTGCGGTTGTGATTGATGTTCATGGTGCTGTTCCTTTGCGCATGGGCCGACGCCTCGCACGGTATTTCGTCGCAGGTGACGTAGGTGTTGCGTTGGGCAATTCGGTGCCGGGATGGAGAGGCTAGGCCAGCACCGGCCCGGCGGAAGCGGCGGAGTGAAAACCCAGCGGAGGCGTCACCGCCCAGACGCCAAAACCACAGCTCAGAGCATCCCGACTGCCGCTCACCGCCAAACGTGAGCTAAGTCAGGAAGTTCGTCATCGTTGAACCGTCGAGGCATTACCGCGAATATCCCCCTAGGTCGAAAATTCACAGGCGGATTTTTTCGGCTCGTGTGTAAAGGCGGCAATGCCGTGACTGCCGCGCGGCGGCCAACTAGGAGACACCCCCTAGGAGGTTCGGCGC
>CAZDYH010000287.1:0-2805 GCA_964509355.1 uncultured Mycobacterium sp.
GGGCGGATTGCCTCGACGTCCTGCCCGGCCGGGTCATCGAGCACCCATTCCTCGTAGCGGCGACCGGGGAACACCGGGCAGGCATCGCCGCAGCCCATGGTGATGACGACGTCGGCGGCGCGCACGATCTCGTCGGTCCACGGTTTGGGGTACTCGTTGGCGATGTCAATGCCAAGCTCGGCCATTGCCTGCACCGCAGCGGGGTTGACCTCTTGGCGGCTCAGAGCCGCCGGACCACGCGACGGCGGCGTCGCCGGCGAGGTGGGTGAAGAATCCCATCGCCATCTGGGAGCGGCCCGCATTGTGCGTGCACAGGAACAGCACGATCGGTTTCCCGTCATGTTGTTTTCCTTCGACCTTGGCCAGTGCGCGAAGCCGCTGCCGCGCAAAGCGTTCAGCGAGCAGCGGCAGGAAGTTGGCGATTGACGCTTGGCGGCCGAACTGGTCGTAGGAGGAGTACAGGAACCGTTCGATGGTTTCCACCCCGAACATGGCGGCGAACTCCGTCTGCAGATGCGTCGCCGCCGTGTTGAGTGCGAGGCGCTGGTCGATGGTCAGGTCGCGACGTACGCGGGTGGTGGGGGTTTCGGCGGCGAGGTTGTCGGTCATTGGGTGAGCTCCGTTGCGCTAGAGGGGTTGCAGGGTGGGGACGAGACGGTTGATGCGTTTGGTCAGGTCTTTGAGCGCGCGGTCGAATGCATGTTTGCCGGAAGCGCGCACCGGATCGGGTATCGACCAGTGCATACGGGCCAGGTCGTCGGGGAGTTCTTCGTGGGCGTTATCGCAGACCGCGATGACGAGGTCGGTGGGGGCAAGTACGTCGTCGAGGTGCTGCGGGGCATGGGGCCGCATCGGGACGTGGTGGCGTTGAGCGGCAGCCACGGCGCCGGGATGGACTTCGGTGCCGGGATGGGTGCCGGCTGAGGCCGCGGGCAGCGGGCTGCGGCGGGACCAGACGGCCACGGCGAGCTGGCTACGGGCCGAGTTCTGGGTGCACACGAAGACCACACGATGCGCCCGCTGTGATGTCGACGGCACCAGCGCGTCAAACGCCTCGGGGATCAGCTGCAGGTACGTGCGTCGGCGATCACCCTCTGAGCGTGTGCGGCGCACCAGCCCGGCCTGCTCGAGCACTCCGACATGGTGGGACAGCAAGTTCGACGACATCGACAGCAGCGTCTGCAGCTCCGAGGGAGAGGCGTCGGCAAGCTGGAGGCGGTCGACGATCGCGAGCCGGCCGGGGTCAGCGAGCGCGGCGTGAATAGCCGCCCGCTGCGCAACATCGAGATTAGACCCAACCATAATTGACTCAATACATACTGAGCTATCGTCGAATAGTCAAGCCGCTATTGCGGATTCGTCCACGTAAGCCCACACCGTCGTTCACCTGCCGTTCATTATTCTGAGGGGTGGTCATTCATCGGGAGTCCATAGGTTTGCGGGGACGCGGTTTGCCTGCCCGGCGGAACCCGGTTCCGCGGCCCAGTCCGATCCGGTGGCGTCGTGCACGTCACCCTGACTCTGCGAAGGAGCTTCGATGACGCTCAACCGATCTGGTGCTGCGCTGAGCCTGCTGGCCGCGGGTGTCCTGGTGCTCCCGGCATGCGTTAGCGACGACTCAACCCCCTCGTATGCGGGCTCGGCGAAGGTGGACTGCGGCGGCAAGTCCGCGCTGAAAGCCAGCGGCTCGACGGCCCAGGCGAACGCGATGACGCGGTTCATCAAGGCCTACGAGCAGGCCTGCCCCGGCCAGACGGTTGACTACACCGCCAATGGGTCCGGCGCCGGGGTGAGCGAGTTCCTCGCCAAGCAGACCGATTTCGGCGGCACGGACTCGCCGCTGAGTAAAGAATCCGGCGAGTACGCCAAGGCCAAGGAGCGGTGCGGTTCGGACGCCTGGAACTTGCCTGTCGTGTTCGGTCCAATTGCGATCACCTACAACCTCGCCGCCACTGACACGCTGGTGCTGGACGCACCGACGACGGCGAAGATCTTCAACGGCACGATCACGCGGTGGGACGACCCGGCGATCAAGGCGCTGAACCAGTCGATGCCGGCTCAGGACATCAAGGTGGTGTTCCGCAGCGACGAGTCCGGAACCACCGACAACTTCCAGCAGTACCTCGACGCGGCTTCGAACGGTGCGTGGGGCAAGGGTACAGGCAAGTCGTTCAACGGCGGTGTCGGCGAGGGCGCAAAGGGTAACGAGGGTACGGCGGCGACGGTCAAGAACACCGATGGCGCGATCAGCTACAACGAGTGGTCGTCCGCCCAGGCGCAGCACCTTTTCACCGCGAAGGTCTTGACCCCGGCGGGCCCGAAACCGGTGGGCATCAGCACCGAATCCGTCGGCAAGACCGTCTCCGGCGCCTCGGTAAGTGTCCAGGGCAACGACCTGGTGCTCGACACCTCGTCGTTCTTCGAGCCGACCGAGCCCGGCGCGTACCCGATCGTGCTGGCAACCTATCAACTGGTGTGCTCGAAGTATCCCGACGCTGAGGTCGGTCAGGCGGTGCGGGCGTTCCTGCAGTCCACCGTCGGCCAGGGTCAGGTCGATCTGGTGGACTACGGATACATTCCGCTGCCGGCCGATTTCCAGTCGCGAGTGTCGACCGCCGTCAACGCCATCGCTTGATCGGGCCCGGGACACCTTGTGAGAAGCTCCGTGGGCTGATCATCCTCCGGCCGCCCTGAACCGGTCGATCAGCGCCCGCCGGTCGATCTTGCCGACGCCGCGGCGCGGCACCTCGTCGACGATGTGCAGTTCGCGCGGCGCCGCGGTGGAATCGAGCGATTGCGCGACGT
>CAZDYH010000288.1:0-1401 GCA_964509355.1 uncultured Mycobacterium sp.
CCGGTGAGGCCGTTCGGGTTCTTGCCGGCGGCGACGATGCCGTGCAGCGGTTCGACCGCCACCGCGTCACGGCCGTCCCAGTTCGGGCACACCGCGACACATTTCTCGTCGACGGTGAGGGCGTCGGACAGTCCGGTGAGGAACTTCTCACCGATGCAGATGTCGTCGTTCAGGAACGCCAGGTTGAAGCGCGGGTAGCGGGACTGGGCGAGGGCGATGCCGGCGTTCCACATGTCGTGGATGCCGATGTCCGGGTCGGTCATCTCGATGACCGTGGCGATCTCCTGGGCGTGCAGCCATTCGCGGGTCTTGCCGGTGCAGCCGTTGTCGATCACGAACAGTTCCTCGTACCCGCCCTGGCGCTCGAGGTCGTAGAGCAGCGCCTTGAGCAACTTCGGCGCTGCGCCCTTGGTCGGGATCACCGCGAAGTTGCGGGGCTCGAGCTCGGTGGGCGGGAACTGGGCGTAGAAGTCGCGGGACGTCAGGGTGCGCTTCTTGATGTGGCTGCACTCGATGCGGGTGTCGACGATGACCGGGAACCCGAGCGCCCGCGCCTTGAGGCTGAACGCGTAGTCTTCGCCCATCACGTCGGGCACCGTTTCGCCGGTGACCGGATCGGGCCGCTTCCAGGCCAGGTACTCGAACCACGGCCACGGCGAATCCTTGTGCTGCTCGCCGATCGCCTCGAGGACGGTCCGGTGGATCAGGATGCAGCCCGTGCCGGACGCGCCGACGTGCCAGTGCCGCTCGTTCGGGACGCCGAAATACTGGACGAGTTGCGGGGTGCCCTCGACCTCTTGCATCGCCACGCACGCCGGCGACACGGGCAGGCCGTGGCCTTCGGCGCGGGCGGCCATGATCAGCGCCGACACGATCGGTCGTTCGACCGGATCGGCCGAGGCGAGCAACTGCTTGAGGATGTCGCCTCGGAAGCCCTGGTCGGTGTCGATGAACCAGAGCCAGTCGGCGTCGGTCTGCTCGAGGAAGACCCGCACCGCTTTGTTGCGGCCCTGGGCGAGATCGGTGCCGCCGACGGCGACCAGCCAGCCCGGATGGGCGAGGGCTTTCTGCCCGGTCATCCAGTCATGGTCTTTGACCGACAGCATCGACAGGACGAACTCGGGCTCGAAGTTGTTGCCGTAGTACGGGAACGCGCAGGTGACTTTCTCGCCTTTGCGGGTCATCGGGCGGCCTCCTTCACCGCTTCGATGGCCGTCTTGACGTCGCCACCACATTCGATGAGCAGCGCCTTGGCTGCTTCAGCGACGTACATGGTGCGCGGGGTCGTGCGGTGTTCGCCGGGCGCGGCCGTGGCCTGCTCGACGACGGGGTCGTCTTGCATTTGTGTCTCCCTTTATTTGAGGTCGCAGCAGCCCGGCCCGAAGGGAGACGACGGGCCGG
>CAZDYH010000288.1:1501-2802 GCA_964509355.1 uncultured Mycobacterium sp.
CGGTCGACGATCTGGTACATGCTGAAGTCCCCGAGGATGATCGGGTAGTCAGCCGAACCGGACGTGATCGTGGTTCCGCCGACCGCACCCATGACGGGATAGGTCGCCATCGTGCTCGCCCGGTACACGGGGTACCCGATGAGCTCGGGAGCCATGCCGCCGCCGAAGGACGACCAGAAGTTCTCCTTCGAATCGGTCGCGGCACGGATCACGTTCGCGAAATACTGCGACGTGACGAACGAGGCGTTCTGGCGCAAGCGCGGCCCGAGGGCGTTGTCGAGGGCGTAGACGTCCTCGGGGACGAACGTGCCGTTCGTGGCCGACAACTGCGACGTGCCGGCGACGACCGGACCCGTGCCCGAGAGCTGGGTGATGAGGCCGTACGGCTGCCCGCTGCCGGTGCCGGTGATGAACGCGGCGCCCTCGAGGCGGTCGAACGCGTCGGCGATCAACATGCCCACCTGATTGAACGACGAGTCGGACAGCATCTCGTACGAGCCGAAGATCCACGCCGCGGCCTTCGCCGGGGTGATGGTCGGGCCGACGAACGTCGGCGTGTTGTCGGTGACCTGCGCCGCTTCTGCTAACCACGCACTCGTGACGCCCGCAGTCGTGACACCGTCCCACTGATCGACCGTGATCTGTGCGACCGAGGCGATCTGGCGGATGGGATTCGTGATGCCATCGTTGGTCAGATGGCCCACGATGGAGCTGTCCAAGAACTGCGGGATCAGGACGCCACCGTTGCCGGCGGTGAGGGACATGGCGGCACGGGCTTCGTGGTCCGACAGGATGCGCGGCTGGCCGCCGAGCGGGTTCTCGAGGTACTCCTCGAACGCCTTGACGTAGTCCGGCGACGACGTGCGGAGGACGTGGCGGGCGATGACGCCCGAATCCTGCCGACGCTGCGACAGCAGCTTCGTCGCGCCTTCACGCGCCGGGTCGCCCGCCTCGCGGGGGAGGAACTTCTCGACGGCGGTCAGCGCACGCTCGCGCAGCTCGTCGTTGGTGTCGTGGCGGAGGGTGTCGTGGTCGAACACCTTGTCGGCGGTGGTGCGGGTGTTGACGTTGGGGACGTCGAACGCCGGGCGGGCGTGACCGGCCTCGTAGCCGGCGCGGACCTCGGCGACGGCGACGGCGCGGGCCTCGAGGGCCTCGCACCGGGTCTTGACGTCGGCGTGTTCGGTGATGGCCGCGTCGAGGCGGGCATCCTGTTCGGTGGTGATGTCGTCCAGTTCGGACAGTTCGACGATCTCGCTGCGGAGGGCGTCGAGCTGCGACCGGAGACTCTCGATGGACTC
>CAZDYH010000289.1:0-2786 GCA_964509355.1 uncultured Mycobacterium sp.
GGATCCTCGACGACGACGGCGACACGATCCGGATGTACTACGGCGCGGCCGACAGCGTCGTATGCCTTGCCACGGCCAGCCTCGAGGCGCTGCTCGACCACGTGATGACCCACCCCTGCGCCGACGGCGAGTCCTCCCACCCTCCCGGCCTCGCCCCCGGCATCGGCCATTGACGGTGGCTATTTGACGGCGGGGTACGTACCCCATCACCTGTATCTTGGCCGCGGTCGCGTTGAGATGGATCTGCCAGTAGATCGCCTTCAAATGGGTTCTGGGAGCCGCCCTGTTGCTCTCGGCGTTCCGGAGCGCGATCGCGTTGAAGCAGTTGGCATCGCCGGGGTCCGCCCAACCCGCGAAGCACGCTGCAAGCCAACACTGACGTTGCCTCCCAGAGCATTTCGGGGAACGGCGTGGTAACTGTCCAACCACAGCTCAAGCCTGCGCGGGAAATGCGTTCCTCCGCACCGGCAATCCTCACTGCGTCGGTGGCGTAGAGAAACGTCAACTTGTCGTCGTCGTTTGCCAGGACATCGACGAGGCCACACCGTCACTGTCCGAAGTCCTCGTTCACCCGCCGAGGATCACCCCGTCAGTGGTGCTTGGGTTGACTGGGGTCGGCAGACTTCGGCGTTTCGGGTGTTTGTGAGGCCGGATCCAACTCGTTCGCGCGGTCCCACTGCTCGTTGAGTTGGTCACGCGAGGTGGCTGCCTCGTTGCGGTGGGCGGCGGCTTGCTGTTGCAGACCGGAGGCCTGGGCCGCCTTGACGTCGGCTTCGGCCAGAGCGGCGCGGGCCTTGGCGGCAGTCTCGTCGGCCAGTGCCTCCTGCTGCCTGACGCGGAGCGTTTCCTCCTTGGCGGCCTCGCGAATCTTGTCGGCTTCGACGTGGCGGTGTTGGTGGCGTTTGCTGCGCGCCAGCCACGCCAGTCCTGCGATGAGCAGAATTGCCGCGACCGCGGCGACGACGATCCAAACGATAGTGCTGGTAGTCATGTCGGTTCCTTATGGTGGTGGAGATGGTCGGTGGGTTCATCGCGAGGCGAGGTGGCGGTGCGCGTTATCCGCTGGGTTGGGGCACGTTGCAGTTCGTCACCTTGGGGTTGACCCCGAAGTAATTCAGGGGTCCGGCGATCACGGTCACCGCGATCGTCCCGGCGCTGGCACAGGTTTGTGAGGCGTTGGTGAAATACCCGCGCTGGCCGGCGGCGACGGCGCCGACGACGAGCCATACGAGCACCAGCAGCCCGACGATACGCATCATGTCTGTGTCCTTGGATAGTCGACCGCCCGGAGGCCCGAGGGGCGAGTGGTGAAACGGGCGAGGGGGTGATCTGGTGACTGCCGACGCGGGTTCTCGATGTCCTGTCGCCGGGCCGCGGTGGTCGCGGTCGTGGTCGCGGTGCGGCGCGTCATCTGCCGTCGAATCGGATCAGCCGAGTGGTTGCCGGTGGTCGGTTAGTAGTAGTGGCGGCGGCCGCCGACCGGGCGTCCCATCGACCCCAATATCCACAGCACCGCCCCGATGACGAGGAGGATGACCCCGATCGTCCACAGGATCGGGATTTTGAACACGAATCCGCAGATGAGAAGAATGATTCCGAGAACGATCATGGCGTTTCCTTAGTTTCGATGTCGAGGCAGACGTATCGGGCTGGTGAGTCAGTGCTTTACGGCGTCTTTGACTTTGGCCCCCGCCTGTTTGGTGTTGGCTTTGGCCTGATCGACGGTTCCCTCGGTGCGCAGCCGGGTGTTGCCGGTGGCGCGCCCGACATATTTCTTTTCTTGGTTGCGCCCTTGATGGCTTCCTTGTGCGCGAGCTTCTTACCGATGCTCATTGCGGTGTCCTTCGGTGTCGGTGAGCACCGACCGAGACTGCGGGTCGACGGCGGTGGTGCCCGTCGGTTGCCGACTCCGCGACCAACGACCAAACAGGGGAACCCTGCTCCGACGGGTCGTGGCCGCCGCGGGGTTCACCGGTGCGCCGGTGGCTGCGCCGGCCTGCTGGTGTTCGAGCAGGGTGTCGCGGTCCCGGTTGGCAAAGGCCGTTTCGCGTTGGGACTTCGCGAGATCGCGTCGGGCGTCTCGCCCGCGGCCCGCGGTGCGGCCAGCACCGGCCAGCAGCACGCTCAGTCCCAGCATCGCCACCGCGCCGATCACGATCCCGAACAGGAACAGCGTCCCGGTCGACCCGGTGACGTGATAGCCGAACACGGAGAAGTGCGCGATCAGCGTGTGGTCGGGCCCCGTATTCCCCAGCACACCGACGACGGCGACGAGCACGGCGACGAGCAGGACGATCAATCCCACAATGACAAGCATGACGGCCCCCCTGATCCGCTCGAAGACCTCCAGTACACATCCGCGCTGCCCTGGCGTCAACAGGGACGTCACGCCCGCGCAGAACGACGGTCAGACCCCATTGGTCCTGCAGCTGAGGGACGTACCGGTGGAAGGCTTCTGGTCTATCAGCCTCTACAACGCGGATGGCTACTTCGAGCAGAGCGAGTACGCGCCTACTCACTCAACAACGTGACCGCCACGGCGGATGCGGACGGCGGCTTCACCATCCATTTCGACGGGACCCGAATGCCGTCAACTGCCCCTCTACATCATGCCCGGCTGGAACTACGTTCGGCGGCTCTACCGGCCGCGGCCAGAAATCCTCGACGGCGGCTGGACGTTCCCGGAGCCAGTGCCCGCATAACGCTGTGGTGGGCACACGATCGCCAGCGGCACTTTTGCGCCACAAATGTTCACTGACCGGGCGCACGGCCATAGCGGCCCGCCA
>CAZDYH010000290.1:0-2784 GCA_964509355.1 uncultured Mycobacterium sp.
TGTTGCCCGGTGGTCGGCTGACCCGTAGGCGGCTTTCCGCCCGGAAGGTCCGCCGGCGCCGGACCGGTAGCGGTCGCCCCGGCGCCTGGCCCGAACAACTCGGTGAGCGCGTCACTGACGGTGGGGCCGTAGCCAACCTTGTCGTTGTACATCATCGCCACCCGAATCAACCGCGGGTAGCTCGACGCCGCGTCACTGGCACCCGGTGAGGCGTACACCGGCGACACGTAGAGCAGGCCGCCCTGACTGACCGGCAACGTCAGCAGATTGCCCCACCGGATCCGGTTCTGGTTGTCCCGGCCGATCACCCCGAGATCCTGGCTGACCGCGGTGTCCGTACTGATCGCGTTGAAGGCCAGCTTGGGACCGTTGACCTGGCCCGGGATGGTCAGCACGGTGATCTTGCCGTAGGTCGCCGGGTCCGAGCTGGCACTGATGTAGGCCGCCAGGTAGTCGCGCCTGAACCGGTTCATCGCGCTGGTCAACTGGAATGATGCCGAACTGTCATTGGCCGCAATGTCTCTGGCGACGATGTAGTACGGCGGCTGGTAACTGCTCGCGGTGGGGTTGGGATCCAGCGGCACATCCCAGAAGTCGGAAGTGGAGAAGAACGTGACCGGATCGTCGACGTGATACTTGGCCAACAGCATCCGCTGCACCTTGAACAGGTCTTCGGGGTAACGCAGATGCGCCGCCAGGTCCGGCGAGATGTCACTCCTGGGCTTGACCGTGCCCGGGAATACCTTCATCCACGCCTGCAGCACCGGGTCCTTCTCGTCCTGTGCGTACAGCGTCACCGTCCCGTCGTAGGCGTCGACGGTGGCCTTGACCGAGTTACGGATATAGGACACCTGCTTGTCGGGTACCAACCGGTTCACCGCGACCTCGTTGGAATCGGCAGTAGCCGAGGACAACGACGTCTCCTGCGAGTACGGAAAGTTGTCCAGCGTGGTGTACCCGTCGACTATCCACGCCAGCCGCTTGTTGACGATCGCCGGGTACACGCTGCTGTCGGTGGTCAACCACGGCGCAACCGCCTGCACGCGCGCGGCCGGGTCACGGTTGAACAGGATCTTGCTGTTGTTGCCGATCACATTGGAGAACAGGAAGTTCCGCTCGGCGAACTTCGCGGCGAACACGGTGCGGGACAGCCAGTTGCCGATCGGCACCCCGCCGCCGCCGGTGTAGGTGTAGTTCTTGGTCTCGGTGTTGGTCTCGTAGTCGTACTCGCGGTCGGCGCCGTTCTTGCCGACGATCGCGTAGTCGGCGGATGTGTCGGCGATCACCGGCCCGAAGTAGATGCGCGGCTGGTCCAGCGGTGCCGGACCGGGAGACACCACGCTGCCGTTGGCGCCGACCACGCTGGCCAGGAACTCGGGATAGCCACCGTTCTGGTTGGGGTCGTTGGCGATGCCCCGCACTGTGTTGGCCGGCGACGCGATGAAGCCGTTGCCGTGGGTGAAGACGGTGTGCCGGTTGATCCAGTCACGCTGATTGTCGATCAGCCTGGCCGGGTTGAGTTCTCGCGCGGCGACGACGAAGTCACGCAGGTTGCCGTCGGGACCCTTGTAGCGGTCGATGGAGAGCTGGTCGGGGAAGAAGTAGAAGTTCTTGCCCTGCTGGAACTGCGTGAATGCCGGGCTGATGATGGTCGGGTCCAGCAGCCGGATGTTCGAGGTCGTCGCCCGGTCGGCGGCGACCTCCTGGGCGGTGGTCGAGCTGTTGGCGCTGTAGTCGCGATAGGTCACATAGTCCTCGGTGAGGCCGTAGGCCTGCCTGGTCGCGGCGATACTCCGGCTGATGTATTCGCTTTCCTTCTGCGCGGCATTGGGTTTGACGCTGATCTGCTCGACGATCAGTGGCCAGCCCGCACCGACGATCAGCGACGACAGCAGCAACAGCACCAGACCGATGGCCGGGATTCGCAGGTCCCGCAGCACGATCGCCGAGAACACCGCCGCCGCGCAGATCAGCGCGATGGCCAGCAGGATCAGCTTCGCGGGCAGCACCGCGTTGATGTCGGTGTACCCGGCGCCGGTGAACGGCTTGCCACCGCGGGTGTGCGATAACAACTCGTACCGGTCCAGCCAGTACGCGACAGCCTTGAGCAGCACGAATATCCCGACCAGCGTCACCAGCTGGATACGGGCCGAGCGGCTCAGGGCGCCGGTACGCCCGGAGAGCCGAATACCACCGAAGATGTAGTGCCCGACCAGATTGGCCAGGAAGGCCAGGAAGACCGCCACGAACAGGTAACTGAGCACCAGCCGGTAGAACGGCAGGTCGAATGCGTAGAAGCCGAGATCCTTGCCGAACTGCGGGTCCGCGATGCCGAAGCTCCCGCCATGCAGGAACAGTTGGATGCGCACCCAGTAGCTCTGCGCGACAATGCCGGCCAGCAGGCCGACCACCACCGGAATCCCGATCCCGATCAGCTTCAGCCGTGCCAACACCGCGGTGCGATAGCGCACCACCGGGTCATTGGGCCCGCTGGCGGGCACGAACACCGGCCGGGTGCGGTAGGCCAATGCCAGGCCGGCGAACACCACTGCGCCGACTAGCAGACCAGCCACCAGGAACACCACGATGCGGGTAACCAGCATCGTGGAGAACACCGACCGGTAGCCGAGCTCACCGAACCACAGCCAGTCGACGTAGGTGTCGATCAAGCGCGGCCCGATCAGCAGCAACACCACCACGACCAGCGCTATGGCGATCAGAATTCGGCTACGTCGAGTCAGCTTCGGCATCCTCGCGGCGGGCCGCATACCCACTTACTGCTCC
>CAZDYH010000291.1:0-2781 GCA_964509355.1 uncultured Mycobacterium sp.
GGGATGATGTCGGGATGAGGGTTCGCACCAAGATCTGCGGAATCGGATGCGCGGCCGACCTCGCCGCGGCGGTTTCCGCGGGGGCGGATGCCGTGGGCTTCATCGTCGCAACCACCCACGAAAGTGAGGATGAGCTCGCAGTACGGCAGGCCCACGAATTAGCCTGTGCCACTCCGATTTTCGTTGACCGCGTGCTCGTGACGCACACAACCGATCCGGACGCCATTCTGCAGCTTGCCGATGATGTCGGTGTCGACGTGATCCAAGTGCACGGTGTGGTGACCCGCCAGGCGCTACGCAGTGTCTGGCGGTGTCGCGGTGCGCGCCGCGTTGTGGCAGTCGTTCACGTGACCGGCGTCGAGGCCGTCGAATCAGCCCTTGAGGTCGCGGATCTCGCAGATGCGGTTCTGCTCGACTCCCGGACCGCCGCCCGGCTGGGCGGCACCGGTTTGACACACGATTGGGAGATCAGCCGCCGAATCACGCGGATGCTCGACGACCTCGGGCGCCCGGTGATCCTCGCCGGCGGGCTTGACCAGGCCAACGTCGCCGAGGCAATCCACTTCGTGCGGCCATTCGGCGTGGACGCCAACAGCCGACTCAAGGATGCACACGGCCGCAAGGACGCCGCCGCGTGCGCCGCGTTCGTGGCGGCGACCGTCTGACGCGCGCACTGCTGTTGGTCCCGGGCCGGAGGCGGCCCGGTGTGGCACGGAACAGGTTCGCGCTACGGTTCTTTCCATGAGCGAGAATCAGATGCTGGTCCTGAACCGTGCCGACCTCGAGAGCCTGGGCTTGACCTGGGCAGAGATCATCGACGTCCTCGAGGATGCCTTCAGCCAGAAGGCCCGCGGACTGGTGCAGAACCCGCCCAAGCCCAAGGTCGTCTCCCGTGAGGACGCGTTCATCCACGCGATGCCGGCCTACCTCGGCGGCTCGGACCGCCTCGGGATCAAGTGGGTGGGCGGCTACGAGCAGAACCACGCCAAGGGTCTGCCCTACATCTACGGCACGGTGATCATGAACGACGCCGACACGGGACGGCCGATCGCGCTGCTCGATGGCGGCTGGATCACCGAGATGCGCACCCCCGGTGTGTCCGGCGTCACCATGCGGCACGTGCCGGGAGACCCGAAGCACCTGGCCCTCGTGGGCTGCGGTGTGCAGGGTCGCCGCCATCTGGAGGTCGCGCTGGAGGTGCACCCCGGGTTGACCCACGTGACGGCGTACGACTATGTCGACGGCCTCGCCCAGCAGCTGCTCGACAATGCCGGCGACCGGGTGACCAATGTCGCCGAGAGCCCTACCGAGGCGGTGGCGGGCGCCGACCTGGTGGTCACCACCATCACCGTCCCGCTCGACCCGAAGCTGGACTGCGCCAACACCGACCCGAACGCACTGCTGCTTCCGGTGGACTATGACGACGCGATGGCTCCGGCTGCATTCGATGACGCCGTCGTCTACTGCGTGGACGATCTCGGCCAGTACGGCTCGGTCGCCGGCAGCCTCTACTTCTTCGGACTGCCCAAGCCCGTCACGCATCTGGCCGCGGTCGTCGCCGGGGAGTACGACGTGCCCGTCACGGGTCGCCGGATGTTCCTCAACATGGGCATCGCCATGGACGACATAGCCCTCAGCTCGCTGGTGCTCGACCGTGCTACCGCGGCCGGCGTGGGCCGCTACATCGAGTTCCCGTGACGCTTCGCGGAGTCGGTGGCGCGGTGGTGCTGCTCATGTAGTTTCTTAAAATCATTGGCGGGCGATCAGTGCCGGGCGGCGACGCATCGACCTGCCGTTCGGGTTCTCACCCTTGTGCACGACTGCCGATAGATTTGGCGCAAGCCTTGTCCCACGAACGAAACCGCATGCCAACAGACACCGATCACGCCCCATTCCTGCTCTTGTCAATCCGTGCCGAGGACGAAGCGGCTGACGACGAGTATCTGGCGATGATGCGTTTCGCGGGTCTCGACGCGAGCGGACTGCGCCGTATCCGGCTGAACCACCAGTCTCTGGGGCCGATCGATCTCGCCGAATGGTCTGGCATCATCCTGGGTGGCGGACCGTACAACGTCAGCGACGCTCCCGACTCGAAGTCGCCGACGCAGCAACGGGTCGAATCGGAGCTATTGCCCCTCATCGGTCGTGTCGCCGACCGTGATTTCCCCTTCCTCGGTTGCTGTTACGGCGTCGGTACGCTCGGTGCGGCTGTCGGCGCCGTCGTCGACCGCACCTACAGCGAGCCGGTCGGTGCCGTCACGGTCACCCTCACGCGCGCCGGGCGAGATGACCCGCTGTTTGCAGATCTGCCTGACGCCTTCGATGCGTACGGCGGGCACAAGGAGGCAGCCACATCGCTCCCCTCCGATGCCGTCTGCCTGGCATCCTCGGCCAGCTGCCCGGTCCAGGCCTTCCGCGTGGGCAGCAACGTGTACGCGACACAGTTCCACCCAGAACTCGATGCCGACGGCATCTGCACGAGAATAGACGTTTACAAGAACCACGGCTATTTCGCGCCCGAGGCGGCTGAGTCACTGAAGTCCGCTGCGCGACAACGGCGTATCGAATACCCTCCAGCGATCTTGCGGAGATTCACCAGGCTGCACGCGCGACGAGTGTGACCACTTCTCGGGCTCTAACAGTGCGGAGCTTGCATGATTCTGGTCGGCGCTGCTGGGCCGCCCGGTCGCCGGGTGCCCAAGGCGGCAGCCGCCGGCTTCGACGCACTCGTGTCCGAAGCCGACGCGACCGCGATGCCACCCCCAGGTACGCTCTGAAACA
>CAZDYH010000292.1:0-2767 GCA_964509355.1 uncultured Mycobacterium sp.
GCCGCTGGCGGTCAACGCGGCGGCGCTGGAGTTCTTCGCCGACACCCCGGTCTAATGTCGCCGGCCCGGCGGCTCCAGCGTGTGACACGCTGTAATGGTGAATCCCTCGACGGCACAGGCCCGCGTCGTCGTCGACGAGCTCATTCGCGGCGGCGTCCGCGATGTCGTGCTGTGCCCCGGGTCGCGCAACGCCCCGCTGGCATTCGCGTTGCAGGACGCGGACCGGGCCGGCCGGATCCGGCTGCACGTCCGCATTGACGAGCGCACCGCCGGTTACCTGGCCATCGGCCTGGCGGTCGCCGCGGGCGCGCCGGTGTGCGTCACGATGACGTCGGGGACCGCGGTCGCCAATCTGGGGCCCGCGGTGGTGGAGGCCAACTACGCCCGGGTGCCGCTGATCGTGCTGTCGGCGAACCGGCCCTACGAGCTGCTGGGCACCGGCGCCAACCAGACCATGGAGCAGCTGGGCTACTTCGGCACCCAGGTGCGCGCCGCCATCAGTCTCGGTCTGGCCGAGGACGCGCCCGAGCGGATGGACGCGCTGAACGCCCAATGGCGATCCGCCACCTGCCGGGTAGTGGTGGCCGCCAAGGGTTCCCGCAGCGCCAACGCGGGCCCGGTGCAGTTCGACATCCCGCTGCGTGAGCCGCTGGTGCCCGACCCTTGGTCCGAGTTGGCCGAAACGCCGTTCCCGCCGGGCCGGCCCGGCGGCAAGCCGTGGACCTACACACCGCCGGTGACGTTCGACCAACCGCTGGACATCGACCTGACGCCCGACACCGTCGTCATCGCCGGGCACGGCGCGGGCGTGCAGACCAACCTCGCCGCACTGCCCACCGTCGCCGAGCCGACCGCGCCGCCTGCAGCCAACCCGCTGCATCCGCTGGCGTTACCGCTGCTGCACCCGCAGCAGGTGATCATGCTGGGCCGCCCGACGCTGCACCGCCCGGTGTCGGCGCTGCTGGCCGATCCGTCCGTTCCGGTGTACGCACTGACCACCGGCCCACGTTGGCCGGACGTGTCCGGCAACTCGCAGGCCACCGGCACCCGGGCGGTTACCTCGGGATCGCCGAACCCGGCCTGGCTGCGCCGGTGCACCGAGGTGAACAAGCGCGCCGTGGCGGCGGTGCGCGGTCAGCTGGCCGCGCACCCGTTGACCACCGGTCTGCATGTCGCCGCGGCGGTCGCCGATGCGCTGCGCGACGGCGACCAGCTGGTGCTGGGCGCGTCGAACCCGGTACGCGACGCGGCACTGGTCGGCCTGAACACCGAGGGCATCCGGGTGCGGTCCAACCGCGGCGTCGCCGGTATCGACGGCACGGTGTCGACGGCGATCGGCGCGGCGCTGGCGCACGACTGCTCCGGCGGGCGCACGGTCGCGCTGATCGGCGACCTGACCTTCGTGCACGACAGCTCCGGGCTGCTGATCGGGCCGACCGAGCCCACGCCCCGGCAGCTGACGATCGTGGTGTCCAACGACAACGGCGGCGGCATCTTCGAGCTGCTCGAGCAGGGCGACCCGCGGTTCTCCGACGTGTCGTCGCGGATCTTCGGCACCCCGCACGATGTCGACGTCGGTGCGTTGTGCCGGGCCTACCACGTCGACAGCCGTCAGATCGAGGTCGACGAGCTGGGTGCCGCCCTGGATGAACCGTTCGCCGGGATGCGGGTCATCGAGGTCAAGGCGGACCGGTCCTCACTGCGCCAGCTGCACGCGTCCATCAAGGCGGCGCTGTGAGAGTTGGCGGGCAGCTGATCTCGCCGAAAGCGTTGCTGCACATCCTGATCCACGGCCGCGACAGCGACGCACCCGAAACCCGGTCACGACGTATCCTGCGGCGGGTGCGGATGGGCGTGCTGATCGGAGCCTGCCTGGTGACGCTGCAGTCGCTGTTGCTGATGGCCGGCACGTGGCGCAATGACCGGCAGATCGAACGCCACATGGCGGTGGCGCCCGCCGAGGTGCTCAGCGCGGGCCCGCGACGCTCCACCATCGAGTTCGTCGCGCCGGACCGCGTCACCTACCGCCCCGAGCTCGGGGTGCTCTACCCGTCCGAATTGTCCACGGGCATGAGGATTTACGTGGAGTACGACAAGAACAACCCGAATCTGGTCCGGGTGCAGGATCGCAATGCCGCGCTGGCGATCATCCCGGCCGGGTCCATCGCGGTGGTGGGCTGGCTGATCGCCGGGGCCGCGCTCGTCGGGCTGGCTGCTCTGGAGAGGCGGCTGGATCGTCAGGCGGACGCCATGAGCTTGTCCAGCCAGTCGTTGTCGTAGATGTCGAGGATCTCATCGTCTTCGAGGTTGTAGACCGTTGGTGTACCGGGATCCAACGGATTCGCCTCGAACAAGTACTCGAAGTTCGCATCGGCCATCTTGGCCACGTCCAGAGCGGACTTTCCGGCAGCGATCCGGTCGACCACCGCTGACGGCGCGCCGCTGTCGTGCGCCATCTCGGCGATCTCCCGGTCGTCGGGCCCCTTTCCGCCCGGGTCCTGATGCCGGTAGAGATCCTGGACGAACGCCTGGAACGTCTCGGCCGACGTGTCGGAGCCAGCGGCCAGGAACAAGGCATTGCTCACCCGCGCGGAGTACCCGCCCGGCGTCGTGTCGAGGAAGGTCATCGGCCGGTAGGTCACCACCAACCGGCCGGCATTGATATAGCGTGCGATGTCGGGGCCGAAGTCCTTTTGCAGATCGGCGCAGTGGTTGCACTGCGGCTCGGTGAAGATGTCCACCCGCACCGGGGCGTCGGGGAAGCCGG
>CAZDYH010000293.1:0-2742 GCA_964509355.1 uncultured Mycobacterium sp.
CATCCTGATCCAGATTCCCGACCAGTTCCTGCGCGCCGTCCTCGAATTCGATCTCCCGGCCGAGGGCAGCTATGCCACCGGCATCGCCTTTCTGCCGCAGTCGTCCAAAGACGCGGCGGCGGCGTGTGCGGCGGTGGAGAAGATTGTCGAGGCCGAGGGCCTGGAGGTGCTCGGCTGGCGCGGGGTGCCCACCGACGACTCCTCTCTGGGCGCGCTGTCCCGCGACGCGATGCCCACCTTCCGGCAGTTGTTCATCGCCGGCGCCTCCGGTATGGACCTGGAGCGGCGCGCCTATGTCGTGCGCAAGCGCGTCGAGCACGAACTCGGCACCCAGGGCGCCGGCCAGGATGGCCCAGGCCGTGAAACCGTCTACTTCCCAAGCCTTTCCGGTCAGACCTTCGTCTACAAGGGCATGCTGACCACCCCACAGCTGAAGGCCTTCTACCTCGATCTGCAGGACGACCGGCTGCACAGCGCGCTGGGCATCGTGCACTCGCGGTTCTCCACCAACACGTTTCCGTCCTGGCCATTGGCCCACCCGTTCCGCCGGGTTGCCCACAACGGTGAGATCAACACCGTCACCGGTAACGAGAACTGGATGCGGGCCCGCGAGGCACTGATCAACACCGACGTCTTCGGCTCGTTCGACGACGTGGAGAAGATCTTCCCGGTGTGCACCCCGGGTGCATCCGATACGGCGCGCTTCGACGAGGTGCTCGAACTGCTGCACCTCGGCGGGCGCAGTCTGGCCCACGCCGTGCTGATGATGATCCCCGAGGCGTGGGAGCGACATGAGTCGATGGATCCCGCGCTTCGGGCGTTCTACCAGTACCACGCCTCGTTGATGGAGCCGTGGGACGGCCCGGCGTCGGTGTGCTTCACCGACGGCACGGTTGTCGGCGCGGTACTGGACCGCAACGGCCTGCGGCCGTCGCGGATCTGGGTCACCGACGACGGTCTGGTGGTGATGGCGTCCGAGGCCGGGGTGCTCGATCTGGACCCGTCGACCGTGGTGCGGCGGATGCGGTTGCAGCCCGGCCGAATGTTCCTGGTCGACACCGCGCAGGGCCGCATCGTCTCCGACGAGGAGATCAAGGCCGAGCTCGCGGCCGCGCATTCCTACCGGGAGTGGCTCGACGCAGGGCTGATCCCGCTCGACGACTTGCCGCAGGGTCCGTACGTGCGAATGCCGCATCACCGGATCGTGTTGCGGCAGCAGGCATTCGGTTACACTTACGAGGAGCTCAACCTGCTGGTGGCACCGATGGCCCGCACCGGGGCAGAAGCCCTGGGCTCGATGGGCACCGACACCCCGATCGCGGTGCTGTCGGCACGCCCACGCATGCTGTTCGACTACTTCCAGCAGCTGTTCGCCCAGGTCACCAACCCCCCGCTGGACGCCATCCGCGAAGAGGTGGTGACCAGCCTGCAGGGCGCCATCGGACCTGAGGGCGACCTGCTCAACCCCGACGAGAACTCCTGCCGTCAGATCGTGCTGCCGCAACCGATTCTGCGTAACCACGAGCTGGCCAAACTGGTGAACATCGGCCCCGACCAGGAGGTCGACGGCCGCCGGCACGGTATGAGCACCAGCGTCGTCCGATGTCTGTACCCGGTCGCCGAGGACGGAGCCGGATTGCGGCGTGCCCTCGACGAGGTCCGAGTGCAGACGTCAGCGGCGATCCAGAACGGCGCGCGCATCATCGTGCTGTCCGACCGTGAGTCCAACGAGCAGATGGCGCCGATCCCGTCGCTGCTGGCCGTCGCCGCCGTGCATCACCACCTGGTCCGCGAGCGCACAAGAACCCAGGTGGGACTCGTCGTCGAATCCGGTGACGCCCGCGAAGTGCACCACATGGCCGCGCTGGTCGGCTTCGGCGCCGCCGCGGTCAACCCCTACCTGGCGTTCGAATCGATCGAGGACATGCTCGATCGTGGCGTGATCGAGGGACTCGACCGCGAGAAGGCGCTGTCGAACTACGTCAAGGCCGCCGGCAAGGGTGTGCTGAAAGTGATGTCCAAAATGGGCATCTCGACGCTGGCGTCATACACCGGCGCCCAGCTGTTCCAGGCAATCGGCATCGCCCAGGACGTCCTCGACGAATACTTCACCGGCCTGACCTGCCCCACCGGCGGCATCGGTCTCGACGATATCGCCGATGACGTCGCGGCCCGCCACGCGCTGGCCTACCTGGACCGGCCGGACGAGCGCGCACACCGCGAGTTGGAGGTGGGCGGAGAGTACCAGTGGCGCCGGGAGGGCGAGTACCACCTGTTCAACCCCGACACGGTGTTCAAGCTGCAGCACTCCACCCGCACCGGCCAGTACTCGATCTTCAAGGAGTACACCAAGCTGGTCGATGACCAGAGCGAGCAGATGGCGTCCCTGCGAGGGTTGCTCAAGTTCCGCGACGGAATGCGCCCGCCGGTCCCGATCGACGAGGTCGAACCGGCCAGTGAGATCGTCAAGCGGTTCTCCACCGGCGCGATGAGCTACGGCTCGATCTCCGCCGAGGCGCACGAGACGCTGGCCATCGCAATGAACCGCCTTGGTGCCCGGTCCAACTCCGGCGAAGGTGGCGAAAGCGCCGCGCGCTACGACCGCGACGAGAACGGCGACTGGCGGCGCAGCGCCATCAAGCAGGTAGCCTCCGGCCGGTTCGGCGTGACGTCGCACTACCTGACGAACTGCACCGACATCCAGATCAAGATGGCCCAGGGCGCCAAACCCGGTGAGGGCGG
>CAZDYH010000294.1:0-2740 GCA_964509355.1 uncultured Mycobacterium sp.
CGGGTTCGCATCAACGTGGAGGTGCCCTTCGCTGAGCTCCAACCGGATTTCGACCGCGCCTACAAGCAGCTTGCTCAGCAGGTGCGGCTGCCCGGGTTCCGGCCCGGCAAGGCGCCCGCCAAGCTGCTGGAGGCGCGGATCGGCCGGGGAGCGGTGCTCGAACAGGTCGTCAACGACGCCCTGCCGAGCCGCTACAGCCAGGCGGTGACGAGCTCGGATGTGCGCCCGCTGGGCCAGCCCGAGATCGAGATCACCAAGATCGAGGACGGCGAGGAACTCGTCTTCACCGCCGAGGTCGACGTCCGTCCCGCGATCACACTGCCCGATCTGAGTGCGCTGAAGATCTCGGTGGATCCGATTGATGTCGGCGACGACGACGTCGATGCCCAGCTGCAGTCGCTGCGTGCCCGGTTCGGCACCCTGACCGGGGTCGAGCGGCCGGCGCAGGAAGGCGACTTCGTGTCCATCGATCTGTCGGCGAGCGTCGACGGCGAGGAAGTCCAGGACGCTTCGACCACCGGTCTGTCCCATGAGGTCGGGTCGGGCCAGCTGATCGAGGGCCTCGACGAGGCGATCATCGGGTTGTCGGCGGGCGAGACCCGGGTCTTCCCCACCACACTCGCGGCCGGCGCGCACGCCGGGCAGGAGGCCCAGGTCAGCGTCACCGTGGAGTCGGTCAAGGAGCGCGAACTGCCCGAGCCGGACGACGAGTTCGCCCAGCTGGCAAGCGAGTTCGACACCATCGACGAGCTCAAGGCGAACCTGGCCGACCAGGTCCGCCGGCTCAAGCGCATCCAGCAGGCGGAGAAGATCCGCGATGTCGCGCTGGACACCCTGCTCGAGCAGGTCGACGTCCCGCTGCCGGAGGCGATCGTGCAGGCCCAGGTCGACGACACCGTGCACAACGCCCTCCACGGCCTCGAGCACGACGAAGCGAAGTTCGCCGAGATGCTGGCCGAGCAGGGCAGCTCCCGCGAGGAGTTCGACGCCGACGCCCGCTCCGGCGCCGAGAAGGCCGTCAAGACCCAGCTGCTGATGGATGCCCTGGCCGATGACCTGAACGTCCAGGTGGGCCAGAACGACCTCACCGAGCGTTTGGTGCTGATGTCGCGTCAGTACGGTATCGAGCCGCAGCAGCTGTTGTCCTATCTCCAGGAGAACAACCAGCTGCCCGCCATGTTCGCCGATGTACGGCGTGGTCTGACGGTGGCGGCGGTGGTCGAGGCCGCGACCGTCACCGACACCGACGGCAATGTGATCGACACCGCGGAGTTCTTCGGCCCGCCGGCCGGCGAAGAGGCGGTTGAGCATGCCGAAGGTGACGATTCCGTAGATGATTCCGCCGACGATGAGGTGGAAGCCGACGTCGCGGAGGCAGTGTCCGCAGCCGTGGCCGACGACGCGAAGTGAACGCTGTGAGCGAACGTGCGCGCTTCGGGGAGTGCGCGGCGCCCCCGGTTGGTTAGTGTCGGTTAGTACGAAACTCCAGAAAGCAGGTATCCCGTCGTGACTGATATGCGTGCGAGTGCGCAGGGGCTCAACCTCGTCGACTCGGTCTATGAGCGCTTGCTCTCCGAGCGCATCATCTTCCTGGGATCGCAAGTCGACGACGACATCGCCAACCGGCTGTGCGCGCAGATTCTGCTGCTTGCGGCCGAAGACCCGACCAAGGACATCTCCCTCTACATCAACTCGCCGGGCGGCTCGATCAGCGCCGGCATGGCAATCTACGACACCATGGTGCTGGCGCCGTGCGACGTGGCCACCTATGCGATGGGCATGGCCGCTTCGATGGGCGAGTTCCTGCTCGCGGCGGGCACCAAGGGCAAGCGTTACGCGCTGCCGCACGCGCGCATCCTGATGCACCAACCCCTGGGTGGCATCACCGGTGGCGCCACCGACATCGCCATCCAGGCCGAGCAGTTCGCCGTCATCAAGAAGGAGATGTTCCGGCTCAACGCCGAGTTCACCGGCCAGCCGATCGAGCGCATCGAGGCCGACTCCGACCGCGACCGGTGGTTTACCGCTCAAGAGGCACTCGAGTACGGCTTCGTCGACCACATCATCACCCGCGCCCATCTCAACGGAGCTGCAAAATGACCCCTTCTTGGCCGACCAGCCACACCGATCCCCGGATCCAGCCGCAGGCGCGCTACATCCTGCCGTCGTTCATCGAGCACTCCAGCTTCGGCGTCAAGGAGTCCAACCCGTACAACAAGCTGTTCGAGGAACGCATCATCTTCCTGGGTGTCCAGGTCGACGACGCCTCGGCCAACGACATCATGGCCCAGCTATTGGTGCTGGAATCGCTGGACCCCGACCGCGACATCACCATGTACATCAACTCGCCGGGCGGCTCGTTCACGTCGCTGATGGCGATCTACGACACCATGCAGTACGTGCGGGCCGATATCCAGACGGTGTGCCTGGGTCAGGCGGCCTCGGCCGCCGCCGTGCTGCTGGCCGCCGGGACGGCGGGCAAGCGGCTGGCGCTGCCCAACGCCCGCATCCTGATCCACCAGCCGTCGCTGTCCGGCGTGATCCAGGGCCAGTTCTCCGACCTGGAGATCCAGGCCGCTGAGATTGAGCGGATGCGTACGCTGATGGAGACCACCCTGGCCCGCCATACCGGCAAGGAACCCGAGGTGATCCGTAAGGACACCGATCGCGATAAGATCCTGACGGCTGCAGAGGCCAAGGACTACGGGATCATCGACACGGTGCTCGAGTACCGCAAGCT
>CAZDYH010000295.1:0-2719 GCA_964509355.1 uncultured Mycobacterium sp.
CGCTATTCCCCGGTGAACTTGGGAACACGCTTGGCGAACGTCGCAGTGATACCTTCGGTCAGGTCCTTGGACGGCAGGAACGCGGAGTTCCATGCGGCGACATAGCGCAGGCTCGCCGAGACCGCCGAGATGCGTTGCTGGTCAAGGACATCCTTGACGCCCTGAACGGCGAGCGGCGGATTGGCCGCGATCTCGGCTGCGGTCGCGTGCGCGGCCGCCAGCGAGGCGTCGGCGTCGTCGAACACGTCGTTGACCAGACCGATCTTCTCCGCCCGCGCTGCGTCGATGTCCTTACCCGTCAGCGCCAGCTCGCGCAGATGGCCGTCGGACAGGATCAGCGGCAACCGGGCGAGGCTGCCGACGTCGGCCACCATCGCCAGCCGGACCTCGCGAACGGAGAACTTCGCGTCGGCGCTGGCGAAGCGGATGTCCACCGCGGAGATCAGGTCGACACCGCCGCCGATGCACCAGCCGTGCACCGAGGCGATCGTCGGTGTGCGGCAGTCGGCCACGGCGTTGATGGACCCCTGCATCTGCAGTAAGCGGTTGTGGAACTCGGTCCGCGGCCGCGCCAGGGCCCCTTCGGCCAGCATCGGGGTCATCAGGTCGCCCATCGCGGGCAGGTCGAGGCCGTAGCTGAAGTTGCGGCCCGAACCGGTGAGCACGATGGCCCGAACGTCGGGGTCGGCGTCCAGCGACGCGAACACCTCCGGCATCTCCGACCAGAAGGCCGGACCCATCGCATTGCCCTTCCCCGGGCCGACCAGCGTCACCTGCGCGACGTGGTCCTTGGTTTCGACGGTGACAGCTTCGTAAGGCTCGCCCATGTCCAAGAGGCTACGGCGAAGCCTCCGGCGAGCGTCAAACCACCCGACTTCGGCATCGAACGTGGGTCCGGCGCGCTACCGTCGACTCATGGCAACGCCCATTGACGAGATAGCCAGCGCCGAAGCGACGCTGGCCGTACTCCAGTCGGTGCTGCGCGGAATCGGCGGCGCTGACATGTCCAAGCAGACGCCCTGTTCGGAGTACGACGTGGCGCAGCTCACCGACCATCTGATGAACTCGATAACCCTCATCGGCGGCGCGGCCGGAGCCGAATCCCCGACGCCGGACGAGAACGCTTCGCTGGAGACCCGGGTGGTCGGCGCGGCGCAGGCGGCCATCGACGCCTGGCGGCGACGGGGCCTGCAGGGCACGGTGGCGCTGGGCCCGAACGAGGCGCCCGCCAAGATCTTCGCCGGTATCCTGTCGCTCGAATTCCTGGTGCACGCTTGGGATTACGCTGTCGCGACCGAACACCAGATGGTGGTCGCCGAACCGCTGTGCGATTACGTTCTGGAGCTGGCCAGCACCATCATCACGCCTGAGGGCCGGGGCGATGTGGGGTTCGCGGACCCGATCGATGTGCCGGCCGACGCGTGCCCGCTGGACCGGCTGGTCGCGTTCACCGGCCGGCAGCCGCAATAATTGCCTGGCCGCGTTCCCACTCAGATCCAGTCGCGGGCGAAGCGCAGCAGGGCGTCGTTCTCCTGCGGAGCCCCGATGGTGACCCGGACGCCGTCCTCGCCGTACGGGCGCACCAGCACACGGGCGTTGGCAGCCTGCTCGACGAAGTCCAGCGTCCGCTCGGCCAGCGGCAGCCAGACGAAGTTGGCCTGTGACGGCGGGAAGCTGAATCCGGCGTCCCGTAACTCGGCGCTTACCCGGGTGCGTTCCGCGACGACGGCGTCGGTGCGGGCGAGTAGCTCGTCGGCGACGGCCAGCGAGGCGATAGCCGCCGCCTGCGAGATGCTGGTGGCCGTGAACGGCACGTAGACCTTGCCGAGCGCGGCGATGACATCCGGATCGCCGACGGCGTAGCCCACCCGCAGACCGGCCAGGCCGTAGGCCTTCGAAAAGGTCCGCAGCACAACGACATTGCTGTAGGCGTGAACCAGGCCGAAGCTGTCGGGCAGCAGCCCGTCACGAATGTATTCGACGTAGGCCTCGTCGATCGCGATCAGGATGTGCCGCGGCACCGCCTCGACGAAGCGGGCCAGCGCGTCCGGGTCGACGACCGTGCTGGTCGGGTTGTTCGGGTTGCAGACGAAGATCAGTCGGGTGCGGTCGGTGATCGCGGCGAGCATCGCGTCCAGGTCGTAGGTGTGGTTCCGCAGCGGCACCTGGATCGGGGTCGCGCCGGCCACCCGGACCTGCAGCGGGTAGACCTCGAAACTGCGCCAGCCGAACAGCACCTCATCGCCCACCGAGGAAGTGATCTGGATGAGCTGCTGACACAGGCTCACCGATCCGCAGCCGGCCGCGACGTGCTCGGGCGCGAAATCGACGTGCTTGGCCAGTTGCGAGCGCAGTTCGACGTAACCGTTGTCCGGGTAGCGGTTGATGGTGTCGGTGGCCTGCGCGATGGCCACGCGGACACTGGGCAGCGGACCATGCACCGTCTCATTGCTGGCCAGTTTGATGGCGCCCGGCACGGTCTTGCCCGGGGTGTAGGCCGGCAGATCGGCCAGTTCGGGGCGCAGGCGAGCGGTCACCCGAACAGTTTAGGCGGCCTCAGGCACCCCTCCTGAACAGCTTTGCCTTCCGTTGTCGGGGCTGTGTACGCTGTGCCCTCGGCGGTTCCGGGGCTCGAGCAGGGGTCCGGTACCCTCAGTAAGTTCAGGAGGCGTGCCAGAGCGGCCGAATGGGACTCACTGCTAATGAGTTGTCCCCCTTA
>CAZDYH010000296.1:0-2689 GCA_964509355.1 uncultured Mycobacterium sp.
GCTCCGGCCTGTCCAAGGAGGAGATCGACCGGATGATCAAGGACGCCGAGGCGCACGCCGACGAGGACCGTCAGCGCCGCGAGGAGGCGGACGTCCGCAACCAGGCCGAGTCGCTGGTCTACCAGACGGAGAAGTTCGTCAAGGAACAACGCGAGGCCGAAGGCGGCTCCAAGGTTCCCGAGGAGACGCTGACCAAGGTCGACGCCGCGATCTCCGACGCCAAGACGGCGCTGAACGGCAACGACATCGGTGCGATCAAGTCCGCGATGGAGAAGCTGGGCCAGGAGAGCCAGGCGCTGGGCCAGGCCATCTACGAGGCCACCCAGGCCGAGCAGGCCGCCAGCGGTAGCGCCGACACCGACACGTCCGACAATGTGGTGGACGCCGAAGTGGTCGACGATGAGCAGGAGAACAAGTGACAGACGGCAAACCCCACGAGCCGATAACCGTCACCGACAAACGGCGCGTCGACCCCGAAACAGGCGAGGTGCGCGAGGGCGCACCCGGCCCGGCCCCCGATGGGCTGGAGCCGGGGGCGCCGTCTCCTTCCGACGCGGGTGGGTCGGAGGCCGACAAGGTCGCCGAGTTCACCGCGGACCTGCAACGGGTACAGGCCGACTTCGCCAACTATCGCAAGCGCGCTCTGCGTGACCAGCAGATGGCTGCCGAACGTGCCAAGGCGACCGTCGTCAGCCAATTGCTAGGCGTGCTCGACGATCTCGATCGCGCCCGCAGCCACGGCGATCTGGAGTCCGGTCCGCTGCGCTCGGTCGCGGACAAACTGATGGCCGCGCTGAGCGGGTTCGGCCTGGCCGCCTTCGGTGCCGAGGGCGACGATTTCGACCCGTCACTGCACGAGGCCGTGCAGCACGAGGGGCAGGGATCCAAACCCGTCATCGGCAGCGTGCTGCGCCAGGGCTACAAGCTCGGTGATCAGGTGCTGCGGCACGCCCTGGTCGGCGTCGTCGACACCGATGAGCCGCCGGAGACCGGCGGAGACGACGCCGAGTCGCCCGACACGCCCGATAACGACGGAAAGTCAGGCGAGCAGACCGCAGAATCAGAGTCGTCGGCCAGTTAGCACCGCCCGGCGCCCGGGCGAGAAACGAAAACAGGAAAGGCGAGGAGGTGACGCGGTATGGCCCAACGAGAATGGGTCGAGAAGGACTTCTACAAGGAGTTGGGCGTCTCCTCTGATGCCAGCGCCGACGATATCAAGCGCGCCTACCGCAAGTTGGCGCGCGACCTGCATCCCGACGCCAACCCCGACAACCCGAAGGCCGAGGAGCGGTTCAAGGCGGTGTCCGAGGCCAACAAGGTGCTGTCGGATCCGGCCAAACGCAAGGAATACGACGAAACACGCCGGCTGTTCGCCGGTGGTGGGTTCGGCCGGCGCTTCAACGGCGGCAACTACGGCGGGTTCAGCACCGGCGGAGATGGCGCCGACTTCAACCTCAACGACCTGTTTGACGCCGCCGGCCAGACCGGCGGCACCAATATCGGGGACCTCTTCGGTGGGTTGTTCGGTCGCGGCGCCGCACCCCGGCCCAGCCGGCCGCGGCGGGGCAACGACCTGGAGACCGAGACCGAGCTCGACTTCCTGGAGGCCACCAAGGGTGTGGCGATGCCGCTGCGGCTCACCAGCCCGGCACCGTGCACGAACTGCCACGGCAGCGGCGCGCGGCCCGGGACCAGCCCGAAGGTGTGTGCCACCTGCAACGGCGCGGGTGTCGTCAACCGCAACCAGGGCGCGTTCGGCTTCTCCGAACCATGCACCGACTGCCGCGGAAGTGGCTCGGTCATCGAGCACCCGTGCGACGAGTGCAAGGGCACCGGCGTGACGACCCGGACCCGAACCATCAACGTGCGGATTCCGCCGGGTGTCGAGGACGGGCAGCGGATCCGGCTCGCCGGGCAGGGTGAAGCCGGGCTGCGCGGCGCCCCCTCAGGCGACCTGTACGTGACCGTGCACGTGCGCCCGGACAAGGTCTTCGGCCGTGACGGCGACGACCTGACCGTGGCCGTGCCGGTGAGCTTCAGCGAACTGGCTCTGGGCACAACGCTTTCGGTTCCCACGCTGGAAGGCAAGGTCGGTGTGCGGGTGCCCAAGGGCACCACGGACGGACGGATCCTGCGGGTGCGTGGCCGGGGCGTCCCCAAGCGCAGCGGCGGCCACGGCGACCTGCTGGTCACCGTGAAGGTCGCGGTTCCGCCGAACCTGGAAGGCGCCGCTCAGGAGGCGCTGGAGACCTACGCGGCCGCCGAGCGGTCCAGCGGGTTCGACCCGCGGGCGGGTTGGGCAGGCAACCGGGCATGAGCGCGTCGGACGAATCGAGGACATTCCTGATCTCGGTCGCCGCCGAGCTGGCCGGGATGCACGCGCAGACCCTGCGCACCTACGACCGGCTCGGCCTGGTCAGCCCCCGGCGCAGCTCCGGTGGCGGACGCCGCTACTCGCAACGTGATGTCGAACTGCTGCGCGAGGTCCAGCGTCTGTCGCAGGACGAAGGTGTCAATCTGGCCGGTATCAAACGGATCATCCAGCTGACCAACCAGGTGGAGGCCCTGCAGTCGCGGCTGAGGGAATTGGCCGACCAGGTTGAGGGGCTGCGCGTCAACCAGCGCCGCGATGTCGCGGTGGTGCCCAAAAGCACCGCGGTGGTGGTCTGGAAACCCAGACGCTAGGCCA
>CAZDYH010000297.1:0-2679 GCA_964509355.1 uncultured Mycobacterium sp.
GCCGTCGATCTTCTCGGCCAGCGTCGCGCCGGGCCCGGTGTAGAACATCCACGGCATGGTCAGGATATGCGTGATCCCCGCCGCCTCCGCCCGCTCGTAGTCGGGAATGGTGAAGGCGTCGGTGAGCGGGGTCAGGATGGTGAAATCGTCCATCGACAAACCATTCTCGGCCCGCAGCGCGCGCAGCCGCTGAGCGGCTGCGATTGCGGCTTCGGTGGTGATGAGATCGCCGATCCAGCCGTCGTTGTGCGCCGCCCGGCGCAACGCGATGTCGCTGAGGCCGCCGACATAAATGGGTATGCACGGCGGTGTGGGCGTCATCTCCAGCCGCGGCGCCTGGTAGAACTCGCCGGTGAACTCGGTCCAGCCGGGCTGCCATAGCGCCCGCATGAGGTCGAGCATCTCGTGGGTGCGCTTACCCCGGCGGTCGAACCGCCGGCCCATCAGCGTGAACTCATCTTTGCACCAACCGACGCCAACGCCGAGCTCAAGCCGGCCGTCCGCGAGATACGCTGCGGTACCAATGGCTTTCGCCGCTGAGTATGGGTCACGCATGGCGGGGATGTACACGGTGGTGACAAAGTGCAGGCTCGTCGTGGCCTGCGCAAGCGCGCCGATCAGCACCCAGGGGTCGGGCCAGTCGGTGAACGGCTGCCACCGGCGCTGCCCGTCCTTGGTGTACGGGTACGGCGTGGCCAGCCTCTCCAAGTTGATGACGTGGTCGGGGATCCCCATCCCGTCGTAGCCGAGATCATCGGCAGCCTTGGCGACTTCGACGATCTCCCTGGTATCGAGGAACGCACTGCTGACGTAAAACTTCACCCGAACCGATCTCCTGAGGCTCCCTGACCACCGCTGCGCACCGCGGGCGATTTCTGCTTGGTGCATCCTTCCTAGCATCGAGGTCGATTCCTCGTTGAGGTATTTCCGGTCGCAACAGAATATGCCGACACGTGGACACGCCCGAACGAACAACGACGTCGTTCTGCCCGTTTCTCTCCTTACCGTGAGTGCAATACAGGGGAAGGGAGTCCAGGTGAGCGACGGCCCGTTTGCTGGAATGTCACGTCGCGAGTTCCTGGCCAAGGTCACCGCCGCCGGCGGTGCCGCGTTTCTTGCGTCGTGGGCTGCACCCGTCGTTGAAAAGGCGTATGCGATGGGCCCCGGCTCAGGTTCGCTGAACGATATCGAGCACATCGTGCTGTTCATGCAGGAGAACCGGTCGTTCGATCACTACTTCGGCAGGCTGTCCGGCGTCGAAGGGTTCGGAAACACCCCGGTTAACCCGCCGGCCGTGTTCCAGCAAAAAGGATGGAACCCCAAGACGAGATCGGTTGACCCCAAAGGCATCACGTTGCCGTTCCGATTGGACACCACCCACGGACCCAGCCTCACCGGCGATTGCATCAATGACCCCGACCACACGTGGATCGGCCTGCACGAGGCATGGAACGGCGGCGCCAACGACAAGTGGCTGCCGATGTCGGCGAAAAGCCGCTCCGTAGGCAACACTCCGGCGGTGATGGGCTATTACCAGCGTGCGGACATCCCGATCCACTATCTGCTCGCGGACGCGTTCACCCTCTGCGATCACTATTTCTGCTCACTACTCGGCCCGACAATGCCCAACCGGCTGTACTGGCTCAGCGCCACCATCAACCCGGAGGGCGACAAAGGGGGGCCGATGCTGGTCCAGCCCACAGTGTTGCCGAAGCTGAAATACAGCTGGCGAATCATGCCGGAAAATCTCACCGACGCGGGCGTCAGCTGGAAGGTCTACAGCAGCAAAGCCATTGGCCCGATCAACCAGGTGATTTTTGACGGCCTGGTGGGGTCGTTCAAACAAGCGGCCAACGCGCGTTCGCAACTGTTCCTGCGCGGCATAGCGCCCGCGTATCCCGTCACATTCGCCGCCGACGTCGCAACCAACAATCTGCCGGCGGTGTCCTGGGTAGTTCCCCCGGTCATTGAGTCCGAACATCCGGCACTGCCGGCGGCGGTGGGTGCGGTGGGCATCGTGAACCTGCTGCGGATTCTCACTTCCAATCCGCGGGTGTGGGAGAAGACGGCTGTGATCGTCAGCTACGACGAAAACGGCGGCTTCTTCGATCACGTCTCTCCGCCCACGGCACCACCGGGGACACCGGGTGAGTACATTCCCGACACCGTCGACATCAAGTCGGTATCGGGATCGGGCAGCGTGCGCGGACCAATCGGGCTCGGCTACCGTGTCCCGGCGTTCGTCATATCCCCCTACAGCCGCGGTGGGCTGGTGGCCCATGAGACGTTCGACCACACCTCACAGCTGCAGTTGATCGGAAAGCGGTTCAACGTGCCGGTGCCCAACCTGACTGCGTGGCGGGCCGGCGTCACCGGCGACATGACGTCCGCTTTCAACTTCGCCGCGGCGCCGAACCCGTCACGCCCCGACTGGGGTAAACCCGTCCTCAAAGCGCTGCCGGGGCTCCCGCTGTGCGCACCCAACGCGGTGCTGGGCACCGTCAACCTCGGAATTCCCTATCAGGTGCCATATCCGCAGACAATGCCCGTCCAGGAGACCGCCCCAAAGCGCGGGACACCCAGCGGATAGCGGGCGATTACGCCCCGAATACCCTGCGCACCACGGTTTTTGCACGCCGGGTCACCCGCAGGTAATTGTCCAGGAATTCGCCACCGTCG
>CAZDYH010000298.1:0-2643 GCA_964509355.1 uncultured Mycobacterium sp.
TGTAGTAGGTCGCGTTGGTGTGGTGGGCGCCGTCGGACAGGATGATCGGCGTCCATGAGTAGCCCGGATCGGTGGTGTCCACCATCAGGATCGAAATCCCTTTATGCTTGGCGGCTTCCGGGTCGGTGCGGCAGGCCAGCCAGACGAAGTCGGCGTCGTGGCCGCCGGTGGTCCAGATCTTCTGCCCGTTGACCGTGTAATAACCGGTGGCCTCGTCGCCTGTGCGGACCGCGGCGGTGCGCAGCGAGGCCAAGTCGGTACCGGCCTCCGGCTCGGAATAGCCGATGGCGAAGTGCACGTCGCCGGCAAGGATCCGCGGAAGGAATTTCTTCTTCTGCAACTCGGTGCCGTAGACCTGCAGGGTCGGCCCGACGGTCTGCAAGGTTACCGCGGGCAGCGGGACATCGGCGCGAGCCGCCTCATTGACGAAGATCTGCTGTTCGATCGGGCCGAAACCGTGGCCGCCGAACTCCTTGGGCCACCCGACGCCGAGCTTGCCGTCCGAGCCCATCCGTTTGATGATCGCCCGGTAAGCCTTGCCGTGCCGGTCGACCTCCATCTCCTTTGCCTCTTCGGGCGAGATGAGGTTCGAGAAGTATTGCCGCAGTTCGGCTTGCAGCTGCCGCTGCTCAAGGGTCAGTTCGATGTACATTGCGCTCCAACCAATTCGAGACGATGCGCCGGACCGCCCAGCAGGCGGTTCAAATCCTTGATCGAGGAGTAGTAGCGATGCATCGGGTAGGTGATGTCCATCCCCATGCCGCCGTGCAGATGGTGACAGGTCTGCATCACCGGGGGCGCCTGGGAGGCCAGCCAGTAGCCCAGCACATCGAGATCGTCATCGGCGTCGCGGCCTTCAGAGAGCCGCCAGATCACCGATGTTGCGGCCAGATCCATTGTCCGGGAGGTGATGTAGACCTCAGCAAGCTGCGCCGCTACGGTCTGGAAGGTCGACAGCGGCCGGCCGAACTGGTGACGGTTGGCGACGTAATCGGCAGTGAGCCGAAGCGCGCCGGCGACGAGTCCGGCCGCATACGCGCCGATCACCGCGAGCGCCAGCTGGTTGACCCGGTGTGCCGTCGCCCCGTCCAGCACAGCGTCGGAATCGACGGCGACATCGGAGAAGGTGACGACGTACTCGTCGCCGCCGTTGGACGCCGGTGTCTTCGTCAGCCGCACGCCGTCCGCCGTCGGCGAGACCACCACGACCGCACTGTCGGCGGTGACGATCATCCAATCCGCTTGTTCCGCATAGGGAACCGCGACCTTGGTGCCGTTCAGCCGCCCATCGGACAGCGTCGTGGCCGGCCGGTCCGGCAGCGCCGCTCCGGGCTCGTTGAGCGCAGCGGTGAGCACCGCTCCCTTGGCGACACCGGCGAGGTAGCGGTCCTGCTGCTCGGCAGAAGCGAGATCCAGCAGCGGCACGACACCGAATCCGAGAGTCGCCAGCGCCGGCGTGATGGCACCGTGGCGACCGATCTCGGTGAGCGCGGTGGCGATCTCGGGAAGGCCGACGCCGTCACCGCCGAGCCGCTCGGGCACTCCCAGTGCGGTCACGCCACCTTCAACCAACGCGGTCCAGCTGTCGTCTCGCTCCAACACCGAGGTCACCACGTCGGCGACAGCCTGCTGTGCCGGGTCCGGACTGAAATCCACCCGAATCCTCCTTGATTCGCCAGGGCTTGTCTCGTCAGCGCCCTGGTGCACGACGGGACACTACGAGGCGTTGCCGCCCTGATAGTCGACCTGCCAGTGCTTGATGCCGTTGAGCCACCCCGACCGTAGCCGCTCGGGTTTGCCCGCCGAGACGAGATCGGGCATGTGGTCGGCGACAGCGCCGAACATCAGGTTGATCGTCATCCTGGCCAGGTTCGCCCCGATGCAGTAGTGCGCCCCGGTGCCACCAAAGCCGACGTGCGGGTTGGGACTGCGCAGGATGTTGAACGTGTGCGGGTCCTCGAAGACGTCTTCGTCGAAGTTGGCCGAGCGGTAGAACATCACCACCCGCTGACCCTTCTTGATCTGCACGCCGCCCAGCTCGGTGTCCTCCAGCGCGGTGCGCTGGAACGAGGTGACCGGGGTGGCCCAGCGCACGATCTCGTCGGCGGCGGTCTCCGGCCGCTCCCTCTTGAACAGCTCCCACTGGTCGGGGAAGTCGGTGAAGGCCATCATGCCCTGGGTGATGGAGTTGCGGGTGGTCTCATTGCCGGCCACCGCCAGCATCAGCACGAAGAACCCGAACTCGGCATCGGACAGCTTCTCGCCGTCGATATCGGCCTCGATCAACGTCGTCACAATGTCGGCGCCCGGGGCTTTGGCCTTGAGTTCGGCCATCTGCATCGCATAGGCAAGCACCTGCATCGAGGAGGCTTCGGCGTCGATGTGGGCGTACTCGGGGTCTTCGCTGCCGGTCATCTCGTTGGACCAGTGGAACAGCTTGCTGCGGTCCTGCTGCGGAACGCCGAGCAGGTCGGCGATGGCCTGCAGCGGCAACTCGCTCGCGACCTGCTCGACGAAGTCGCCGGAGCCTTCCGAGGCGGCCGCCTTGGCGATGTGCTGGGCGCGCGCGTTGAGTTCGTCGCGCAACCGGCCGATGGCTCGCGGGGTGAAGCCGCGGGCGATGATCTTGCGCAACCGGGTGTG
>CAZDYH010000299.1:0-2642 GCA_964509355.1 uncultured Mycobacterium sp.
ATGTCGTGGTAGGGGTTGGCGCCACCGAAGAGGGTGCCCTGCAGGTTCTTCTGCAGCAGGGTAAGCATCGACAGGTTCAGCGTCACCTGGGTGTCCAGCATGCTGCCCACGGCGGTCAGCACGCAGGTACCGGCCTTGGCGGTGATCGACATCCACTTGTCGACGTCGTCACCGTTGACTTCGCCGACGGTCACGATCACCTTCTTGGCCATAGCGCCCGCGGTCACCTCCGCGATGCCGATGACCGCAGCCTCGACGGAGTTGTAGACATGGGTGGCACCGAACTTCAGCGCCTGGTCTCGCTTCCACTCCACCGGGTCGATCGCGAAGATGTACCGGGCGCCGGAATTGACCGTCCCCTGCAGCGCTGACACGCCTACGCCGCCGATACCGACGATCGCCACGTCCTCGCCCGGTCGCACCTGCGCCGTGCGGGTTGCCGAACCGTAGCCTGTTGTCACCCCGCAGCCGACCACGCAGGCCACCTGGAACGGGATCGACGAGTCAATCTTGACCACCGACGTCTGGTGCACCACCACGTAGGGCGAAAACGTGCCCAACAACGCCATCGGATAGACGTTCTGGCCCCTGGCCTGGACGCGGAATGAACCGTCGGACACCGAGGCCCCGAACAGTGCGCCAGCGCCGACGTCACACAGGTTACGCAGCCCTACTTGACATGACGGGCACTTGCCACAGGCCGGGACGAACGACAGCACCACATGGTCGCCCACCGCGAGGTCTTCGACCCCCGGTGCCACCTCGGTGATGATCCCGGCGCCCTCATGCCCGCCTAGCACCGGAAAGCCTGCCATCGGAATGCCACCGGTCACCAGGTGGTGGTCGGAGTGACACATCCCCGACGCCTCTAGCTGAACCTTGACCTCACCCCTGTGCGGGTCACCGATCTCGATCTCCTCGATGGACCACGGCTGGTTGAACTCGTGGATCAGCGCGCCCTTTGTCTTCATCTGTGAACCTCCGGTGACAATGTCTCGACGGCGGTACCCATCAGTCATCACCACCACTGATGTCGGTGACCAGGAGGCGCTTGAGGACCTTTCCGGTGGGGTTGCGCGGGAGGGCGTCGACGAACGTCACGTCGCGTGGGACCTTGAACCGCGCAAGTCGTTGTCTGACATAGTCTTTGACGTCCTGCTCGGTGAGGGAGGCGCCAGGGCGCAATGCGACGAAGCTGCGCAGACGCTGCCCGTACTGGTCGTCACTGACCCCGATGACCGCGGCCTCACGAATGTCGGGGTGGTATGCCAGCGCTTCTTCCACCTCGGCAGGGAAGACGTTCTCTCCTCCCGAGACGATCATGTCGTCATCTCGGCCGTCGATGAAAAGTCTTCCGGCCGAATCGAAGTGACCGAGGTCACCGCTGGCCAGTAGGCCTTCGATGGATTCCTTGCTGCCGCCGCCGGTGTAGCCGTCGAACTTGATGCCATTGGCGACGAAGATCCGCCCGGGTGCCCCCGCGGGCACCTCGTGGCCACCGCCGTCAAAGATCTTCACGACCGTCCCGGGCACCACGCCGCCGACGCATCCGGGTTCGGCCGCGAGGTCCTCAGGGGTGGCGATCGTTGCGTACGCCACTTCGGTGGACCCGTACATGTTGTAGAGAACGGGCCCGAAGACGGCCATCGCCTCGGCGCACAGCGCCGCCCCGAGTTGGGATCCGGCGACGAAGATGACCCGCAGCGCCGAGAGGTCTCTCCCGGCCCGCGCCTCGGGTCCGAGATCGATGATGCGGCGCAACATGATCGGGACCGCGATCATCGCCGCGGCGCGGTGTTCTGCCAAGCTGTCCACCGTGCGTTGTGGATCAAATCTGCGGCGCACCACCAGCGTTGAGCCCAGCAGCAGGGCCAGCAGCACATGGCCGAACCCGAGGGCATGAAACAGCGGAACGCAGCACTCGGTGACCTCCCGGGCGCGGAATGGCACCTTGCTGAACAGGCCGCCCGCCGGTGTCAGCGAGCGCGGCTCCGAGAGCGGCGCGCCCTTAGGCGTTCCGGTGGTGCCGCTGGTCAGGATGACGATCTTCGGCTTGGCGCCGGGCCTGGGCGGCGGTGCGGGGTCGCCGCGCTGGATCAGGGCGTCAAGGGTGTCGAGTGCCGGTGTCTCGCTCCACGCCCGGACGCATCCCAGCCGCAGGTCGATGCCGGCGACCGCATCGGTGTACTCGTCGTCGTGCACGAGCAGGTCGGCGCCTTCCCGGCTGAGAACCTGCTGAACTTGGTTGCCGCCGAAGTCGGTGTTCAGCAGAACGATCCGCGCACCACTCTTGGCGGCGGCGAACAAGGCGTCGAGAAAGCCACGATGGTTACGGGCGAGGATGGCCACACCGTCGCCCGGGCGGAGCCCGCGCCGGCGCCATTCGTTGGCCACCGCGTTGGACCGCGACTCGAGCTGGGTGAAACTGACTGCGCCGCGGTCATCGATGAGTGCGATACGGTCACGGTGGCGGATGGCGGCGATGCTTATCGATGCGCCGACGGGGCCGTAATCCCGCATCGCACGGAGCATCACGCTGACGTGACGCATCGATATCGGGCTCAAGGCCCCGGCTCGGGCGACCTGACCCAGCGCCCGGCATTCGTCACCGATCCGGGCGGGCAGCGTCACGAAGGTGTTGA
>CAZDYH010000300.1:0-2641 GCA_964509355.1 uncultured Mycobacterium sp.
GGAGCAGGTGAAGGCCTACGACGGCGCCTACGAGATGCGCCCGTAGCCGATAGACAGCACGGAAGGACGCACACGATGGCCGGTGAACGGGGCCGACCCCGGTCGCCCAGACCGATGACGGCGACCCTCTTGAACGTGGCTTCGAACTGCACGTTCCGTGGTCGGAGGGCCGTCCGGTTTGCCACACCCTTGCTGTTAGGCGAGCATAAGGTCGACACTCGTGGACCAAAGAGACGGCAGACCACATTCGATGTATGAACAGGGCACCTTCAACGCACCGGATTCCGCCGATATCGGGTCACGCCTTGACCCGGTACTCGCCCGGAGCTGGTTGCTGGTCAACGGCGCGCACGAAGACCGATTCGCGCCCGCAGCCCGCTCGCAGGCTGACATCGTCGTCCTCGACATCGAGGATGCGGTCGCGCCCAAGGAGAAATCCAACGCCCGCGAGAACGTGATCCGTTGGCTGGACGCCGGCAACGCCGATTGGGTCCGCGTCAACGGCTTCGGTACCCCTTGGTGGGCCGACGACCTCGACATACTGGCCAAGACCTCGGTCAGCGGCGTGATGCTGGCTATGGTCGAATCAGTCGACCACGTCACCGAAACTGCGAGGCGGCTGCCCAACGTGCCGATCGTCGCGCTGGTGGAAACGGCCCGCGGCCTGGAGCGCATCACTGAGATCGCCGCGGCCAAAGGCACTTTCCGGCTCGCCTTCGGCATCGGCGATTTCCGCCGCGACACCGGTTTTGGAGAGGAACCGGCCACCCTCGCCTACGCGCGCTCACGCTTCACGATTGCCGCCAAGGCGGCTCACCTGCCGAGTGCGATCGACGGGCCGACCATCGGCTCCAGTGCGCTGCGGCTCATCGAGGCCACCGCCGTCTCCGCGGAGTTCGGGATGACCGGCAAGATCTGTCTGACTCCCGACCAATGTTCGGCCGTGAACGAAGGACTTTCCCCATCGCAGGACGAAATCAGCTGGGCTAAGGAGTTTTTCGTCGAATTCGACCGCGACGGCGGTGAGATTCGCAACGGTTCGGACCTGCCACGCATTGCGCGGGCCAAGAAGATCCTCGACCTGGCCCGCGCCTACGGCATCGTAGTCTCCGAGTTCGACGACGAGCCGGTTCACATGCCCGCCCCGTCCGACACCTATCACTACTGAATCAGACCGCTGAATTGTAGCGGCCTGGTGAGATGACGTGGTGGGTGCGGTTGTCGAAAGCCAGTTCATCGTCGGACTACGCCACCGAGCAGTATCCGGGCTGAATGCCTTGGGATGCAAGATGATTGGGGTCCAGGGGGCAGATACGTCAAGGTGACGTATCTGTATGGCGGCCCCAAGCTCAACCCGTCTTAGGTGTAGCGCAACCGGAAGAGCACGTGTATCGTCATCATTCGATGCTAATCGACGTGCATGGAGGCGCAATGAGGACGACACTCGCACTAGACGATGACCTTGTCCGGGAAGCACAGCGCTTGACAGGAACCAGCGAGAAAAGTGCGCTGGTCCGCCAGGCATTGCGGGCGCTGATCGAGCGCGAGAGCGCTCGGCGTTTGGCCCGATTGGCAGGCACTGAACCCGGCGCGGAAGAGATTCCCCGACGGCGGCCGGCGTCTGCGTGATTCTGGTAGACACCTCGGTCTGGATCAATCACTTTCGCGTCGGCGACCCGAAACTTGCCGCGCTTCTCCAGGACGGTTACGTGCTGACCCATCCATGGGTGATTGGTGAACTCGCGCTGGGGCAACTGTCCCAACGTACCGAGATCCTGGGTCTTCTCCACAATCTCGCGCAAGCGAACGTCGCGACAGACGCCGAGGTTCTGAAGCTCATTGAGAGCCGGCACCTGCTCGGACTGGGCATCGGGTACGTCGACGCGCAACTGCTGGCAGCAACGATGCTGACCGCGGGCGCAGGACTGTGGACCCGCGACAAGCGACTCGCGGCGGTCGCCGCCGAGTTCGGACTCACCAACCCGGCGCCCAAGCCCTGACGGAGCGTCTGACGAGGGCCGTCTGATACGCGCCATCTGTCGGACATCCAACGAGGTGACGAGTACCGACCCACCCGCGGACGCGGATCATCCCGTTGTGCCGGAAGTTGGTGCGGGTTGTCTGGCGTTCAGTATCGTAGGGGCCCACCTGGACCGGCAGGTTGAGCCGTCTTGCCTCCCAAGGGGATATCGAGACCGTCTTGCGCCCAGCCGCAGAGCCAGGGTTGGTCCACACACTCATACGGGTTGTAAAGGGGTGCGCCGGAGGCCGGTGGCGCGACGACGAGTCCTACCGCCGCCGCCGTCAACACCGGTATCAGGTAGCGCTTTCTAACCTGCATGGTGTTGTTCCCCTTTTCTGAAAGAAGGTGGTGTTTACCCGCAAGTACGATAGCTCAGTCCTGCGCTCCGCCGCAGCACGCCTGTCCGCGTCGGTTTCCGCCAGGGCGGATCGCCAAGCTCCAGGTGCTGTTCGACTACCCGCCGGGTGACGAGATCACATGCGGATAGCACGGTCCCGCTGGCAGATTGGTGAAAACACCGTCTGAACAGCGCGAATCCGAGTGCCCCCGGCAGGATTCGAACCTGCGACACCGGCTTTAGGAGAGCCGTGCTCTATCCCCTGAGCTACGAGGGCGGAC
>CAZDYH010000301.1:0-2631 GCA_964509355.1 uncultured Mycobacterium sp.
GAATCGGCGCTTAATTGGTTGCAACGACGCTTACGGTGGTCTCTTGCCTGCACCGGCACGCTTCCCTTGATTCGATGCGCGAAGTCGAAACCGTTCAGCCCCTCGCATCCCCGCCGACTCTCGGCGGGACATTTCATGTTACCGCTGTTACAACACCGGTCCAACGGATTTCCTTCCGCGCCGACTGTCCAGCAGCTCAGATGACGTAACTGAGGTGCTCGACGATCCGCTGACGGATACCGCTCAGCGCGAGCGTGCGTGTCGGGACGGCGACACGCCGCTCGCACTGGCACTTCGCGCACGCTCGCGCCACAGCGAGCGGCCAGCCGTCACCCCGCGGCGATCATCGCTACGGAGACCAGTGCCAGCACCATGCCGACGAGTTGCCAGCGGGTCACCCGCTCGCCGAGCACCACAATCGCCAACACGACGGTCGCCGCCGGATACAGCGACATCAGCACGCTGGCCAGCGACAGCAGCGAGGCCTGCAGCGCCAGCAGCATGGTGACGTTTGCGCAGGTGTCGAGCAGTGCCGCGGCGAACGCGAGTTTGAGCGGCTGCCCGGACGGAGGTCGCAGGTTGCGGCTCACCGCCGCGATGGCGATCACCAGCGCACTGGCCGACATCCGAGCGAACACCAGCGGCCACAACCGCGCCTCCACCGGGGCCTGATCGATGAGTGCGAAGTTCAGCCCGAACCCCAGCCCGGCACCGATCGTCAGCCAGGCCACCGTCTTGGTGAACCGGTGGGGCTTGACGTCTTCGTCGGTGGCTTCGCGGCTCACGAGAACGATGGCGACCAGGGCCACTACGATCCCGACCGCGGCGACCGCACCTGGCCGCTCTCCCAGCGCCACGCCGACTCCGACCGGGACGCCCGCGGCCAGCACCGCGGTCAGCGGGGAGACCACCGAGATCGGGCCCGCCGCCAGTGCCGCGTAGAACCACCACACACCGAAGCCCTGACTGATACCGCACAGCGCGCCCCAGAAGACCGCGCTCTGCGAGATCTGACCGCCGACGACAAACGCCAGCACCCCCAGCGGCACCAATGCCACCGGGTAGGACACCAGCACCACCCGCAGCGCGGCAACCCGCCGGGATGCGATGCCACCGACGAAATCGCTCAGCCCGAAGCCGAACGCCGTCAGCAGGGCCAGTGCGACGCCGATCAGGTCATGCCCTTGGACCGCCGGCCCAGTTCGCGGATCACCTCGCGCTGGGCGTCCCGGCGGGCCAGGTCCTGACGCTTGTCGTGGACCTGCTTGCCACGCGCCAGCGCCAGTTCCACCTTGACCTTGCCGTCGGCGAAGTACAGCGACAGCGGGACCAGGGTGAGGTTACCGTCGCGGATCCTGCCGACCAGCGCGTCGATCTGCCGACGGTGCAGCAACAGCTTGCGGTTACGACGGGGAGCGTGGTTGGTCCAGCTGCCGTGGTGGTACTCCGGGATGTGCATGTTGCGCAGCCAGACCTCGCCGTCGTCGATGGTGGCGAAGGCGTCGGCCAGTGATGCCTGGCCCTCGCGCAGGCTCTTGACCTCGGTGCCGACCAATGCCACCCCGGCCTCGAACACCTCGATGATCGAGTAGTTGTGGCGGGCCTTGCGATTGGTCGCGACGATCTGCTTGCGGCCGGGGTCAGCCTTTTTCGCCACGGCTACTGCCGGACGTACAGGCGCAGCGTCACGTACGCGGTCACCCCGGCCATCACCACACCCACCAGCAGCAGTATCGGGGCGATGTAGAGGATGTCGGCGTAGTCGATCCGGGCGATGAGATTGGCCTGATAGAACTGGTTGAGCGCGTTCTCCAAGAACATCGCCCGCACCACAATCAGGCCGGCGATCGCGATCACCACGCCGATCAGCGCAGCCAGCATCGCCTCCAACAGGAACGGCAGCTGGGTGTACCAGCGACTGGCGCCCACCAGTCGCATGATGCCCACTTCGGTGCGCCGGGTGTAGGCGGCGACGAGAACCATGTTGGCGATCAACAGGATTGCCCCGATCGCCTGCACCAGCGCAACAGCGAACGCCGCATTACTCAGCCCGTCGAGGACCGCGAACAGGCGGTCGATCAGGTCCTTCTGGTTGAGCACGTTGAGCACACCGGGCTGGCCCTGCACCGACGCGTCGAAGTCCTTGTGCTGCTCGGGATTGCTGAGCTTGACGATGAAGGAGGCCGGGAAGGATTCGCTTCCGGCGACGTCCTTGTACTGGGGGAACTTTTTGATGGCGTCGTCGTAGGCGTCGTCGCGGTTGAGGAACCGCACCGACTTGACGTCATCACGGCCCTCAATCTGGGCACGCAGCGCCTTGCACGGATCGGCATCGCAGGTCGGGTCATTGGCCGAGACGTCGTTGTTGAGGAACACCTGGGTTTCGACACGGTCGAGGTAGATGTTCCGGGAGTGGTCGGCCAGTCGCACCACCAGCAGCCCGCCACCGAACAGGCCGATGGAGATGGCCGTGGTCAGGATCATCGCCACGGTCATGGTGACGTTGCGACGAAGTCCGGTCAGGACTTCGTTGAGGAGGAAGCTGAATCGCACTTAACGGTCCATTCCGTAGACACCGCGCTGCTCGTCGCGGACCAGCCGGCCCAACGACAGCTCAACCACGCGCTGGCG
>CAZDYH010000302.1:0-2609 GCA_964509355.1 uncultured Mycobacterium sp.
AGTGCCAGCCGACCGTTTCATATGGCTGCCTTGACAATCTTCCAGAAACCCAAGGTCCAGCAGTCTTCGTTCGGGCCGCGTTTGTTCGAGGCCTATCGGTAAAGCGACCGGCGCGACTCCGACTCGGCTCACAATGAAGGGCATGGACCTCGGTCGGAATGTGGCCTTGGGTCGCCCCTATCCGCTGGGTGCCCGTCGTGCCGACGGCGGCACCAACTTCTCGGTGTGGTCCCGCACGGCTGCGCAGCTCGACCTGCTGCTCTTCGACGATGTCGATGACGCGCGGCCCTCCCGCATGATCCCGCTCGACCCTCTCCGGAACCGGACGTCGTATTTCTGGCATGTGCTCGTCCCCGATGTGGAGCCGGGACAGGTCTACGCGTGGCGCGTCCATGGCGCCTTCGATCCAGCCGCCGGATTGCGGCACGACGCGTCGGCGCTGCTCCTCGATCCTTACGGCGTCGCGGTGACGGTGCCGACCGGCTACGACCGGATGGCCGGCGCGCGGCCGGGGAGGGATCCGCGCACGGCGATGAAGAGCGTGGTCGCCGATCTCTCGGCATACGACTGGGAAGGCGACGTCCCTCTTGGGCGGCCCTTCGCCCGCACTGTCATCTACGAGCTTCATGTCCGCGGTTTCACCGCCCATCCCACCAGCGGGGTGGACCGTCACCTCGCTGGCACCTATGCAGGCCTGGTAGCCAAGATCCCTTACTTGCGCTCCCTGGGGGTCACTGCGGTGGAGCTCATGCCCGTTCAGGCGTTCGACCCTCAGGACGCGCCGTCGGGCCTGGTCAACTATTGGGGCTATAGCCCGGTCTCCTTCTTTGCGCCACACGCGGCCTACGCCTCCAACAGTGACCCCCTCGGCGCGCTGGACGAGTTCCGCACCATGGTCAAGGAGCTCCACCGGGCCGGCATCGAGGTGCTCCTGGATGTGGTCTTCAACCACACGGCCGAGGGCGGCGCCGCGGGACCCACGTTCTGCTGGCGCGGGCTCGACAACCGGGCCTACTACCTCCTCGACCCAGCGAACCAGGCGACGTATCTGGACTACACCGGATGCGCGAACACCCTCAACGCGAACCACTCCGTGGTGCGTCGCATGACCGTCGATGCGCTGCATCACTGGGTGGATCACATGCATGTGGACGGCTTCCGCTTCGACCTCGCCTCGGCGATGTCGCGGGACACCGCTGGCACTCCGATGGCCAACCCGCCGGTCATCTGGCAGATCGAGAGCGACCCTGTGCTGGCCGGCACCAAGCTGATCGCCGAGGCCTGGGACGTCGCGGGCCTGTACCAGCTCGGGTCGTTCGTCGGCGACCGTTGGCGCGAGTGGAACGGGAAGTTCCGTGACGACATCCGCCGGTTCGCACGCGGTGACCGCGGCACCGTAGCGTTGCTGCCCAACCGCCTGCTCGCCAGCCCCGACCTGTTCGGCGACCGACCTGCCGAGGTCGAGCACAGCATCAACTTCGTCGCCTGTCACGACGGGTTCACCCTCAACGACCTCGTCTCCTACGCGCACAAGCACAACGAGGCCAACCTCTCCGGCAACCGGGACGGCACGGACGACAACTACTCCACCAACTGCGGTGTCGAAGGGCTTTCCGAAGACCCCGCGATCGAGCGCATGCGCACCCGCCGGGTGAAGAACCTGCTCGGCATCACCTTGATCGCCATGGGCGTCCCGATGATCGGCATGGGCGACGAGGTCCGCCGCACCCAACTGGGCAACAACAACCCCTACTGCCAGGACAACGAGATCAGCTGGTTCGACTGGTCACTGACGGATCAGTACGCCGACATCCGCCGCTTCGTCCGGGGGCTGATCGACGTCCGGCTCGAGCTGGACATGACACAAGTCATGCATGGGCTGCCGCTGAGAGAGTTCCTGACCCGCTCGCTGGTGGAGTTCCACGGCGTTCGGCTGCATCAGCCCGACTGGTCGGAAGACTCCCACACACTGGCACTCACCGTGAGGAGCGTGATCGGGACCCGGATGGTGCACGCGATTCTCAACAGCTACACCCATCCTCTCGACTTCGAGCTCCCCCCGCCCGCCAGCCCAACGCTGCCGTGGCGCCGTGTCGTGGACACCGCCCTCGATCCCCCCGACGACGTGGCCGATCTTGAGAGCGCGCCGCCGGTCCGGGGCGCCACCTACCGGGCGGACGCCCACTCGGTGGTTCTGCTGTGCGCCGACCTCCACGACGCCACCGACGCCCGTACTTGATCCCACAGCCGGGGCGCAGCGGGACGTAGGCGGGCTTGACGTCGATGGGCGACTCGACCGCGGCACTGGCACCCTCCAGTGGGCCGTTACCGATCCGAGTGACCTTGGACCCTCGCTCCGAGCGTCCCGGTATGGAATGTTGGCAGCTGTGGCACTCTGTTCGGCAGTACCCGCGGCCACCGCAGCGCTCGACCGAGAAGCTGCACTGCGATTCGTCCTCAGCCGCCGCACACCCCAGGGTGGCTACTGCTTCTATCGGACACCGAAGTGGGGTGTGGGGAGCCGAACGCGCCCGACACGTGATCCAGCGACCCAAACAGGTTCTGGGGCAACGACACCCGGCGATCTCGACCCTGCACGATACCTGGGT
>CAZDYH010000303.1:0-2588 GCA_964509355.1 uncultured Mycobacterium sp.
GCGATGACGACGTGGTGGCCCGCGCGCGGAGCTTCGGCGGCAACAGCAAGATCAGCGGAACGGCGACGGCCGTCGCCATGCGGGCGATGCAGAGCGACCCGATCTCGGTGCGGATCACCTTCACCGACGCTTGAGCCGCATCACCCGTCCAGCGAGCCGCTGAGGCGTTCGGCGGCCGCGAGGTAGTCCTCGATGAACTCCAACACCACCTCGCGCGCCGGCTTGACCTTGTTCATCAGGCCCACGCCCTGGCCTACCCAGTACGTCGCCAGCGCCTGAGCGCCGGGATGCCCACTGGCCGCCAGCTTGTCGATGCGGCGCAGCGCGGGCTCGCTGATCATCGACTGCAGCGGCAGCGGCAACGGCTGCTGCCCGCCTTCATGCGGCAACCACGCGTCGGTCCAGTCCGACACCAGCTGGCGCGACGGCTTCCCGGTGCGCCCCGCCGAGCGCACCGTGTCCCGCGATGTCGCGGCGAGCATCTTCTGGACCGTGTACGGGGCGGTCTCGGCCTCCTCGGTGGTCAGCCATACCGACCCAGTCCAGGCCCCGGCAGCGCCCAACGCGACCGTGGCGGCCATCTGCCTGCCGGTGACGATGCCGCCGGCCGCCAAGACCGGCACGGAGTCGTCGATGGCCGCCACCGCCTCCAGGACCTCGGGGATCAACACCAGCGTGGTCACCTCACCGCAGTGCCCACCGGCCTCGGTGCCCTGGGCGACGATCAGGTCCACCCCGGCGTTGACCTGCTTGATCGCGTGCTCCTTGGCGCCGACCAGCGCGGCGACCGGAATCCCACGCTCCTTGCCGGCCTCGATCATGTAGTCCGGGGGCACCCCGAGCGCGTTGGCGATCAGTTTGATCGGGTGGCTCATCGCCACATCGAGCAGCTGCTGACCGATATCACCGGACAGCGACGAGCCGCCGATCCGCGGCGTGCCGTCAACGTCGATGTCGTGCTTGGCCAGCAGCTCGGCGACAAAGCTGCGGTAGCTCTGCGGGATGCGGTCGGCGAGTTGGCCGGCGGTGACCTTCTCGCCCTTGCCCTCGAACTTGGCCGGCACGATGATGTCGGCGCCGTAGGGCTTGCCGCCGACGTGGTCGTCGATCCAGCACAGTTCCTGCTCGAGTTGGTCCGGGGTGTGCGACGACGCCCCCAGCACGCCGAAGCCTCCCGCGTTGGTCACCGCGGCGACGACATCGCGGCAATGACTGAAGGCGAAAAGCGGGAAATCGATGCCGAACTGCTCACAGATCGCGGTCTTCACCGGCTCAGTATTGCTAGCCGCGCAGCGGCGCGGACGCGAATTCGCGCAGTCCCTGCTCCGGTTGCACGACGGCCCGGAAACCCAGCAGCTCAGCCGCCCGCGCAGGGTCGGCGACGATGTGCCGGACGTCACCGCTGCGGTACTGGCCGGTGACCACCGGTGCCGGACCGCCCCTGTCGTCGCACAGCGTCTCGGCGACTTCCATGATCGAAATCGGCCGGCCCGAGCACACGTTGGCCGCCGCAAAACCGTCGACCCCGGACACCACCGCTGCGACGTTGGCGGCCGCCACATCGTCGACGTGGACGAAGTCACGCATCTGTCCGCCGTCTTCGAAGACCTTCGGTGCCTGGCCTGATTCCAGTGCGGACCGGAAGATGGCCGCGACCCCCGAATACGGGGTATCGCGCGGCATGCCCGGGCCGTAGACGTTGTGGTAGCGCAGCGCCACCACCGAACCGCCGGTGGCCTCCGACCACGCCAGCGCGTAGTGCTCCTGGGCGGTCTTGCTCGCCGCATACAGGCTGCGGGGCCGCAGCGGCGCGTCCTCGCCGACCAGCCGCCAGTGCAGTTCCTCGCCACCGACCGGGCAGCGATGCTCGAAGATGCCGGCGTCGAGGTCCTCGCGGCGCCGTGGCAGCGGCTCCACCGGCCCGTGACCGGGGCAGTCGTAGCGCCCCTGCCCGTAGACCACCATCGACGACGCCAGCACCAGCCGTGCAACACCCGCGGCGAACATCTGCGCCAGCAGCACGGTGGTGCCGTAGTCGTTGTGACTGCCGTAGGCCGGCGCGTCGGCGGTGTTCACCCCCGCCCCGACCACCGCCGCCTGATGGCACACCACGTCGACGCCGGCCAGCACCGGAGCCAGCGCCTCGGCGTCGCGGATATCGAGCCGCCGGCATCCCTGCGGCGGCTGCGCGTCCGGCCCGTGCGCAGCGCCGAGCATGGCGTCGACGGCGACGACGTCGTGACCGGCGGCGCGCAGCGCAGCGTCCACCCGGGCGCCGATGAAACCCGCAGCGCCGGTGAGCAATACCCTCACGGCAGCTCGAACGGCAACTCGACGCCCTGGTGTGGCAGGCAGAAGGTGCAGTCGCGTTCGACCGGCACAACCCCGATCGCCTCGCGCACCACCTGCTTGAACGGTCCGATGTTGCGCGCGAACTCGGCGAACACGTCGACCGCCGTCACCCCTTCTCCAACGTCGATACCGGCATCCAGATCAGTGACCAGAACGATTGCGGCATAACACATTTCCAGCTCGCGGGCCAGCACCGCCTCCGGATAGCCGGTCATGTTGACCAGTGTGAACCCCTG
>CAZDYH010000304.1:0-2520 GCA_964509355.1 uncultured Mycobacterium sp.
TCGGGGGAGTTCGACGTGGCCACGTTCTGGTACGTACCGCCGCTGAGCTGGGCAACCGCTTCCCAGGTGGCCCGGTCCAGATCCCCGCCGAAGTCGATCACATTGATGGCCACAGGTCGGCCGGGGTCGGCCGCCCGGCGCACGTAGTCCTGCAGACCGGCACCGTCAAGCGATTGGTCGGTGTGCGGGCCCTGCGTGATCACCAGCACTGAATTGCCTTGTCCCTGGCGGAAATTAGCCAACGCGTCGTTGTATGCGAGACGGAGTGTGGTGAACGACACGGCACCGCCCGACGATGAGGACAGCCCGTCCAGCCCGGCCGTCAGCGCGGTCGTTCGCGGTTGCCCGTTTACCTGATCGCTCAGCAGGCCCGTTGGCACCACCGTGCGGCCTTCGGTGCCGTTGAAGGTCCACAGGCCGACCGCGGAGTTCGGCGGTAACGCTTGAATCCGGTTGTCCAGCGCTTCGATCACGTTGGCCAGCCGGCTCTTGCCGCCCTCGTCGGTGGTCATCGACTGGTCGAGCATGATCGTGGCGGCGGGGCCGTTGGACGGACTGCTCAGCATGTTGGCGAGGGTGGCGCGTATCGAGTTGTCGCCGACCGACAGTGGCGCAGCCAGCGGCGCGAAGGTGGTCACATCGCTCGCCGGTGGCGTGCCGCCGTCCGTGCGGAAGCCGGCCTTGGACAACTCGGCCAACTGCTCAGGCTTACGCATGAATCGGGCGAATTCGCTGGCCGCCGTCTTCTGCTCCCCGGTCAGCCACGTCCCGTCGAGCAGCACCGTTGGAAAGTCGGCCATCGCCGTCGGACCCGGCGGCAACCAGTAGGCCATCGTGTTCTTTGCGTCCGGCAGCGAGGTGGCGCGCTGGTAGAGCTGCTGTTCGGTGGTGAGCACCGCATGCACCGGTGCAGCGGCGGGATCGGACGCGCCCAGCAGCGCATCCATCGCGGTGGTGGCTTTGGTGTCGGCAAGCTTCGGCTGGCCGGCGATCAGCGTCCTGACGGCACCGCTGCCGGCGCTGGCAGGTTCGCCCGCCGGGGCTGATGCGGCGGCGACCGCCTCGGCGGCGAGATAGGAGGCATCGCTGTTGCCGCTCAGCGGTAACGCGAGCCGCAGCGACCCCCAGCCGGCCAGCTCCAAATCGTCCAGCGCAGTTGGGTTGTTCTGCAGTTCCGGCAGCGTGCCCCAATTCTGTTCGGCAAGAGCCGGTTTGAGCTCCGGACGGATCGCCAACAGGACAGGGGAGGTCACCAGTGGCCGGCTGTCGCTGACGCTCTGAGGTCCAGTCGCGGCTTCCAGCCGGGCGTCTGACACCGAACTACCCGGGATCCACAGCGCGGGACGATCGCCCAGTTCCGCCGGCCAGGTGCCGACAAAGCCGTTCACCACCTGGTCGGACTCCGCGGTCTTGACGTCGATCTCCTCACACCGGTCACCGATCGGATCCGCGGTGCGATTGTACTGTTCGGCGAATTTCTGTACCTGCGGTGCGATCGCCGGGTCGGCGATGACGGCTACCTTTTCCTGCCCGTTGATACAACGTGCGGCGGCGTTCTCGGAGCGGTCGGAGAGAGCATCGCCGAAAAAGCGCCATACGATGACGGCGGCCACCACCGCCACGACAGTGACCAGGGCGGCGATCACCCCGGTGCTGACACCGCGTCGGCCGCCTTCAGTGCGGTGGCCGCCCTGCCAGTCGCCGCCGGTCGGCGGCGCACTCGCGCCGTAGGCATCCGGGTGGTCTCCAGCGCCGGGCTGCAAACCCGGACCATCGGACGGTTCGCCGGAGGAATCCTCGGGCCTGGGAATGCTGTGCCTACCCATTCCTGCGGCCTCTCCGTCGACGGATCATCGCTGGCCTGCCGCCAGCTCCGCGCCGAGTCTAGTCATTGGCTGGACGACCACGACCGGCGTCGAGTCACGCACCGACGGTTGCCTTGTACTCGCGGCGCCGCCGATGCAGGATCGGCTCGGTGTAGCCACTGGGCTGCGCGGCACCCGACAGGATCAACTCCTGGGCGGCGCCGAAGGCGATGCTGGCGTCGAAGTCCGGCGCCATCGGCCGGTACGCCGGGTCACCGGCGTTCTGCCGGTCCACCACCGGCGCCATCCGCTCCAGGCTGGCGCGTACATCCTCAGCGGTGATGACCCCGTGTCGCAGCCAGTTGGCAAGCAACTGGCTGGAGATGCGCAAGGTGGCGCGGTCCTCCATCAGCGCGACGTCGTGGATGTCAGGCACCTTCGAACAACCGACACCCTGGTCGATCCAGCGCACCACGTAGCCGAGGATGGACTGGCAGTTGTTGTCGACCTCCTGGTGGATCTCCCCGGGCGCCCACGCCAGCGCGGCGTCGGCCAGCGGAATCGTCAGCAACTGGTCGATCGTCGTCCTCGCCGTTCCCCGGCCCGCGAGCTCGTTCTGCACCGCGAACACGTCGACCTGGTGGTAGTGCAGCGCGTGCAGGGTGGCCGCGGTGGGCGAGGGCACCCAGGCGGTGGTGGCGCCGGCGCGGGGCTG
>CAZDYH010000305.1:0-2518 GCA_964509355.1 uncultured Mycobacterium sp.
TTCCCGACATGCCAGAACGGATGAACTTGAATGCTACCGGGGCACACAGATATATTGAGTGCAACCAACAGGTACAGATAACTCGGAGGGGCCATGTCGAAAGACCTGACCGACCTGCAGCTCATGCACGAACTCGAGCCGGTGGTCGAGGAGAACATCAACCGGCACGTATCGATGTTCAAGGAGTGGAACCCGCACGACTACATCCCGTGGTCGGACGGCAAGAACTACTACGCCCTGGGCGGCCAGGATTGGGAAATCGGTCAGTCCAACCTCTCCGAGGTGGCTCGCGAGGCCATGGTGATGAACCTGCTGACCGAGGACAACCTGCCGTCCTACCACCGCGAGATCGCGATGAACTTCGGCATGGACGGCGCCTGGGGGGCCTGGGTGAACCGCTGGACGGCCGAGGAGAACCGGCACGGTATCTCCATTCGCGACTACCTCGTCGTCACCCGCAACTGCGACCCGGTGGAGTTGGAAGTAACCCGGATGGAGCAGATGACCCGCGGGTTCAGTCCGGGCCAGAACGGGCAGGGCGACCTGTTCGCGCACAGCCTGTTCGACTCCGTTATCTACGTCTCGTTCCAGGAACTGGCCACCCGGGTGTCACACCGCAACACCGGTAGGGCCTGCAACGAGCCGATCGCCGAACAACTGCTGGCCAGGGTTTCCGCCGACGAGAACCTGCACATGATCTTCTACCGCAACGTGTCCGAAGCTGGCATGGAGATCGCGCCCAACCAGGCGATGAAGTCGCTGCACCGGGTGCTGCGCAACTTCAAGATGCCCGGCTACACCGTTCCGGAGTTCCGGCGCAGAGCCGTGACCATCGCGGTCGGTGGTGTCTACGACCCGCGACAGCATCTTGATGACGTGGTGATGCCGGTGCTGCGCAAATGGCGCATCTTCGAGCGCGAGGACTTCACCGGCGAGGCTGCGGCGATGCGGGACGACCTCGCTGTGCTGGTGGAAGAACTCGAGGAGTCGTGCGAGAAGTTCGAGGAGTCCAAGCGGCGGCTGATTGAACGCGAGGCCCGCAGGGCTGAGAGGACAGCGAAGAAAGTGCTGGCCTCGTCATCAGCGTTGTAGCCGGTTCGGACCGGCTGACGAACGCGGCGCTGCGCATCGGGCCGATCGCCCTTGCCAGCCCGGTGGTACTGGCCCCGATGGCAGGTGTGACAAATGTCGCATTCCGCACGCTATGCCGCGAGTTGGAGCAGTCGCGCGCCGGAACGGTAAGTGGTCTCTATGTGTGCGAGATGGTGACCGCACGCGCGCTCGTCGAGCGACACCCGGTCACCATGCACATGACGACGTTCTCCCCTGCGGAGTCGCCGCGGTCATTGCAGCTCTACAGCGTCGACCCGGACACCACGTACACCGCCGCCAGGATGATCGCTGACGAGGGCCTGGCCGACCACATCGACATGAACTTCGGCTGCCCGGTGCCCAAGGTGACCCGCCGCGGCGGCGGGGCGGCGTTGCCGTTCAAGCGCCGGCTGTTCGGCAAGATCGTCGCGGCAGCGGTCCGGGCCACCGCGGACACCGGCATACCCGTGACCGTCAAGTTCCGGATCGGCATCGACGATGCCCACCACACTCACCTGGACGCCGGGCGGATCGCCGAACAGGAAGGTGCCGCCGCGGTTGCACTGCACGCGCGCACGGCGGCGCAGCGCTACTCCGGGGCGGCCGACTGGGAGCAGATTGCCCAGCTCAAGCAGCATGTCCAGACAATCCCGGTGCTCGGCAACGGCGACATCTTCGAGGCCAACGACGCACTGGCCATGATGGCCGCAGCGGGGTGTGACGGCGTTGTGATCGGTCGCGGGTGCCTCGGCCGGCCGTGGCTGTTCGCCGAACTTTCGGCGGCATTCACCGGCAGGCCGGCGCCCAGCCCGCCGACGCTTGGTGAGGTGGCCACCATCATCGCGCGACATGGCGCTTTGCTGGCCGCACATTTCGGCGAGGCCAAGGGCATGCGCGATATCCGCAAGCACATCGCCTGGTACCTGCATGGCTTCCCGGCCGGCGCCGAGCTGAGGCGGGCCCTGGCGCTGGTCAAGACGCTTTGCGAATTGGACGCTCTGCTGAGCCGGCTCGACGCCGACGTGCCCTTTCCGGCGGCCGCATCGGGTCCGCGCGCGCGGCAGGGCTCACCCGCCGCGGTGGCCCTGCCCGAGGGCTGGCTCGCCGACCCCGACGACTGCGCGGTGCCTGCCGGGGCAGACGCTATGCACTCCGGTGGCTGAATCGAGACGGTCTCGACATCCAGTCTGACTGGCTGGCTCTAAGGATGTCTCAGTACGATGGGGGTCTTGTTGTGTACCGCCCAGTGGCGGATCCATACCCAGTGCTGCTACAAGACATAGGAAGCGCAGTGCTGCTGCCCGACGGGCGGCAGCACACCGCGGTGTTACGACACAGCAGATAGCACCACTTTTGATGCAGGCGCAGGGCCGCGCAGACCTCAGCAGAGTCGGAGGCCGATAGGACATGAGTGACGGCGATCACG
>CAZDYH010000306.1:0-2507 GCA_964509355.1 uncultured Mycobacterium sp.
CGGCTTCCAGCTGCCCGAGGCGCTGTCCAACGCACCGGAACAGGGCGGCGTCTTCAACCTGCCCGCGGTGGTCCTCATCGTGATGTGCTCCCTGCTGCTGATCCGTGGGGCCAGCGAATCGGCGAAGACCAACTTGATCATGGTGGTGATCAAGATCTGCGTGCTGATCATGTTCATCGTGATCGGCGTCCAGGGCTGGGACTCGAAGAACCTGAGCGACTTCGCCCCGTTCGGTTTCGCCGGCATCACCTCGGCCGCGGGCTTGATCTTCTTCTCCTTCATCGGCCTGGACGGTGTGGCAACCGCCGGCGAGGAAGCGAAGAACCCGCGGCGCAACCTGCCGCTTGCGATTCTGATCGCGCTGCTGACCGTGACCACGCTCTATGTCTTGACGTCACTGATCGCGGTCGCGGCCCAGCCCATCGCGGGGTTCGAGGGCCAGGAGGCCGGGCTGGCCCAGATCCTCGAGACCGTAACCGGCTCCTCGTGGCCGGGTACCGCCCTGGCCGCCGGGGCGATCATCTCGATCTTCAGCGTCACCCTGATCTCGCTGTACGGCCAGACTCGCATCCTGTTCGCGATGTCGCGCGACGGCATGATCCCGGAACTGTTCCACAAGGTGAACCCGCGGACCCTGACCCCCGTCCGGAACACCGTCGTCGTCTGCATCGTCGTCTCCCTGCTGGCCGGGTTGATCCCGATCAACTTCCTGGCCGAGATGACCAGCATCGGCACCCTGGCGGCCTTCGTCACCGTCGCCATCGGGGTCATGGTGCTCCGACGCACCGCCCCGGATCTCGAGCGCCACTTCAAGGTCCCGCTGTATCCGGTGACCCCGATCCTGGCGATCCTTGTCGGCTTCCCGCCCAACCGGCGCGGCAGGTCCGCGTTGAGCCTGGCCGCCATGTTGGCCCGGTCCAGCGGCGACAAATTGGTGGTTTGCTCGGTGGTTCCCTCGCCCTGGATGCCCGGGTTGAACCGGCTCGACACCGAGTACCTGGCCTACGTCGACCAACTCGCCGAACGCGCGCTCGCTCAGGCTCGCAAGGAACTGCCCACGGATGTCTCCGCCGAGTTCATCGCGGTGAAGTCCCGGTCTGGTCCGCATGGCCTGATCGAGGCCGCCCAGGAACACAATGCCACCATGATCGTGGTGGGTTCGTCCACCGCCGGACTGTTCGGGCACGTTGCGCTGAGCAGCGTCGCTGACCGGCTGCTGCACAGTTCCCCGATCCCGGTCGCGATGGCCACCCGTGGCTTCAGGACGGAAGGCAGGGTCGTCCGGGTGACGGCCGCGTACGGCGGCACCGAGCAGTCCGATCAGGTGCTGGTGGCCGCGCGCCAGATGGCGCACCGACTCGGTGCCTCCCTACGGGTGGCGTCCTTTGCAGTCCAGCCCTCACCCCCCGATACGGCCCTGTTCCGCACCGAGGCCGCCGAGATAACCAGCGACTGGACCAAGGACATAAAGGCCGCGGCCCACCGCGCCTTTCAGGCCGATCTCGAGCCGGGTGAAGTCGTCCCGGAACTGGAGATCGTGATCGGGCACGGCCACGACTGGGGCCACGCGCTCGACGACCTCTATTGGAACGACGGCGACATCCTGGTGATCGGTTCCGGTGATACGGGGCCGATCGCCCGGGTGTTCCTGGGGTCTCACGCAGCCAAGATCATCCGGCACTCCCCGGTCCCCGTCCTGGTCATCCCAAGGGCTGTCGCGCACGAGCAGGCCGAAACCTAGGAAGGTGTACGCCAGGAAGGCGTTGGTACGCCGGCCCAGCCCGCGCCTCGCCGAGGGTCTGCTCACCCACATCGAGCGGTCACCCGTCGATGCCACCACCGCCCTGAAGCAGTGGGAGGGCTACGTCCGCGCCCTCGTCGACGCCGGCTGGGCGGTGACCGAGGTCGAGCCCGCGCCGGACTGCCCCGACAGTGGCTTCGTCGAGGACACCGTCGTGGTGTACGGCGATCTCGCGGTCATCTCCCGGCCCGGCGCGATCGAGCGGCGGCCGGAGACCGCGGGTACCGAGGAGGCGCTCGCCGGGCTCGGGTACCGCATCGTCCACATCGAGGCGCCGGGCATCCTGGACGGCGGCGACGTGCTGAAGCACGGCGGCACGGTCTACGTCGGACAGGGCGGACGCACCAACCCGGAGGGGATCCGCCAGCTGAGGGGGCACCTGGCCCCGTTGGGCGCGACCGTGGTCGCCGTCCCGCTCACCAAGGTGCTGCACCTGAAGTCCGCGGTCACCGCGCTGCCGGACGGCACGGTCATCGGCTACCAGCCGGTGGTGGACGACCCGTCCGTGTACCAGGAGTTCCTCGCGGTGCCCGAGGAGCCGGGCGCGCACGTCGTACTGCTCGGGGACGACCGACTGCTGATGTCCACGCGTGCCCCGAAAACGGCCGAGCTGCTGGCAGGGATGGGTTACCAGCCGATCATGGTCGACATCGGTGAGTTCGAGAAGCTCGAGGGCTGCGTCACCTGCCTGTCGGTCCGGCTCCGC
>CAZDYH010000307.1:0-2494 GCA_964509355.1 uncultured Mycobacterium sp.
ACCACCGTCTTGCCGATGTTGGCCCCGGTGAACATTCCGTTCAGGGCTTCTACGCACGACTCGATGCCTTCGAAGAGGTGTTCGCGGTGCACGAGCCGGCCCTCCTGCTTCCACTGGCGGAGCGCGGCGAAGGCCTCGTCGAAGCGGCCCCACTGGTCGAGCGTGTTGAACCCCTGCATGAGGGCGCTCCTGGCCAGAAGGTTCACGTAGTTGGCTGGTCCCGGGTGCTCGCCGGTCAGGTAGCTGGAGATGACGCCGCAGAGCACGACCCGTGCCTTGGGGGCCAGCCGGCCCAGCACCGCGTCGAGGATCGGCCCGCCGACGTTGTCGAAGTAAACGTCGACCCGCCGCGGGCAGTGTTCCCTGAGCGCCGCCGCCAGGTCGCCTTCGCGGTAGTCGATACACGAGTCGAACCCGAAGCCCTCGACCACTACCCGGCACTTCTCCGGCCCGCCCGCGATGCCCACCACCCGGGCGCCGGCGATCTTGGCGATCTGCCCGGCCAGCGACCCGGTGGCGCCCGCCGCCGCCGAGACCACCACCGTCTCCCCGGGCTGGGGCCGGCCGATGTCGGTCATCCCGAAATAGGCGGTGGCGCCGGTCGACCCGTACACCGACATCATCGCCAGCTGGTCGACCACGCCGGGGATGACCGTGGTGAACAGGTCGTCGCGGACGATCACGTAGTCCTGGAAGCCCGACAACGTGGTGACCACGTCGCCGACGGCGTAGGCGTCGCAGCGCGACGCCACGACCTCGCCGACCCCGGCCGCCCGGATGACCTCGCCCAGCTGCACCGGCGGGAGGTAGCCCGGCTGCTCGTCGAGCCAGGTCCGGACGGCGGCGTCGATCCCAACGTAGGTGGTGCGGACCAGCGCCTCGCCTTCGGTGGGCTCGGGCGCCGGCGAGGTGACCAGCTCGGTGTCGCCCGGCTGGAGCAGCCCGGTCGGGCGGCGACGCAGCAGGATCTGGCGGTTCGTCAAGTCGGGCACGATGTCGAAACTACCGAAGGCGCTGGCCGCTTCGGGAGCTGAGGACCTCTTCACCGGCTTCGTTGGCAATCTTCGGCGGTGAGGCAGTCTGCCGCCGGGGTTGAAGGTCCAAAGTCCCTGTTGTTGGCTCTCCCCGGAGGGCAACATAGTGTCCACGGTTAGGGGGAGCTATGACTGCACCACTGCAGCCAACAGGTTGGTATCCCGATACTAGTGGCGCGCCCGGCATGGCCGTGGCTGCGCTGCAGCCAAAGGATGATCCGTTCTACTCCTATGCCGGCAGCACACCGCTGGCGAGCATCTTGCCGGGAACGGTTCTGGCGAACCGCCATCTTCGTTACCACATATTGGGCGTCCCGACGTCGCTCAAGACCACGCAGCTGCTCTACCGGTCGACCAGCCAGCTCGGCAACCCGACCGTCAACGTCACCTCGGTGATTCAGCCGCTGACCCAGCGCGACAAGACGAAGGTGATCTCCTACCAGTCCGCCTATGACTCGCTCAACCGGAACGACGAGCCGTCGTATGCGATCTCGGGCGGACTCACGCTCGGCGGACTGGTCCCCAACGTCGAGCTGGCGGTCTTCGGTCCGTTCATCGCCGACGGGTACACGGTCATCGTCGCCGACACCGAGGGCCAGCGGGCGGACTTCGCCGCAGGCCTCGAGTATGGAATGAACACGCTCGACGCGATCCGCGCCGCGTTCAACAAGTCGTCGACCGTCGGGCTGCCGAGCGAGGCAAAGGTTGCGATGCTCGGATACTCCGGCGGTGCGCTCGCCACCGAGTGGGCCGCCGAGCTCGCCCGGACGTACGCGCCCGACGTCAACGAGCGCATGATCGGCGCGGCAATGGGCGGGCTGCTCGTGCACCCGGCGCACAACCTGCACTACGTCGAGGGCACGTGGTTCTGGGCTGGCGTCATGCCGATGGCGCTCGTCGGCATCGCGCGCGCGTTCCAAATCGATTTCACGCCGTATCTCAGCGCCAAGGGCACGAAGATCTACCACGACATGCAGACCGCGTCGATCGTCAACGTCCTCGGCCAGTACCAGGGTCTGAAGTGGACCGACCTGTTCAGCCCGGCGTACCCGACTCCCGAGAGCCTGCCGCTCTACGTCGAGTGTGTCAACGAGCTGATCATGGGCACCGGCGGTACGCCGACAATCCCGCTGTTCATCGGCCAGGGCGCGAACGGTGAGCTCGAGTGGACGCCGGGCAACAAGGAAGGCATCGGCGCCGGCGACGGCGTGATGATCGCCGGCGACGTGCGCACGCTCGCCCGCGGCTACTGCGCGAAGGGCACCGAGGTCCACTACGAGCAGTACGACGCGCTCAGCCACATCACGAGCATCGCGATCTGGCTGCCGAACTCAATCGCCTGGATCAAGCAGCGCTTCGCCGGCCTGCCGGCGCCGCAGAACTGTTCATCGATCGCGCCGGGCAACTCGCTCGACCCGATTCCGGTTCCGTAGGAACTCATGCGACCCCGCCCACCGCCC
>CAZDYH010000308.1:0-2490 GCA_964509355.1 uncultured Mycobacterium sp.
CTGAAGTGCAGGCCATCATCACCGCACTGGGTACCGGCATCCACGACGAGTTCGACCTGACCAAACTGCGCTACCACAAGATCGTGCTGATGGCCGACGCCGACATCGACGGCCAGCACATCACCACGCTGCTGCTGACGCTGCTGTTCCGGTTCATGCGCCCACTGATCGAGAGCGGCCACGTGTTCCTGGCACAGCCGCCGCTGTACAAGCTGAAGTGGCAGCGCAGCACCCCCGAGTTCGCGTACTCCGACCGTGAGCGCGACGGCCTGCTCGCGGCGGGACTCAAGAGCGGCAAGAAGATCAACAAGGAAGACGGCGTGCAGCGATACAAGGGGCTGGGCGAGATGGACGCCAAGGAGTTGTGGGAGACCACGATGGATCCGTCGGTGCGGGTGCTGCGCCAGATCACCCTCGACGATGCCGCTGCGGCCGACGAACTGTTCTCCATCCTGATGGGCGAGGACGTCGAGGCTCGGCGCAGCTTCATCACCCGTAACGCCAGGGATGTCCGCTTCCTAGATGTCTAGCGAAGTGGACGGTCCCCGATCAGCTCTCATCGAGCGACGAACGAGGAGCACATGACAGACACCACCCTGCCGCCGAGCGACGACTCCGTCGATCGGGTCGAACCGGTCGATATCCAGCAGGAGATGCAGCGTAGCTACATCGACTACGCGATGAGTGTGATTGTCGGGCGGGCGCTGCCCGAGGTCCGTGACGGTCTCAAGCCGGTGCACCGCCGCGTGCTGTACGCGATGTACGACTCCGGATTCCGGCCCGACCGCGGCCACGCAAAGTCGGCCCGCTCGGTCGCCGAGACGATGGGCAACTATCACCCCCACGGCGACGCCTCCATCTACGACACCCTGGTGCGGATGGCCCAGCCGTGGTCCTTGCGCTACCCGCTCGTCGATGGTCAGGGCAACTTCGGCTCGCCGGGCAACGACCCGCCGGCCGCGATGAGGTACACCGAAGCGCGGCTGACGCCGCTGGCGATGGAAATGTTGCGTGAAATCGACGAGGAGACAGTCGATTTCATTCCGAATTACGACGGCCGGGTGCAAGAGCCGACCGTGCTGCCCAGCCGCTTCCCCAATCTGCTGGCCAACGGCTCGGGCGGCATCGCGGTGGGCATGGCCACCAACATCCCGCCGCACAACCTGCGCGAGCTCGCCGAAGCTGTGTTCTGGTGCCTGGACAACTTCGACGCCGATGAAGAGGCCACGCTGGCTGCGGTCACCGAGCGGGTGAAGGGCCCCGATTTCCCCACCTACGGCTTGATCGTTGGCGCGCAGGGGATTTCGGACGCTTACACCAAGGGCCGCGGGTCGATTCGGATGCGGGGCGTGGTGGAGATCGAGGAGGACTCCAAAGGCCGCACCGCGCTCGTCATCACCGAGCTGCCGTATCAGGTCAACCACGACAACTTCATCACCTCGATCGCCGACCAGGTCCGCGACGGCCGGCTGAGCGGCATCTCCAACGTCGAGGACCAGGGCAGCGACCGGGTGGGCATGCGCATCGTCGTGGAGATCAAGCGCGACGCCGTGGCCAAGGTGGTGCTCAACAACCTGTACAAGCACACCCAGCTGCAGACCAGCTTCGGCGCCAACATGCTCTCGATCGTCGACGGTGTGCCGCGCACACTGCGTATCGACCAGCTGATCCGGCTGTATGTCGAGCATCAGCTCGACGTCATCGTCCGCCGGACCACCTACCGGCTGCGCAAGGCCAACGAACGGGCGCACATCCTGCGCGGCCTGGTCAAGGCCCTGGACGCGCTGGACGAAGTGATCGCGTTGATCCGGGCGTCGCAGACCGTGGACATCGCCAGAGCCGGGCTGATCGAGCTCCTGGACGTCGATGAGATCCAGGCGCAGGCCATCCTGGACATGCAGTTGCGGCGGCTTGCGGCCCTGGAGCGGCAGCGCATCATCGACGATCTGGCCAAGATCGAGGCCGAGATCGCCGACCTGGAAGACATCCTGGCCAAGCCCGAGCGGCAGCGCGTGATCGTGCGCGACGAACTCGGCGAGATCGTCGAGAAGCACGGCGACGACCGGCGCACCCGCATCATCGCCGCGGACGGTGACGTCACCGACGAGGATCTGATCGCTCGCGAGGACGTCGTCGTCACCATCACCGAAACCGGCTACGCCAAGCGCACCAAGACCGACCTGTACCGCAGCCAGAAGCGCGGCGGCAAGGGTGTGCAGGGAGCTGGGCTCAAACAGGACGACATCGTCGCGCGCTTCTTCATCTGCTCGACGCACGACTGGATCCTGTTCTTCACCACCCAGGGCCGGGTGTACCGGGCGAAGGCCTACGAACTACCGGAGGCATCCCGTATCGCGCGCGGTCAGCACGTCGCCAACCTGCTGGCCTTCCAGCCGGAGGAGCGCATCGCGCAGGTCATCCAGATCAAGGGTTACGAGGACGCGCCGTACCTGGTGCTGGCCACCCGCAACGGGCTGGTGAAGAAGTCCA
>CAZDYH010000309.1:0-2476 GCA_964509355.1 uncultured Mycobacterium sp.
TTGGGCTTCCCGGTTCCTGTCTTCGATACCTGACGCTCTTTGCCCGCCGGGTTCATCGCCGCCGCCCCGGTAGCGCACCCGCGAGATGGGATGATGCGTGCCGTTGCTGCCATTCGGCGCGGGCCGGCGCCGCGGAGGTGGCGGTTCGTAGGGTTCGTACGGATCGAAGCGGCCGCTCCGGGCGGCCGGGCGCTGGTAGGGGTCTTTGCGCTCCGGTGGATCACGACGGAACTCACGTGGCGGCGGGTTGCGCTGGCCGGGATCCCGTGCCGGCCTGGGGCGGCGTCGCGGATCCGGTGGCGCTTCGAAGCCCATGGCGTGCGCGGGGCGTCGATGGCGTTGGCGCTCGGGTACCGGTTCGGCGATGTCGTCCATCGGCGGCCGGGCATGTCGCGAGCGCGTGGGTGCGGGGCGTTTGGTAGGTCCGCCGGCGCGTGTCGGCTTCGCCGTCGCGGTGGGTCGGCCGACGGCATGCCGGCGCGACGGACCTTCCTCCCCGCCGGCATCGCCCGCCCAGATCGAGGACAGCTTGGTGGTGATCGCGGCGAACCGGCTCCGCGCGGTCTGGCCGGCTGTGGCGGCCGAAGCCTTGGTGGCCGAAGCGTTCGGAACCGCGGCGACCCGGCCTGCCATCCCGAAGTACCAGCGGGCCATCCCGATCAGCAGTACGCCCGCCGAGGCGAACAGCATCAGGGGAAAGCGCTCGATCAGCGGGTAGCCGTAGTTGATCAGGGCGTCCTTGATACCGGTGAAGGTTGAGCCGTGGAAAAGCCAGTAGGCGGTGGGAACGGCGACGAACAGGATCAGCGGCGGCTGGATGACCGCGGTGAAGACACCGGACTGCCGAACCGCGAGCACGGCAGCGACACAGCCCAGGACGTAGAGCCCGGCGAAGACACTGGTCAACTCCTTGTTGCCGGACCAGGCGTCGAACGCGAACCCGACGGCGGCGGCGGTCGCCGCGATCAACACGGCACCCCACCACGGCACACCGGGGATGTTCGGGTGCACGGAGCGATGCTCGGCCGTTACCGCCGACCTGGCCCGCTGTGCTGACACAGGGTAGACCGTACCGGCTGCGGCGCAATGACGGCTGTCAGCGCGCCCCGGCGTGCGTGTTCACTTCCGTACACTCTGGACCCTGTGAGCCTGAACCTTGGAATTGTGGGTTTGCCGAATGTCGGCAAGTCGACGCTGTTCAACGCGCTGACACGTAACAACGTGCTGGCCGCCAACTACCCGTTCGCGACGATCGAGCCGAACGAGGGCGTTGTACCGCTGCCCGATCCGCGTCTGGTCGAGCTGGCGAAGATCTTTCGTTCCGAACGAATCGTGCCGGCGCCGGTGACGTTCGTCGACATCGCGGGCATCGTCAAAGGCGCGTCCGAGGGTGCCGGGCTGGGAAACAAGTTCCTGGCCAACATCCGCGAGTGTGACGCGATCTGCCAAGTGGTTCGGGTGTTCTCCGATGAAGACGTGGTTCACGTCGACGGGCAGGTCGACCCCAAGTCCGATATCGAGATCGTCGAAACCGAGTTGATCCTGGCCGACCTGCAGACCCTGGAGCGTGCGATGCCGCGGCTGGAGAAGGAAGCGCGCAATAACAAGGAGCGCCGGGGAGTCCATGAGGCCGCGGTTGCCGCGCAGCAGGTTCTCAACGAAGGGACCACGTTGTTCGCGGCGGGTGCGAAGGTGGACTCCGCGCTGCTGCGGGAACTGAACCTGCTGACGACCAAGCCGTTCCTGTACGTGTTCAACGCCGACGAGGCGGTGCTGACCGACGCCGCGCGGGTCGCCTCACTGCGAGAATTGGTGGCGCCGGCGGACGCGGTGTTCCTGGACGCCAAGATCGAGGCCGAGTTGCAGGAGCTCGACGACGAGTCGGCCGCTGAGCTGCTGGAGTCCATCGGGCAGACCGAGCGCGGGCTCGACGCGCTGGCCCGGGCCGGCTTTCACACGCTGAAGCTGCAGACCTATCTGACGGCCGGGCCGAAAGAAGCGCGCGCCTGGACCATTCACCAGGGCGATACCGCACCCAGGGCTGCCGGGGTGATCCATACCGACTTCGAGAAGGGCTTCATCAAGGCCGAGGTCGTCTCCTATGCCGACCTGATCGCTGCGGGGTCGATGGCGGCTGCCAAGGCCGCAGGCAAGGTCCGCATCGAGGGCAAGGACTACGTGATGGTCGACGGCGACGTGGTCGAGTTCCGCTTTCAAACAACGTCTGGTGGTAAGGCAGCAGGGCGCTAGCGCCTCTCGATCTGAAGACGGATCAACGTAACGCACCGGCCGTGCATCGAGAGCCCATGCACCGCGTGGGGGTCTCCGCGATCCCCTGGCGCGGCCTGTCTACTTACTTCGTGCCCCAGATCCGTTCCTGCATGGCAGTGTCCCCTAGGGTCTGGCCTTTGACGATCTTTCCGTCGCGGAAGGTCCACACATCAGCTTGGGGTGCGGATTCTCCGCCCGCGGTGAC
>CAZDYH010000310.1:0-2444 GCA_964509355.1 uncultured Mycobacterium sp.
GCGCGATATGCGGCCCGCCCATCCAGAACCGCGATCGCATCTCGCTGCCATCGGCGGTCGCTCGGACCTGGTGGACCAGCCATCCGACGTCCACCGGGACGTCGCTGGAGCCGACCCGGGCGCAGATGGCCACGACCGCTGACTCGTCGGCCAGCCGGGCCGGGTCGAGGCCGAGTCGCGTCGGCGGCACAAACTGAATCGCCCCCCGCACAAAGGTCGAGCCGAGGTACTCATCGACGAACGACGTCCTGCCGATGTAGCGCTGCGGCCCGCGGCGACCCGCGTCGTCGCCGTCATTCCAGCCGGCGAAGACGTGCGCACGTGGATGCCACAGCTTGTACCGGCGAGGGTCGCAGCCGTGCCAGCCGAACCACCACGACCACATGGCCGGGGTGACACCGGGCATATCGGTGCGCGCCGAGACCTGGATACTGCCGTCGCGCAGCCTGCCGTAACCGTTCTCGGTCTGCTGATAACCGTCATCGACAATCGTTGCGGCACAATCGAATGCGAGCAATACCTGGTCGGCCTGTGGGCCGTGCTCAAGTGCGGTGACGATGTGGGCAGGCAGCGGGGCCATCGTTGGCTGGAAGTACTTGCCGAACGGGGTGTCGCCGTCGCCGGGCCGGTAGCCGAGATAGACGTTGCGGTGTGGATCGGGTTTGGCGAGTGCGGGGCCCATCAGATTCGTCCCATCCAGCTATGGAAGCGGCCGTCGGGGTCGTAGGCCGCACGTATCCGGTCGAGCTTGGCCATGTTCTCGTCGCTGACGAACTTGGCCGGGCGCTCGCCGAGGTTCTCGTCAGCGAGTTGGACCCCGGTCTGCAGGTGCTCCATGGCGGCCATGTTCGAGCGCGCCCAGTCCGAGTATCTGCCGTCGTCGGCGGGGTCGTTCCACACCGTGTACAACGCGAGGTAGATCTCGTCTTCGAGGCTGTAGGCCATGTCCTGACGCTGGGGTGAGGGGCCCCAGTTGAGCCAGAGGAAGTGCGCTGGGTGCGGCGGCATCGTCTCGAAGATGCGCCGGATTCCGGGCAGCAGTTCCTCGGCCGACGCCGCCGTCCACATGTTGTCGGTGGCATAGCGGTAACCGGTCGGGTAGTTGCTCATCACGCCTTCGTAGGCGAAGTCGAGATCGATTGGCGCATAAGGAACCGCGACGATTGCGCGGTCGCGCACCGGGCAGGTCTGGAGAATCGCCAGCGCCTCACTCGCCTCCTGCTCGGAGTCGGCGAACACCGGCGACGCCACGGTGATGCCCGGCGAGTCAAGCCCCAGCGCGGGCATGGCGCGTGACAGGAGCATCTGGAACTCGACGCGGCGGTCGACGTCGGCGCTGATAGAGCGGGCCCAGGTGTAGACCTCGTCGACGTAGTCGGTCGGGTACACGTAGATGGCGTTGCCGGAGATCGCCGGCTTCGGATAGAGCTTGAGGTGGAATCCCGTCACCACGGCGAAGAAGCCGGGCCCCGAACCCCTTGCGGCCCAGTACAAGTCCGGGTGATTCTCGGCGTCGATGTAAATCTGCTCGCCGTCGGCCGTCACGACGTCGAGCCCGAGCACGCTCTCGCAGGCCGGGCCGTAGACCCTGCTGTTCCAGCCGTAGCCGCCCTGCAGCAGGTAACCACCGATGCGCACGCCCTTGCAGTGCCCGACCGGGAAGAACAACCCGGCCGCGTCGAGGTCGGCGGCCAGGATGCTGCCGCCCTTGCCGGGTCCCGCGACCGCGACCATCTTGTCCTTGTCGATCGTGGCGTGCTCGAGCCGGCTGACGTCGAGCAGCACACCGCCGTCCCGGACGTGGTTGCCGGCCCAGCTGTGCCCACCCGAGCGCACGCCGATCCGCTGACCGGCGGCTTTGGCGTAGCGGACCGCGGCGACGACGTCGTCGGCGTCCTGGGCCTGCACGATCAGGTCGGGGAAGCGGTCAGGAAGGCGGGCGTTCCAGACCGTCGCCCTCCGGGCCGTTTCGTATCCCTCGTCGCCGCGGTGGTAGTGCCGCCCGGCCGGAAGAGAAACCACCTGGAACGCCCCTTGATCCATATAGCGGTTCTCCCTGATCCACTATGCGAACCAATATAGTAGGGCGATGCCGCGCATGGAACAAATTGAGTCTGCCGGTCGTGATGACGGCATCCAGGTGCTGCGCCGGGCCGCGGCTGCGCTGGACGAGATTGCGACCGCACCCGGACGCCTCCGGCTGGTCGACCTCGGCACCCAGTTGGGTCTGGCCAAATCGACCACCCGCCGCCTCCTCGTCGGACTTGTCGAAGTGGGCTTCGCCAGCGTGGACGACCAGGGCCGGTTCGCCCTCGGCGAGCGCCTGCTCGAGCTCAGTAATGCTGACGGTGCACAGGTCGTGGCGACCTTCCGGCCGATCCTGGAGCGGGTCGCCGAAGCCACCGGCGAGACCGTCGACCTTTCGGTGCTGCGCGGCGACCAGA
>CAZDYH010000311.1:0-2424 GCA_964509355.1 uncultured Mycobacterium sp.
CGAACGTGGTGATGCTCGGTATCGCCGCCCGGGAAGGCCACCCCATCAGCTTCTGGGAGTTCACCCGCAAGGGCGCGGTGGTCACCGTCATCACCATCGCCGTCGCCGCGCCGTACCTCTGGCTGCGGTACTTCGTCCTCGGCTGAGCACTGTATGCCGACAACAGCGCTACCCGTCCGGCATCGACGACGGGCGGGGCTTGACGACGGTGAGGATGACCAGTAGCACCGCGAAGGCCCCACCCGCGATTCCTGAGATCAACAGCGGCAGCCGACCGTCGGAACCCCAGAGCAGACCGGCCCACAATCCCGCCGCCAGCACGGCCAGGCCGCTGGCGCCCTGGAACACACCCTGGGCGCTGGACTGCAGCTCCGCACCGACGAGTGACGAAATCCACGCCTTGCCAACGCCGTCGGTGCAGGCCGTGAAGACACCGTAAACTCCGATCAGCAGCCAGGCGGTCAGGGTGTCGGTGGTGAGCGCCAGCCCGGTGTAGCCGACCGCGAAGAACACCAGACCGATTCCGAACACCGCGGGTCGCGGGATGCGATCAGCGAGCATCCCGGCTGGATAGCTCGCCAGTGCATACACCACGTTGTACCCGACATAGGCCAAGATCACCTCAGCTACCGAGAAGCCGATCTCGTTGAGCCGCAACAGCAGCAGCGCGTCGGGAAAGTTGATGACACTGAAGCCCACCACGAGTGCCGTGACCCGCCAATACGGTCGCGGCAGTTCACGCACCCCCGCCCACATGGACTGCCGCAGCGCCCGCGGGACCGGACGGCTGGGCTCGCGCACGAGCCAGACGAGCGCCACGCTCAGGACGGCCGGCACGATGGCGACGTACAGCAGCGGAGCTATCCGGTGGTCGAGCAACTCGTATCCCACCAGTCCGATCAGCGGCCCGACGACGGCACCGAGCGTGTCCATCGCCCGGTGGAAGCCGAACACCCGGCCGCGCAGGTCCGCCTCGATCCCCTCAACCAGCAGAGCGTCACGCGGTGCGCCGCGGATACCCTTGCCGAGCCGGTCGACCACCCGCCCGGCAAGCACGCCGGGCCATGCCCCGGCCACCGCGACAATCACCTTGCCCAGCGCGGCCATCCCGTAGCCGGCGGCGATGAGCGGGCGCCGCGCGAACCTGTCGCCCAGCGGTCCCGCCGCAAGTTTCGTCAGCGAGGCCGCACCCTCGGCCGCGCCCTCGACGGCTCCGACGACCGACGGCGGAGCACCCAGCACCGCGGTGAGGTAGATCGGCAGCAGCGGGTACAGCAGTTCGCTGGCGGCGTCCTGCAGGAAGGAGACCGCCGACAGCACCCGCACATTGCGGGTGAACCAGCCACTGGTCTCGGCTCGGTCGACCGTCACGAATCGGCACCGCCGTCCATCTGGCCGCGCGCACCTGAGGGGGCGGACGCTCCGAGTTCTCGCACAGCTGCCACCGCTACACGCTAGGCGGCATTCGCCGTCCGGGTTGGGCATCCGCTGAGCGCCTGCTCACTAGAACAGGTTCTAGTATTTGAACGACAGCGGTTAGCAGGGCAATCAATCCAGGAGGCAGCATGCGGTTCACCTACGCGGAGGCAATGACCGACCCGACGTTCTACGTCCCGCTGGCCAAAGCCGCCGAAGGCGCCGGATACACCAGCATGACGATCCCCGACAGCATTGCGTATCCCTTCGAGTCCGACTCGAAGTACCCCTACACGCCCGACGGGAGCCGAGAGTTCCTGGACGGAAAGGCGTTCATCGAGTCGTTCGTTCTCGCGGCGGCGCTGGGGGCGGTTACCTCGACGCTGAGGTTCACCTTCTTCGTCCTGAAGCTGCCGATCCGGCCGCCGGCCCTGGTCGCCAAACAGGCGGGATCGCTGACCGCGCTGATCGGCAACCGGCTCGGGCTGGGTGTCGGTACCAGCCCATGGCCCGAGGACTACGAGCTGATGCGTGTGCCGTTCGCCAAGCGCGGCAAGCGCATGGATGAGTGCATCGAGATCATCAAGGGATTGACCACCGGCGAGTACTTCGAGTTTCACGGTGAGTTCTACGACATTCCCAAGACCAAGATGACGCCGGCGCCGACCGAACCGATCCCGATTCTGGTCGGCGGGCACGCGGATGCGGCGCTTCGCCGGGCCGCCCGCTGCGACGGGTGGATGCACGGCGGCGGTGATCCGGAGGAACTCGACCGGCTTCTCGCCAGGCTCAAGCAGTTGCGTGCGGAACAGGGCAACACCGGCCCGTTCGAGATTCACGTGATCTCGATTGACGGCTTCACGCTGGACGGCATCAAACGCCTTGAGGACAAGGGCGTCACCGACGTCATCGTGGGTTTCCGCATCCCCTACATCGTGGGACAGGACACCGAGCCGCTCGACACCAAGATTCGCAACCTCGAGATGTTCGCCGAGAATGTGATCGCGA
>CAZDYH010000312.1:0-2400 GCA_964509355.1 uncultured Mycobacterium sp.
ACTGTAAATCCGTCGGCTAACGCCTACACAGGTTCGAATCCTGTACCTGCCACCCAGCTCAGTGACTTTTTCGCCTTCTGGCCAGCCCGGGGCGATCGGCCCGGTTGTCACGAACTGTCACAACTCGCGCAAAACTGGACGGGTTTGGCTCTGCGCAGGTGTTCGACGACTCGGTTATTCCTTCAGGTGGGCCGAGCCGGGGATCGCTTCGGCGCGACCCCTTGGGTTATCCCCAGAAGATGCACGTGGGGTCGCGGTCGATCTCGGTGAGGAGGTCTTCGACGTGGTGCGAGGGGGCCAGTAGCTGGTAGAGGTGGAAGCGGAGATTGCGGTCGCGCCAGTACAAGGTCCAAGACTTGTCGGCGGCGGTGTAGCGCAGGCGGGCGATCGGAAAGCTGGTGCATTGCGGCCCGAAGTCCTCACGCCAGGGGGCGCGCCGCTCGACGATCGTGAGGTGTCGTGGGGCGACCTCGCATTCGACGCGGACTTGATGGAGTGCGTGCTCGGGCACCCGCACGGCGCACCACCGCTGCACTCGACATCCAGCTCCGGCAGGGCCATGGGGGTCGTGAAGGGCTGACCGGCCCTGCTAGGTAGTGGTCTTCGGAGGCTTGATTTCCGGCCACGTTACCCACTCGACAGCGCTCGATTCGCTGCAGACTGATGGGATGCTGCAGTTGCGAATCCTGATGCCGAACAAGCTGACCGACGGCGTGGTCGAGATTCTCGAGGCGGACCCGTGCGTCAGCGGACTCGTGGTCGCGAAAGGTGTCGCCATCAGGCCCATGGGTGACCTTGTGCTGGCCGACGTCGTCAGGGAGTCCGCGAACGACGTCATTGCGCGGCTGCGCGATCTGGGCGTGCATCGTGAAGGCACCATCGAGATCCAACCCGTGCGGACGTGGCTTTCAAGCAGCGGCTTCGACGCCGAGATGAAAGCCCCGGGAAGCAGTACGGACGCGGTGGTATGGGCCGAAGTCGCGCAGCGTTCCTACGAAGAATCGGAACTCAACTGGACCTACCTGACCTTCATGACGCTCGCGACGGTGATCGCCGGCATCGCGATTGTGCTCGACTCTCAGATCTTGGTCATCGGCGCGATGGTGCTGGGTCCTGAGTTCGGAGCGATCGCCGCTCTCGGAGTTGCGCTGGTTCGGCGAAGATCGGTCCTGTTTTTCCTTGCCGCCCGCACGCTGCTCCTGGGTTTCACCGTCGCGATTGTGGTGACAATCGGTCTTGCCCTCATCGCACGGGCGGTGGGGTGGGTCACCCTCGATGATGTCACCGGGCCGCGGCCGGGCACTGCGTTCATCTACACCCCCGACAAGTGGTCATTTATCGTCGCCCTCATCGCTGCGACCGCCGGGGTCTTGTCGCTCACATCGGCGAAGCCCGGAGGACTGCCCGGGGTGTTCATTTCGGTCACCACCGTGCCGGCCGCCGGCAACATCGCGTTGGGCGCGGCGTTCGGCGTTGGCTCCGAGGTCGGCGGCAGTCTCCTGCAGTTGGTGCTGAACCTGTCCGGCATGGCCCTGGCCGGCTGGGCCGCCTTGGCGTTACAGCAGGCGGTGTGGTCGCGGGTATCGGTGCGACGCGCGAAGGCCATGGCCCGACCGAAGCGAATGCTGTGACCTAGCGGCCACAACATGGACGGCTACGTGGAGGTCCGGGCATACGCCGAACTCAACGACTTCCTGGCACCCGAGTCACGCGGTCTGACCGTTCGCCGTCCGTTCCGGACCCATCAGACGGTCAAAGACGTTCTGGAGGCGATGGGCATTCCGCATACCGAAGTCGACCTCATCGTGGTCAACGGGAATCCGGTGGACTTCGCTCACCGTCCCAGTGCCGGTGACCGGATCGCGGTGTACCCGGTGTTCGAGGCGCTCGACGTCGGGGCTACCGCCCGGCTGCGTCCGGCGCCGCTGCGTGACCCGTGCTTCGTCGTCGACGTCAACCTCGGTGCGCTGGCGCGGCTGCTGCGGCTGCTTGGGTTTGACGTGTGGTGGTCGGGTGACGCCGACGACCGGACCCTGGCCGATATCAGCGTGAGCCAGCAGCGGATTCTGCTGACCCGAGACCGTGGCCTGTTGAAGCGTAGCGCGGTCACGCATGGGATCTTCGTCCGCGCCGACCACCCCGAGGAGCAGGTGATAGAGGTGATAGGAAGACTCGGCCTTCGGGAACGGCTGGCGCCGTTCACCCGGTGCCTGCGGTGCAACGGCAGGCTGGGCGCGGTCAGCAAGGACGAGGTGATCGAGCACCTCGAGCCGTTGACCCGCCGCTACTACGACGACTTCGCCCGCTGTGCGGACTGCGGCCGGATCTACTGGCGCGGCTCACATCATGGGAGACTGGTCAATCTCGTTGCCAGACTGCGTGATCGGCTCTGAATCGTCA
>CAZDYH010000313.1:0-2388 GCA_964509355.1 uncultured Mycobacterium sp.
AGCATCGGGAACCTTCAATCTCGGCGGTGACCTGCCCGTCAACCGCCTCGGCTTCGGCGCCATGCGTCTCACCGGAAAAGGCATCTGGGGTCCGCCCGCCGATCCGGACGAATGCATACGCGTGTTGCGCCGCGCCGTCGAACTCGGCGTCAACTTCATCGACACCGCCGACTCCTACGGCCCGTACATCTCCGAGGAGCTCATCCGGGAGGCACTGCACCCTTATCCAACGGGTCTCGTCATCGCGACCAAGGCGGGGCTGCTGCGCCTCGGGCCCGACGCGTGGCTTCCACTGGGCAATCCCGGCTATCTACGCCAGGAAGTCGAGATGAGCCTGCGCCGTCTCGACGTGGAAGCCATCGACCTGTTCCAGTTGCACCGCATCGACTCGAACTTCCCGCTGGCCGACCAGGTCGGCGAGCTGGCGGCGCTGAAGAAGGAAGGCAAGATCCGCCATATCGGCCTGAGCCAGGTCGACGTCGATCAGCTCACCGCCGCCCAGCAGGTCACGCCGATCGCCTCGGTGCAGAACATGTACAACCTGACGGCCCGCAAGTCCGAGCCGCTGCTGGACGCCGTGACCAGCCAGGGCATCGGCTTCATCCCGTGGTTCCCGCTGGCCGCCGGGCCGCTCGCCGCCGCGGACGGCCCGTTGCAGAAGATTGCCGCCGAACGTCACGCGACCCCGTCCCAGCTGGCGTTGGCCTGGCTGCTGAAGAGATCGCCGGTGATGCTGCCGATCCCGGGCACCTCGAAGGTGGCGCACCTGGAGGAGAACGTCGCCGCCGCCGAGATCACGCTCAGTGCTGATGAGTTCGAAACCCTGGCCGCTGCCGGCGCCTGACCCACCCGGCGGCGGTACTGTCGAAGTGATCGGCCCGCACCGGGCGACACACGGTAACCAGGTGGCAGACGACATGACGGTGATCGGTGACGCCAGCGCGGTGGTCCACCCTCCCGGCGGCGACTTCAACGCGCCCGTGCCGACCGGCAAGGGCGGAGAAGATTACGGCCGCTTCATCGACGCCGTCCGCGACGTGCAGGATCATGCCCGCGCCGCCGACGCCCCCGCCGAGGTCATCAGCCAGGCCGCCGACCTGCTCGAACAGGTCTCGACGTTGCTGGCCCCGTTCGACACCGACGAGTGGACGTCGCCGTCGGGCCGGCGCACCGACCTTCCGATGCGCGGCAACGTGCTGAGCATCCCCAACTCGGTGCACCCCGGCGAGGACGGCCGGCTGCGCGGGTGGGCCCTGTTCCGGCGCTTCCACCTCGGCCGCAACGGGGCCGTCCACGGCGGCATCATTGCCCACCTGTTCGACTCCGTTCTGGGGAAGACCTCGTTTGTGCTGACCGGCGGGCCGTACCAACGCACCGCCTATCTGCACGTCAACTACCGCAAGATCGTGCCCATCGAGAAGGAACTCCAGATCGACGCCGGGGTCGCCCGGGTGGAAGGCCGCAAGATCTTCGTCGAGATGCGGCTGTCCGACGGCGATACCCTGCTGGCCGACGGGGAGGGGCTGTTCGTGCTGCTGAAACCGGGTCAACGATGAAACGACCGGGATTCGCCTGGGCGCGGCATCGGGACCGGCTGCGCGATCGTCCGGTCGCCGACTTCACCTACCGCGTCGCCGTGGGCGTCGTCGGTCTCACCGTGCTGCTCATCGGGATCGTCGCGATCCCGTATCCGGGGCCGGGGTGGGCCATCCTGTTCCTCGGCCTGGCGATCCTGGCCACCGAGTTCTACTGGGCACACCACACGCTGGCCTTCACCCGCGGTCGCTACGACAGCGCGATGGCGTGGTTCCGCAGGCAGGACTGGTGGGTGCAGGCGCTCGGAGCGGTGGTCACCGCCGCCGTGGTCGTGGCCACCCTCTGGCTGGTCGGTGCGGTGAACTGGTCTGCGGGGCTAGTAGGCCTGGACCATCCGGCATTGGAGAGCCCCATCGGCCTCGGAGCCTGATCAGCGCCCCGATAGCATGGTCGCGACCGACCGCGAGCACCCGCGGCCATCGTCGATGTCCCCGTCAGCTGAAAGAGACCACTGATGAGCGCCCCCGCACACCCCGCACCGGCAGCCCTGATCCGGGTTCCGGCCGGGACCACCGCGGGCGCAGCCGTGCGCGACGCCGGCCTGCCGGGGCGCGGGGAAGCCGACGCGATCGTCGTCGTGCGGGACGCCGAGGGCAAGCTGCGCGACCTGAGCTGGGCGCCGGACGCAGACGCCGACGTGACGCCGGTGGCCGCCGACAGTGACGAGGGCCGCAGCGTGATCCGGCATTCGGCCGCCCACGTGCTGGCCCAGGCCGTGCAGGAACTCTTCCCGCAGGCCAAGCTCGGCATCGGCCCGCCGATCACCGACGGCTTCTACTACGACTTCGACGT
>CAZDYH010000314.1:0-2367 GCA_964509355.1 uncultured Mycobacterium sp.
GCACGGGAGGTCACCGCGTCGACCTCGCCCACTCGATCGCGCACCGCGGCATCCTCCGCTCGGCCCCGCACCACCGCGGCATCGATACCGAGCTCTTCGACGGCTTCCCTCAGAAACTCGCTGCGGCGCAGCAGCGGCTCCACCAGGGTGACGCGCAGATCCGGGCGGGCGATCGCCAATGCCAGGCCCGGCAGTCCGGCACCACTCCCGATATCGACGATCCGCTCGCCGGGATCGATCAGCTCAGCGATCGCGGCGCTGTTCAGTAGATGCCTCTCCCACAATCGCCCTACCTCCCGCGGTCCAAGCAGACCGCGCTCCACGCCGTCGCCGGCGAGCACCCGGGCGTACCGCTCCGCCAGATCCAACCGTGCGCCGAACACCCGGCCCGCCGCGGCCGGCGGCGCCGGCACACCGACGTGTTTCACGTGAAACATCCTCCGGTCTTCAGCGGGCGGGCGCGGTGAAACTACACCGGTGTAACTCACCATCGGATCAGTCCAGCAGCACGACCACCCGGCGCGCCGGCTCCGCGCCCTCACTCTCACTGCGCACACCGTGCACGTCCGCCACGGCGTCATGGATGATCTTGCGCTCGAAGGGGGTCATCGGCGCGAGCTGTTCACGCTCGCCGGTCTCCAGCACCCGGCGGGCCACCTTGTCGCCAAGCGCCGTCAGTTCGTCGCGCCGGCGGCGACGCCAGTGCGCGATATCGAGCATCAGCCGGCTGCGCTCCCCCGTCTTCTGGTGCACGGCCAACCGCGTGAGTTCCTGCAACGCATCAAGGACTTCGCCCTTCCGGCCGACCAGTCTCGTCAGGTCCTCGCCACCGTCGATGCTCACCACGGCCCGGCCGCCTTCGACGTCCAGGTCTATGTCGCCGTCGAAGTCCAGCAGGTCCAGTAGCTCTTCGAGATAGTCCCCGGCGATCTCGCCTTCAGCGACGAGCCGGTCCTCTTGGTCATCGGCCTTGCCCGTCGTCGCCTCATCGTTCTCGCGCTGATCTTCCTCGCCGCGTTCCGCCTCCGCATCGCCCGGGTGAATATCGTGCTCAGTTGTGTCGGCGTCCGTCATGCCTGTCCTTTCCTTTTCCCGGCCTTCTCCCACCCGGGTGAATTCCGGTCAACGTTTTCGTTTCTTCGGCTTGGCGCCCGGGCGCGGTGACCGGTTGCCGGTACCGCTGCCGCCGGTGCGGGTCGCAGGACTCGACTTCCCCGCCTCTGTCCCGGTGGTCTTGTTGTCGACCACCTGACCGTTCCCGCCGCCATCGGAGACATCGGACGCGCCCGACGAGTCGCTGTCGGCGTCGGAACCGTTCGTGGTACCCGGCGTCGCTTTGCGTGGTCGGCTGGGCTTAGCGCCCGGCGCTGGGGCGTTCGCCGCCCGGCGTTCGATCGCCTCCTGCTTCTTCGCCTCTTCCTCCTTTTCGATCCTGCCGAAAACGAGGTGCTGCTGACCGAAGGTCCAGATGTTGTTCGAGAACCAGTACAGAGTGATTGCCAGCGGCAGGAACGGACCGCCGACGACCACGCCCAGCGGAAAGACGTACAGCGCCAACTTGTTCATCATCGCCGTCTGCGGGTTGGCGGCGGCCTCGGGACTCTGCCGGGCAACCGACGCGCGGCTGTTGAAGTAGGTGGCGACACCCGCCAGGATCATCACGGGCACGCCCACCGCGATCACGGCCGGCCGGCTGAAGACGGTGAACGCGTCCAGGCCGGTCGTCTGGATCATGCTCGCGCCCAGCGGTGCGCCGAAAAGGTTGGCGTCCAGGAAGTGCCCCACGTCGGTGGGGCTGAACACGTAGTTACCGGTGGCCCGGTTGAGCTCCACCGAAAGCTGCGGCTGACCGAAACCGCCCTGGGTCCGGTTGAAGGACCGCAGCACGTGGTACAGCCCGAGGAACACCGGGATCTGGGCGAGCATCGGCAAGCAGCCGAGGATCGGGTTGAATCCGTGCTCCTTCTGCAGCTTCTGCATCTCCAACGCCATCCGCTGACGGTCCTTGCCGTACTTCTTCTGCAGCGCCTTGATCTGCGGCTGCAGCTCCTGCATCTGGCGGGTGGTGCGGATCTGGCGCACGAACGGCTTGTACAGCAGCGCGCGCAGGCTGAACACCAGGAACATCACCGAGAGCGCCCACGCGAAGAAGTTGGACGGTCCGAGCACGAAAGCGAACGCCTTGTACCAAACCCACATGATCGCCGACACCGGGTAGTAGATGACGTCGAGGCTGAACCAATCAAACATAGGACTCACTCCTGGCATCGTCTGCGTCGTCCCGATCCGCGGCCTGTACGCGACGATCGGGTATTGGGTCCCATCCTCCCCGATGCCACGGGCCGCACTTGGCCAGCCGCACCACGG
>CAZDYH010000315.1:0-2347 GCA_964509355.1 uncultured Mycobacterium sp.
TCGCAGCAGATTCACACTCGGCGCGGTTCGCTTACTAGAACACGTTCCAGTTCTGCTGCTAGCCTGGGCGCGGGCTCACGAAAGGACGGGCGATGACGGCATCTAACGGAACGCTGGACGGGCAAGTGGCATTTGTCACCGGCGCCGCCCGTGGTCAGGGTCGGTCGCACGCCGTGCGGCTGGCCCGTGAAGGTGCCGACATCATCGCCCTCGACATCTGCGCGCCGATCTCCGACACCGTGCCGTACCCGCTGGCCACCCCGGAGGATCTCGCCGAGACCGTGCGTGCCGTGGAAGCCGAGGGCGGCAAGATCCTCGCGCGGCAGGTGGACATCCGCGACGGCGCGGCGCTCCGTCAGATCGTCGCCGACGGCGTCGAGCAGTTCGGACGGCTGGACATCCTGGTGGCCAATGCCGGTGTGCTGAGCTGGGGCCGGCTGTGGGAACTGACCGAAGAGCAGTGGGACACGGTGATCGAGGTCAACCTGTCCGGCACGTGGCGCACGGTCCGTGCCGCTGTCCCGGCGATGATCGAGGCGGGTAACGGCGGCTCCATCGTGGTGGTCAGCTCGTCAGCCGGCCTGAAGGCCACGCCCGGCAACGGCCACTACTCGGCGGCCAAACACGGTTTGGTCGGTCTGACCAACGCACTGGCCATCGAGCTGGGCGAGTTCGGCATCCGGGTCAACTCCATCCATCCGTACTCGGTCGCGACGGTGATGATCGAGAATGATGCGATGATGCAAGTGTTCGGGAAGCATCCGAACTATCTGCACAGCTTTGCTCCAATGCCGTTGCAGCCCAAGGGTTTCATGAAATCTGAGGAAGTCTCCGACGTCGTGGCCTGGCTGGCCGGCGACGGTTCGCACACGCTGACGGGCGCTCAGATCGCCGTCGACAAGGGTGCCCTGAAGTACTGACGGATCAGCCGGGCAGCACGGAACCGTGTTGTGTCAGGCTGACCGCAGGTACTGGTTACAACCCGGCTTGGATCGGACCTTCACGTGCGCTGGCCAGGGCGTCGGCGAACTGGTCGACGGCCCAGTCGATCTCCTCCGCGCTGATCACCAGGGGTGGGGCAAAACGCAGTGTCGAGCCGTGGGTGTCCTTGACCAGGACGCCGCGCTCGGCCAGAGCAAGGCTTATCTGCTTGCCGGTGGCCAGCGACGGGTCGATATCGACGCCGGCCCACAGTCCGAAGCCGCGCACCGCCAGCACGCCGTGGCCGACCAGGGCACGCAACCGGGAGTGCAGACGGGTGCCGAGTTCTGCTGAGCGGGACTGGAATTCACCACGAGCCAGCATTGCGACCACCGTCGATCCGATCGCCGTGGCCAGCGGGTTACCACCGAAGGTCGAACCGTGTTCGCCCGGGTGCAGCACGCCGAGGATGCCGCTGTCGGCCACCACCGCCGACAGCGGCACCACCCCGCCGCCGAGAGCCTTGCCCAGCAGGTAGATGTCGGGCACCACGCCCCAATGCTCACAGGCGAAGGTGTGGCCGGTGCGGGCCAGGCCGGACTGGACCTCGTCGGCGATCATCAGCACATTGCGCTCAGTGCAGATCGTCCGTACCCGCGGCAGGTAGTCGTCGGGCGGCACGATTATGCCGGCCTCACCCTGGATCGGCTCGAGCAGCACCGCGACGGTGTCGTCGTCGATGGCCGCGGCCAGTGCGTCGGCATCACCGAACGGCACCAGGCGGAAGCCGGGCGTGAACGGCCCGAAGCCGCCGCGCGCGGCCTTGTCGGAGGAGAAGCTGACGATGCTGATCGTGCGGCCGTGGAAGTTGTTTTCCGCCACAACGATATTCGCGTGGCCCGCGGGAACGCCCTTGACGTCGGTGCCCCACTTGCGGGCCACCTTGATACCACTCTCCACGGCCTCGGCGCCGCTGTTCATCGGCAGCACCATGTCCTTGCCGCACAGTTCGGCGAGCGCAGCGCAGAACGGCCCCAGCCGGTCGGAGTGGAACGCGCGGCTGACCAATGTCACTTTGTCGAGCTGTGCGTGCGCGGCGGCGGTGATCTCGGCGTTGCGGTGTCCGAAGTTGACCGCCGAGTATGCGGCCAGACAGTCCAGGTAGCGGCGGCCTTCGACGTCGGTGATCCATGCGCCCTGGGCGCTGGTGGCGACCACCGGCAGCGGGGAGTAGTTGTGCGCGGCGTACCGGTCGTCCAGGGCGATCGCGGCTGCCGTCGCCGACCCGGCGACGTGTGCCGGGCCCGGGTGGCTGTCGCCAGAGTTCACGGTATTCAGGATGGTCACGAGTGCACCTCCATCGTGCAGCATTTCACGGATCCGCCGCCTTTGAACAGCTCTGACAGATCCACACCGATCGGATCGA
>CAZDYH010000316.1:0-2347 GCA_964509355.1 uncultured Mycobacterium sp.
TAAACACCTGCCGCGGTTTGCGTGCCAGCGCCACCAGCAGGTCGAACTCCAGCGGCGTGAGCGAGATCTGCTCACCGTTGCGGGTGACTTTGTGGGCCGGGACGTCGATGTCCACGTCGGCGATGGACAGCATTTCGGGCGGCTCGTCCTCGTTGCGCCGCAGCCGGGCCCGCACGCGGGCGACGAGCTCCTTGGGTTTGAACGGCTTCATCACATAGTCGTCGGCGCCCGACTCCAGCCCGAGCACGACGTCGATGGTGTCGGTCTTGGCGGTCAGCATGACGATCGGCACCCCGGAGTCCGCGCGCAGCACCCGGCATACATCGATGCCGTTCATGCCGGGCAGCATCAGGTCCAGCAGCACCAGGTCGGGGCGCAGCTCGCGCACCGCGGTGAGCGCCTGAGTGCCGTCACCGACGACAGCGGTGTCGAAACCCTCCCCGCGTAACACGATGGTGAGCATTTCGGCCAGCGAAGCGTCGTCATCAACGACCAGAATCCTTTGCCTCATGGTGTCCATGGTGTCACCAGATCGCGACAAAACTCCGCTACCACACGCGTGTCTTGCGACCTTATCGCCTGCTAACGGTGCAAAGACGCCGCCAGGGCGGTCGCGTCGACGTCCGGACCGGCCACCAACCAGCGCCCGCCCCAGTCCGCGGCGGCCAGGCCGGCATACACCGCACCGGTACGCTGCTGCAGGTCATCGTCACGCTCGTAGGCGTCCCTGGTACGGCCGGCTTCATGACGCGCCCGATGGCGGGCCCGCTCGCCGGCCAGTTCGACCGAAATATCAAGCAGCACTTGCCAATCCGGAGCCGGTAGGCGCAGCCGCTGATACTCCAGCCGGCGCACCCAGTCCGCCGCCTCCCCGGACGCGTCCTGACGCAGGCGGGCGGCACTGTAGGCGGCGTTGGACGCCACATAACGGTCCAGGATCACCACATCGTGGTCGCGGCGCAGCCCGGCGATCTGGTCGACGGCCCCGGCGCGGTCCAGCGCGAACAACACCGCCATCGCGTAGACCGACGACGCGAGGTCACCGTGCTCGCCGTGCAGCGCTTCGGCGGCCAGGTCGGCGGTCACCGACTGCCCGTAGCGTGGAAACGCCAAGGTTGCCACCGATTTTCCGGCTGCCTCGAAGGCTGCCCGCAGTCCCTGGCACAGCGTGCGCTTGCCGGCGCCGTCGACCCCCTCGATCGCGATGAGCACGCGCGCAGCCTAACCCGAATTAGAGTGACGGCATGGGTCATCTCTTCGTCGCGCAAGGGGACCTGACCAAGCTGGCCTGCGACGCCCTGGTCATACCGTGCGATACCGCCTTCAACGTCAACAAGGTGTGGGCCGATGTGCTGCCGGCCGGTCTGCCGGTCGGTGATCGCGACGACTGGCTTCGGCTGTGGCACGACCCAACTGGATCCGGCGTCGTCGAGCTGCCGCCCAACGCAGGTCGCCGGGTGGTCGCGGTCGTGACCGTCGACGGGCCGGCGGAGCCGGCCGACGTGGTGGATCGCATCTGGCAGGCGTTCGCCCACGTGTCCGCCGGTCTGGCACCGGGGCAGGGTCGTCATGTGGCATTGGTCGGTATTCCGCTGGTCGGAACGGGACACGGTGGGCTGGCGGACCGGCGCGGCGAGGTCATCGACGAACTGTTGTCACGTCATCGCTCGACACCGCTGCACGTCGACCTGGCGCTCATCGTGCACGACCGCCGTGACTTCGCCGCCGTGCAGATGCGACGCCGTCCCCAGGCCGACTGGCCGGACCTCGATCCCGCGCTGATCGCAGACGCGGACCGACTGGGCAAACTGGCCGGCTCAGGCCAGCTCTCGCTCTTTCTGGGAGCCGGCGTCTCCACGCCGGTCGGACTACCGGTCTGGTGGCAGCTGCTGGACGAACTCGCCGAGGCGGCCGGTCCGAATCATCCCTCTCACTCGCTCCCGCCTGAGGACGCCGCAACCGATATCGTGGCCGCCCTCGGTGAAAGGTATGAACGGAAAATCCAGGAGCTGCTCGACGTTCCCCGGCACGCCGTCGGCCACGCCCTGCTGGCCGGCCTCCGGGTCAAGCAGATGGTCACCACCAACTTCGACCCCTGTATGGAGCTGGCTCTCGAACCCGTCCTGAGAAGCGAATTTCGCGTACTGGTGCGCCAACTCGCGGACACCGGCCAGCCCTGGCTGCTCAAGCTGAACGGTGACATCAAGCAGCCGAGAACAGTGGTGCTGACACGCGAGGACTTCCTGAAGCAACGCGATGAGAGTGCGGCGCTGCGGGGCGTCGTACAAGGCTTGATGCTGACCAGTCACCTGCTCTTCGTCGGCTTCAGCCTCACCGACGAAAGCTT
>CAZDYH010000317.1:0-2339 GCA_964509355.1 uncultured Mycobacterium sp.
CGTCCTCAAATATGCAGTCCAACAGGTAGTTTCGCACTGCTGGTAAGTGTCCTCGCTGAGCGCTCGGCGCCCACCCCGGCGTCAGGGAAGCGCGGCGGTTGGGAACAAAGCCGCGAGCCCGGTAGCGCCGGGCACCGCAGCCGCGGCCGCGGGCGTGACCGCACCAGGCATCCCGGTTGCGGGGATTGTGCCCACTGCGGCCGGTTTGGCGCCCAGATTCGGCATCGGAACGAAGCCCGGCACCAGCGAAGCCAAGTCGCCGGGCAAAGAGAGTTGGGCAGGTAGCTGCACCGGAAGGCCGGGCACCGTGGGCAGATTCAGCTCTGCCGTGGGCACCACCGCGGCGGCTGGCTGCGGCAGGCCGGCCGGGGCTGGCGCGGTCGGCATCGTCGGTGTCGCCGGGATGCCGGTGAGGGCCGCCATGGCGCTCTGCAGCAACTGGGGGGCGCTGGCCGGCGAGGCCACGATCTGCTGCACGATGTCCAGGCCCGGCACACCCGGGATCGTCGGCGTGACCGGGTCGGCCGCCGCGGTGGGGCTCAGCGCCAGAACGGCCGAGAACAGGCCGGCGGCCCCAACCGCGGCGGTGGCGAAGCGATTCCTGGTCCTTGACATGGTTCTCCCAATCCTTTGACGTCGACGTCTGGGCAAGACCGTATCGTGTTACTGAAGTTGCTCAAGTGACAGATGGGGCACTTTATGGAACCGATGCGAAGGCGAGGCGCTCCGGTGACCGGGTTCGGTACGCCGGCACGGTCGAGCGCACCGGGTAGGGTCGCGCCATGTCGCTCCCCTACGTCGACCCGACCCGCCGGAGCACCGCGGCGGCGCGCGCGTACGCCAAGCTCCTGCGCACGCCCGTCGGTCAGTTCCTCATCAAGAATGTCGCGGCGAAGACCGACCCGTGGCTGGAACGCGTCAGCAACGGCCGCGTGAGCTGGGGCGCGGGGATGATCCCGACGGCCACGCTGAAGACGACGGGCGCCAAGTCAGGTCAGCCGCGCGAGGCGCAGATCGTCTACTTCCACGATGGCCGCGATGCGATCGCGATCGCATCCAACTATGGCGGTGAGAAGGACCCGCAGTGGTACCGCAACCTCGTCGCGGATCCTGAGTGCGAACTGGGCGGTGACGTGTTCCTCGCCGCCGAGGTCACCGACCCGGCCGAGCATGCACGCCTTTACGCGCTGGCCGAGCAGCTCTACGCGGGCTACACCGACTACCGTGCCAAGACCTCGCAGGTCGGCCGGCACATCCCGATCCTGCGGCTGACCCCCCGCTCGCCAAGTCGCCTCAACGATCTCTAGAAGTAGATCGACGGGGCGGCAGCATGAACGCGAAATGCTGACTTACGGCCCGGGCTGCCATCCTCCTTGAGATCCCCTGCAAACCAATGCGATCCCATCGGGAGACTGTGCCGCCGCTCCGCGCGGATCCGGGCACGGTGCACCGATCGGCTGGACTCCGTACAGCGGGTACGAAATGACCCAATACCCCGTCTCCGGGGGCGGCCAGAAGTTACCGGTCAGGAAATGACAAGCCTCGGCCTGCCCGTCGGGGCCCCGTCCGAAGATGTACCGTTCCCAGCTGTAGCAGGGTGCACCCAGCGAGGCGTCATAGGACATCCCCGGCACGTCTGTTTCGTAATGTGTCGGGTCGCCGGCGGCAGCCGGCGCCGCACCGATAGCGGCCCCCGCGATCGCTGCGGCGATGAATAGTTCGCGAATCATGTCCCACCTTTACTCTCGGCATCCGCCACTCATGCCATCTTCCACGTTGCCGACACCGTGCGGGAAGATTTCGCTTTCCTCCCCTCAACTCCCTCGGAGTGCGCCGATCGTCTCAGCCACGCGCTACGTTGTCGGCGGTGGCGGCTCGGAGGGTTGCGGCTGCCGAGGGCCGGCCGGAAGCCCCGGCGGCGGCTGTGCCTTTGGATCCAGCGGGCGCTGTGTCAGGAGGAGGAGTGCATCGTTCGTGCTTACGTCTTGAGTCGCGATCGCGTGCCAAAGTTCCCGCAGATAGGACAGACCACGGCCCTGCTGCGGGCCGACCGGAGAATCGGTAGTCCCTGGCGGCAGATTCTCCGGGCTCATCAGGTGCGGGACGGCAGTGGGTGCCGCCACCAAGTCGCCCGCGACGGCCTGGGTAGCGGCGTCTTCGGCTGGGGGTGGCGGTGGCGCAGGATCCTCAGGGGCCGCCAGTGCCGAGGGAGCCGTCATTATGCACGCCGCGATGACCCCCAGTGCGCAGAACCCAGCTGTCCCCTTATGCCTGACCAGGGGAATGGTGACCGGGGACAGAGCCGTCGGTCGGATGTCGATCCTCATTGATCAGACCTC
>CAZDYH010000318.1:0-2338 GCA_964509355.1 uncultured Mycobacterium sp.
ACGTCATGATGGTGCTGCGCCACATCCCGCGGCCCATCTTCCGCAAGCTCCCCATCTGACCGTGGGCTGGGGGCACCCGCCGACTGCGGGGGAGAGCGAAGCGACCCGAAGCGCGCTGGCCACCGTGGGCCAGATGGTCCTGGCGGTGGCGGTAGCGGTTGCGGTCGCGGCGATCTCGCTGGTCGCCATCGCCCGGGTCGAGTGGCCGGCCTATCCGTCGTCCAACCAGTTGCATGCGCTGACCACCGTCGGCCAGGTCTGCTGCATCGCCGGGCTGGTCGCCACCGGCTGGATTTGGCGACGCGGTCGCCTGCTGCTGGCCCGCATCGCGGCGCTGGTGTTCCTGTCCGCGTTCTCGGTGGTCACGCTGGCGATGCCGCTGGGCGCGACGAAGTTGTACCTGTTCGGCATCTCGGTCGACCAGCAGTTCCGCACCGAGTACCTGACGCGGTTGACCGATAGTGCCGCCCTGCGCGACATGACGTATGCCGGCCTGCCGCCGTTCTATCCGCCCGGGTGGTTCTGGATCGGTGGTCGCGCCGCCGCACTGACCGGCACACCGGGCTGGGAAATGTACAAACCCTGGGCCATAACCTCGATCACCATCGCGATAGCGGTGGCAATGGTGTTGTGGTCCAGGCTGGTCCGGTTCGAGTACGCGCTGATCGTCACGACCGCGACCGCGGCGGTGACGCTGGCCTACGGCTCGCCGGAGCCGTACAGCGCGATGATCACCGTGCTGCTTCCGCCCGTCCTGGTGCTGGCGTGGTCCGGCCTGCGCGGCGCGACCCGTCCCCCGCACGCGGGAGGTACCGCCACCCGCGGCTGGGCCGCCATCGTCGGGCTGGGGATCTTCTTGGGTGTAGCGGCCACGTTCTACACCCTGCTGTTCGCCTACAGCGCGTTCACCGTGACAGTGATGGCGCTGTTGGTGGCGTGCACCCGCCGCACACTTGAGCCGCTCGCCCGACTGGCGGTCAGTGCCGTCATCGCCGCTGCCATCGCCGCGATCACCTGGTTGCCGTTCCTGCTGCGGGCGGCCCGCGATCCGATCAGCAACACCGGCAGCGCCCAGCACTATCTGCCCGCCGACGGCGCCGAGCTGACCTTCCCGATGCTGCAGTTCTCGCTGCTGGGCGCGCTGTGCATGCTGGGCACGCTGTGGCTGGTGGCCCGGGCCGGCACCTCGGTACGCGCCGCCGCACTGGGGATCGGTGTGCTCACCGTCTACCTGTGGTCGTTGCTGTCCATGCTCACCACGCTGGCGGGCACCACGCTGCTGTCGTTCCGGTTGCAGCCGACCCTGACCGTCCTGCTGGCCGCGGCCGGGGTCTTCGGCTTCATCGAGGCGACGCTGGCGCTGGCCGTCCGCGGGCGGTCCCGCGGATGGGGCAGGGGGGTCATCCCGGCGGCCGCCGCGATCGGCTTGGCCGGCGCACTAGCCTTCAGCCAGGACATCCCCGACGTGCTGCGGCCGGACCTCGCGATCGCCTACGCCGACACCGACGGCGACGGCCAGCGCGGCGACCGCCGGCCGCCCGGCGCCGAGAAGTACTACGCCAAGGTGGACGCCGCGATCACCCAGGCCACCGGAAAGCCCCGGGATCAGACCGTGGTGCTGACCGCCGACTACAGCTTCCTGTCCTACTACCCGTATCTGGGCTTCCAGGGGCTGACATCGCACTACGCGAACCCGTTGGCGCAGTTCGACAAGCGGGCCGCCGCGATCGAAGGCTGGTCGGATCTGAAGACCGCCGATCAGTTCATCAAGGCGCTCGACGGACTGCCCTGGCAGCCGCCGACGGTGTTCCTGATGCGCCGCGGTGCGAACGACAGCTATACCTTGCGGCTGGCCGAGGATGTCTATCCCAACCAACCGAACGTCCGCCGGTACGCAGTCAACCTGGATGCCGCACTGTTCGCCGACCCGCGTTTCACCGTCAAGGACATCGGCCCGTTCGTGCTGGCCATCCGTGAGCCCACCTGATGCAATTACCATCCACCTCCGTGACCGCGGTGGCCGACTACCGGACTGCCCGGGTCGTCGCAGTCGTCGCCGGTCTGCTCGGGGCGTTGCTGGCACTGGCCACCCCACTGCTTCCGGTCAAACAGACCACGGCCGAGTTGAACTGGCCGCAGAGCGGCATGCTGGGCAGCGTCGAGGCGCCACTGATCGGCTATGTGGCCACCGACCTGAACGTCACCGTCCCGTGCCAGGCGGCCGCCGGCCTGGCCGGGCCATCAGACACCGGCCGGACGGTGCTGCTCTCCACGGTGCCCAAGCAGGCACCGAAGGCCGTCGATCGCGGACTGCTCATCGAAGCCGCCAACGGCGACC
>CAZDYH010000319.1:0-2305 GCA_964509355.1 uncultured Mycobacterium sp.
CCGTGCTCTACACCACCTTGGAGGTGGTGCGGATCGCGGCCTTGCTCATCCAGCCGGTCATGCCCGACTCCGCGGCCAGGCTGCTCGACCTGCTCGGCCAGCCCCCCGGGCAGCGGGCGTTCACTGCCGTCGCGACCAGGCTTGCCCCGGGAACGGCGCTGCCGCCGCCGCAGGGGGTGTTTCCCCGCTACCAGCGAGTGGAGTGAGCGGAGCCCAGGCGAAGTGACGCGCACCACATCTGCGGCCGGGGTGTCACATCATCGGCGCGGGCGGTGTCTTGAGGTCGGACAGCAGCACTACCCGACCTCGAACAGGAGAAGCCATGACCGAACAGATCACCCGCGTCGTCGTCATCGGCGGCGGATACGCCGGCGTGCTGGCGGCCAACCGTTTGCGGATGCGCCCGGACATTCACCTAACCCTGGTCAACCCACGGGCGTCCTTCGTGGAGCGGATCAGGCTGCATCAGCTGATCACCGGCTCCGACGACGCCGTTGTGGACTACGGGACAGTGCTGGGCGCAGGCATCCGGCTGGTCGTCGACACAGCGACGCGCATCGACCCGGCGGCCCGTACCGTGGCGCTGGCGACCGGAGACACTCTCGACTACGACTACCTGATCTACGCGGCGGGCAGCACCGGGTGGACACCGAGCGTGCCGGGCGCCGCCGAGTTCGCCTACCCGATCGCCGACCTGGAGCACGCCCAGCGGCTGCGCGACGCCCTGGATGAGCTACCTCCCAGTGCTCCGGTGACCGTCGTGGGCGGCGGGCTGACCGGTATCGAGACCGCCGCCGAACTCGCCGGGCAGGGCCGCTCCATCACCCTGGTGTGCGGCGCTGTGCTCGCGCCGTCGCTGAGCGCGGCGGGACGGCGCTCAGTCGCCAAGCGGCTGGCCGAACTCGGCGTACGGGTGCTGGATGGGCCGGTCGCCACGGTCGGCAGGGTGACCGAGGACGCGGTGTTCCTGGCCGATTCGACTGAGCTGCCCAGCGTGGTGACCATCTGGACCGCCGGCTTCGGCGTCCCGGACCTGGCCACCCGCAGCGGGCTGACCACCGACGCGATGGGCCGGCTGCGCACCGACGAAACGCTGACCAGCGTCGACGACGCCCGGATCGTCGCTGCCGGCGACGCCGCCGCCCCTTCGGGGCAGCCGCTGCGGATGAGCTGCCAGGCCGCGCTGCCGCTGGGCGCCCAGGCCGCCAATACGGTGCTCAGCCGCATAGCCGGCATTGAACCGGCCGTGGTGAACCAGGCGTTCACCGGCCAGTGCATCAGCCTGGGCCGCAACGCCGGCACCGTTCAGCTCGCCCACACCGATGACACGCCGCGGCGGCTGTTCATCGGTGGCCGGGCGGCGGCGCTGGTCAAGGAGACGGTCTGCAAGGCCACGATCACGTTCCTCGCCCGGGAGGCACGCAAGCCCGGCTCATACCGGTGGCTGAAAGGCGGTTCGCGACCGGAGCAGCCGCAGCTGACCGACGCGGTCTCGTGAGCAGCGCCGACGAGCACGCCGGGCGGTTCACCCTGCTGCGGCCGCTGCTGTTCACCATCGCCTACGAGATCCTCGGCTCGGCAACCGAAGCCGACGATGTCCTTCAGGACAGCTACCTGCGCTGGGCCGACGTCGACCTGGCCACCGTGCGCGACACCAAGGCCTACCTCGCTTCGCTGGTCACCCGGCAGGCACTCAACGTGCTGCGCGCGCAGGCCCGCCGCCGCGAGGAGTACGTCGGCCCGTGGCTGCCCGAACCGCTGCTACTCGACGAGCAGGACGCGTCGGCCGATGTGGTGCTCGCCGAATCGGTGTCGATGGCGATGATGGTGGTGCTGGAGACGCTGAGCCCCGACGAGCGCGCGGTGTTCGTGTTGCGCGAGGTCTTCGGCTTCAGCCACGACGAAATCGCTTCCGCGATAGGCAAATCCACGACCGCGGTGCGGCAGATGTCGCACCGCGCCCGCGAGCACGTGCAGTCCCGGCGTAAGCGGTTCGAACCCGTCGACCCACGACACTCCGGTGCGATCACCGCGCAGTTCCTCACCGCCGCGGCGACCGGCGACGTGGAAGCTCTGATGACGATGCTGGCGCCGGACGTGGTGTGGACCGCCGACAGCGACGGAAAGGTCAGCGCCGCACGCAGGCCGGTGTCCGGCGCCGAGAAGGTGGCCAGGCTAGCCGTCGGGCTGGTCCGCATGGGCGGGACCGACATGCGCATCGAGACCGCGGTGTACAACAGCGCGCCCGCGGTGATCGCCTACCGCGGCGACGCCGTGGAGACCGTCATCACCGTCGAGATCGTCG
>CAZDYH010000320.1:0-2304 GCA_964509355.1 uncultured Mycobacterium sp.
CCGTCCGGATTGCAGTAGGGCCAGCCCAGCTCGCGGCCCGGGGTCAGCCGGGCGACCGATTCCGGCGGATGCTCGTTCACGTAGTCCGTGATCACCTGGCCGAACTGCGGCCCTTCATAAGGGTATTCAATGTTGTCGCGGTTGTTGACCGCGGTCCACACCGAGCCGTCCTGGGCGATTGCCAGTCCGGTGCCGTTGCGCACTCCGGTCGCGAAGACGGTCGCCTGAGCCGCAGGGCCCGGCGCGACCCGCATGATCGTCGCCCGTGGCGGAGTGGCGTCGCGATCCTCCGCCGAGATGTTGCCCGTCGATCCGATCGAGAAGTACACCGAACCATCGGGGCCGACGGCGACGCTCTTCAGCGCATGCGCATAGGCGCCGCCCAGGTCCGCGCTCTTGGCATCGGGCAGACCGGCGGCGACCACACGTTGTCGAGTGGCTCGGCCGTCGGCATAGGTGTACGCGTCGACCTGGTCGCTTTCCGCGACATAGAGCGTCTCGCCGGCGAACGCCAGACCGTGCGGCTGGTCCAGACCCTCCAGCAGGACCGACGTGTCCGCGCCGCCGTCGGCCCTGGGCGTCAGGCGGAGTACCTGACCGCTCGACGGCACCGACACCAGCAGCGCGCCGCCGGGTGTCCACGCGGCCAGCCTGGCCTTGGGAACGCGTGCCCACACCGACATGGTCCAGCCGGCGGGCACCAGCGCCTGGCGGGGGGTGTCCAACGGCGCGTCGGCCAGTTCCGGCGACACGCCGACGGTGACCGGCGTCAGGCCGGCGGGTGCCGCGGCTGTCGGGGCGGGTGCACTCGTTGTCGGCGCGCCCGCACACGCCGCTACCAGGAGAGCCCCGCCGGCGGCGAGGCTCACCCGACGAACTGCGTCAGTCACCCAACCCGGCATGCATCTCCCAGATCAGGATCTCCGAGGGCTCGGTGGCGGTTACCCGCTGGCCGCCCGAGGCGGTGAACCGGACGGCATCACCTTCGCGCAGATCGCCGGCACCCTCCAGGGTGACCGCACCGCGGGGGACGAACAGGTGCAGGTACTGCGCCGGCGGCAACTCGACGCTGTCGCCGGTCTGCAGACGTGCGCCGTGCAGTGCGGCCTGGCGGTTGCGGATGGTGATGGCCGCCTGGTCGCGGTGCTCGGCCATGCCCGACGCGATGGTGACCAGCCCGCCGCGCAGCAGTTCGTCGTCGATCTCGAGCTGCTGGTAGCCGGGTGTGTTGCCGAACTCGTCGGGCACCACCCACATCTGTACGAAATGCACCGGCTCACTGTGGGTTTCGTCGCCGGTAAGCGTCCACGAGTCATTCTTCTCGGAATGCAGGATGCCCCGGCCGGCCGACATGCGCTGCGCCAGGCCCGGGTAGATGACGCCGGAGTGGCCGGTGGAGTCCTGGTGTACCAGCGAGCCGCGCAGCACCCAGGTCACGATCTCCATATCGCGGTGCGGGTGCGTCTCAAAACCGGTGCCGGGCTTGACGATATCGTCGTTGTTGACCAGTAGCAGCCCGTGGTGGGTGTTGGCCGGGTCGTAGTGCCGGCCGAACGAGAACGAATGCTTGGAGTCGAGCCAGGAGATCTTGGTGGCGGCCCGGTCGGCGGCGCGCCGAATGTCGACGGTTGCTGTGCTGGTCATCTCATCACCCCTTGTGACGTGGTTGCCAGCCTAGGCGGTTGTCCGGCGGCATGCAGTTGGCAACATACATGATGTGTCATGTATTCCACTAGGCTGGTGCCATGTGGCTGACCGACGAACAGCAGCGGGTCTGGCGCGGGTACCTGGCGATGGTGAACCGGCTGCAGGTCGCGATGAACCGCCAACTGCAGCAGGACTGCGGGCTGTCACTGGCCGACTACGACGTCCTGGTGGAGCTGTCCGAGCGCGGCCCGTTGCGGATCTTCGAGCTCGCCGGCGCGCTGGTATGGGAGCAAAGCCGACTGTCACACCAGCTGAGCAGGATGCGTACCCGCGGACTTGTCAAGCGCCGGGGCAGCGACGACGACCGCCGCGGTGCGACCGTCGAGCTCACCGACAGCGGCCGGGCCGCACTGGAGGCGGCCGCGCCGGGTCACGTCGCGCTGGTGCGCGCCACGGTGTTCGATGGCATGAGCCCGGCCCAGCTGAAAGCGCTGGACTCGCTGACCGGGACGGTGCTGGAGCGGCTTACAGACTAGAAAGTCTTGTGCGGGAGGCCTACCGACCACCCGCCGTCGATGACGAGCTCCGTGCCGGTCGTGTAAGAGGACTCGTCGGACGACAGGTACAGCACACACATCGACACCTCGATGGCATCGG
>CAZDYH010000321.1:0-2292 GCA_964509355.1 uncultured Mycobacterium sp.
GCGATGCGATCGGCGTTGGCGCGGCACGACTCGATCCTGCGGTCGAAGATCGAGGAGCACGGCGGGTACGTGTTCGCGACGGGCGGGGATGGGTTCGCGGCTGCGTTCGCGCGGGCGGGTGACGCGCTGCAGGCGGCGCTGGATGCCCAATCGGCGCTCGCCGTCGAAGACTGGCCTGTGGGCGCGCGGGTGCGGGTGCGGATGGGTTTGCACACCGGGGAGGTCCAGGAGCGGGGCGGGGACTATTTCGGTCCGGCGGTGAACCGGGCGGCCCGGTTGATGGCGGCCGGGCGCGGTGGGCAGGTGCTGGCGTCGGGGGTGACCGCCGGCCTGGTTGGCGATCGACTCCCCGAGGGCGTGACCCTGGTGGACCTTGGTGAACACCGGCTCAAGGATCTCGACGTGCCCGAGCATGTCTTCCAGGTGAGTGACCAGACCCTGGACCGGGAGTTCCCGCCGCTGCGCACTCTCGACCTCGTCCCCAACAATCTCCCGCGACAGCTGACCCGCTTCATCGGTCGTGAAGGGGAGATCCGCGAGCTCACGGCGCTGGTGTCGGGGAATCGCCTGGTGACCCTGACCGGCGGCGCGGGCATCGGTAAGACCCGGCTGGCGTTGCAGGTCGCTGCCGAGGTCCTCGACCACTACCGCGACGGCGTGTGGTTCGTCGACCTGGCCCGCATCGCCGACCCGGCGCAGGTCCCCAAGCAGATCGCCCTGGCCATGGGCGTGCAGGAACAGGCGGACCGCCCGATCGTGTCCACGCTGGTGGACCGCCTCGCAGGGCAGGAGACTTTGGTGCTGCTCGACAACTGCGAGCACGTGGTCGGTGGCGCGGCCATGTGCGTGGAGCAGCTGTTGGGATCGACAACCACGGTCAGCGTCCTGGCGACGAGTCGCGAGATCCTCGATATCCCGGGCGAGACGGTGTGGACCGTTCCGCCGATGGTGCTGCCCGAACCCGATCAGGAGCGGCTGGTGGACAACGAGGCGATCGGGCTCTTGGTCGATCGTGGCCGCCTGGTGAACCGGGCGTTCACCCTGACCGCCGAGAACGGGTCGGCCTGCGCGGCGATCTGTCGGGGCCTGGACGGTGTGCCGCTGGCCCTCGAGTTGGCCGCCGCCCGCCTCGGCATCCTGTCACCTGGACAGATCGCCGACCGGCTGGGCGACGTCTTGGCCCTGCTGAGCAAGGGTGCTCGGACTGCGGTGGCCAGGCAGCACAGCCTGCGTGCGGCGATCGATTGGAGTTACGACCTGCTGAGCCCCGACGAGCAGGCACTGCTGCGGCGCTTGGCGGTGTTCCGTGGCGGCTTTGCCGTGGAGGCTGTCCAGGCGATGTGGGCGCCCGGGGACAGCGTCGCCGCCGGTGCGCTGGATCTGCTCGAATCGCTCGTCGACAAGTCGTTGGTGACGGTGAGGTCCCAGGGCGAGAATCGACGCTTCGGGCTGCTGCAGACGATTCAGGCTTACGCCTCCGAGCGCCTCGAGTTGGCCGGTGAGACCGCGATGATGTTGGAGCGCCATCGGGGGTTCTTCCTTGAGTGGGCGCATCGCCAAAGCAGACTGCTCTCCACGTCGGGCCAGTTGGCGGCGCTCGCTGCGCTGGAAGCCGACCACGACAATCTGCGGGCCGTGCTCGAGCGGTCCGTCGCCGAGGGCGACCTGGAGGACGCGCTGCTGCTGGCAGCCGATCTGTCCTTCTTCTGGTTCGTCCACTCCCATTTCGGGGAGTCGGGAGCCTGGTACGACAGGCTGCTGGCGGAGCGCGGTCGGGTGACTCCGCGGGCCCGGATCAAGCTGCTGCTGGGTGCTGGCGAGTTCTCGATGCACACCGGCGATCTGGCGCAGGCGGCCCACCGGTTCGAGGAAGCCCGCCGGCTGGCGCAGCAGGCAGGATCGACGCGAATGGAGGGCTGGGCCCTGTCACACCTGGCCGTCAACGCCGCCTATGGGATGAAGTTCGACGAGGCGCGCCGGTTGGCCGCCCAGGCGCGCCAGCGATTCGAGGTCGCCGGTCATCAAAACGGCGTTGGTTTCGTGACCTTCGGCGAGGCGGACCTCGAGATGGTGGCCGAGAGTCATCGACTTGGATCGCTGTCAGCCGGGGATGCCCAGCAGTTGCTCGTCAGACTGGAACCGATGCTCGAGGTTGCGCGCACCGTTGGTGAGCGCAACAACCTCGGCCATGCACTCGAGACCGCCGGCACCGCGGCGGTGATGGCCCACCGGTACGCCGAGGCCGCCGGGTTGATGGCCGATGCGGTCGACGCCTTTGACACCCTCGGCAAC
>CAZDYH010000322.1:0-2277 GCA_964509355.1 uncultured Mycobacterium sp.
CGGTCCCGCCCCGACGGTGCGCTTGGCCGATGAGGTAAACCCGTTGGCCGGAGCGCCGCTCTACGTCAATCCCACCTCGGCGGCCATGCGCGCCGCGCAGCGTGCCGATCCGCCGAGTCCCGAGTTGACCGCCATCGCCAACACGCCGCAGGCGTACTGGATCGTCCCGGGCTCTTCCGCAGCTACGGTCGCGAAGTACACCGGTGACGCGCAGGCTGCTGGCGCCATCCCGGTTCTGACGCTTTATGGAATCCCCCACCGCGACTGTGGCAGCTTCGCTGCGGGTGGCTTCGCGACGGCCGCAGACTACCGCGCGTGGATCGACGGCATCGCATCCGACGTGGGCTCTTCGCGGGCGGCGATCATCCTCGAACCCGATGCGCTCGCGATGGCCGACTGCCTGTCGCCTGACCAGCGCCGAGAACGCTTCGACTTGATTCGCTACGCTGTCGACACGCTGACGCGCAATCCGGCCGCGGCCGTGTACGTCGACGGTGGTCACTTGCGCTGGCATAGCCCCGAGGACATGGCCGCCAGGCTCAACGAGGTCGGTGTCGATCGCGCGCGGGGTTTCAGCCTCAACAGTGCGAATTTCTTCACCACCGAGGACGAAATCGGTTACGGCGAGGCGATTTCGGCGCTCACGAACGGTTCGCACTACGTGATCGACACGTCGCGCAACGGCGTCGGACCAGCGCCCGACTCCGAGCTCAACTGGTGCAACCCCAGCGGCCGAGCACTGGGCACTCCGCCTACCGCGGCTACCGCGGGCGCGCACGCCGACGCCTACTTGTGGATCAAACGTCCCGGTGAGTCCGACGGAACATGCGACAAAGGTGATCCGCCGGCGGGCACCTTCGTGAATCAGTACGCCATCGATCTGGCCCGCAACGCGGGCCAGTAGGCGGGTTCGATTCCCGTCATCGGCTCCGAATCTCCGCCGACACTGCTCTAGGAACTTCGAGGCTGTTTTCCTGCACTATCACGGGGTCACCAATGTTGACCGTGTTGAAGTACCACTCTGCGTCCTCGGGGCTCAGGCTGATGCAGCCGTGGCTGACATTGTCATGCCCGAATGAATTGACAGCCCACGGAGCTGAATGCACGAAGAGGCCACGGCTGGTGATACGGACGGCGAAATCCACCGTGAGAAGGTAACCCTCGGGACTGTCGATGGGGATGCCGACGCTGCTCGAATCCATGATCACCGAGCGGTCCTTGGACAGGACGGTGTAGATGCCGACGGGCGTCGGGTACTCCGGCCTGCCCATCGAGGCCGGGAACACGCCCTCTTCTCCCCAGTGGGGTCGGTGGTGCGGCGCTGGTAGTGCAGACGGCGGTCCCGCTTCGACGCCGTCGATGCTCACGGTGAACGTGTGATCCGAGATACTGGCAACACCGACGACGGCAGGACCCGTTGCGAAATTCGTTGGCAGGCCGCCTACCGAAAGCGCCACCGTGCTGTGCGCCGGCCAGAATCGGTCGGGAACCCACTGCACAACGTCGTTGTCGAGCCATTGGAACTTGCCCGTCATCGCGGGCGCCGATTTGATGTCCATGGCACGCTCGGCCGCATGCCGGTTGGCGACGGGTGCACTGAACGTCACCACCACGGGGTGCGCCACACCCACCACCTCGCCCGGCGTTGGCAGAACCGACGCGATGGCGAACCGATACGACTGGGTCGCCGCCGCCAGGCTTACGCCGGCCGGCCCCGCAACCACACTCGCAGCGATCCCGATCACCGCAAGAACACACCGAACAACCGCCCGCATGGCTCCTACTCCCGTTGAAATGACAAAGTTGTCATTGTTATTGTGGGGGTGACCTGAAGTGTGGAAGTGCAAGCGCGCGTTAGCAATTCGGTCACTCCTCTGTCACGCTTTGGCTACAGGAAGCCAATCCGGCAACTTGCTTGCGCTACGCAGCAACTCGCCACCAATGACCCGTACGCCCAGGAGGCGATGAAGCGGTGCCGGCTGGGTAGCACCCCCGGGTCAGGGCTTGACCCGGCGACTCGTCCTCACTTACCACGGCGCGCACCCGCTGGTGGCAACCTAGCGAGTCAGCACAACCCGGAAGAGGATCAGCCTCAGCCCGCAGCCGGAGGGGCAGCCGCAGGACCGGGCAGAACCGGCTGACCGGGCACAGGCGCGCCAGCCGGCGGCGGACCAGTCGGCGCACCCTTACCCCCATAGCTTCCAGCCACGTCAAGGAGTAGAGCACCAACCGGCACCGGCGCACCAACCGGAGCACCCACCGGCACCGGCGCACCAA
>CAZDYH010000323.1:0-2270 GCA_964509355.1 uncultured Mycobacterium sp.
TCAAACGGCGGAGCATTTCAACGGCCTCGTCGGCGTCGACCACTGCAAAGAACTCCCCGTCGGCGGCTTCGACAACGGCGATTGCCTTTCGCCGTCAAGCCATGAGCGGAACTTCGAATGCGCGGCTGTCGCGTGAGCTTTCTCCGACGGCGCACGAATCCAGGGTTGACCGATGAGACGTTCGGCAGGCCCCCGGCCTATGCGGACTTGATCAACAACGGCAGCAGCAGACTGCGGCGCTGCAGCGTCTCGTCGGCGAAGTAGTTCAGCGCCCCCCGAACCGACGCCGCGATGGGATACCGATCGTCGCTAACGCTGAGAAGTCGAAGAACTGCAGGACTGGGAACCAACGCCCAGTCCACGCCGGCATCGCCGCAATCCTGGTCGATGGCGCGAAGCAGCTCCAGGCCCCGTTCGGCCACGTCCCTCACGCCGCTCAGGTCGAGGACCACCGAAGTCGCGGCCAAGACGAAACGCCTGGCGTGCTGGGTGACTCGATCGATGTTGACCGCGTCGATCTCACCGCTGATCGTCACCACGGTGGCCAGTCGGCGACTTTGCGCCCGGAGCCGCGCGCCACTGCAGTCGAACACGGGATTTCCGTAGCGGTTCCCAGACAGAGATGCGGAGACGGTCATGTTCGACCTCATTTCGATGGCGTGGACTCTTGACCCTGACCTGGACGGTAAGCGGCTACTCTAAGGTCACCAGGAGCCGCTCCTAATTCTTTGGTAAGAAACATTTTTCGCCTCCACATCGTTTCGCGCGCAAACATCCGTTATCTGTCGCCTGCAGCACCCCGCAGTGGCACGTAAAGCCTTGTGACGCAAGCCAACTGCACTACCGTCAGTAGGCATCTCGCAGATCGTCGCCCAATACACAGAGGCATCGCGGTCGGCGAGCCCGCTTGGCCGGTATGGACTTGCGATGAGCTGATGCGGCCTTGGCCGGGCAGTCCGGTGCGCTAGCGTCAAGCGCTTGTGAAGACACTGATCGACTTCGACGCCGCTCCGGTCTTCGCCATTCCCATGCACAGCAGGGCCGGACGTCCCCGCGAAGGCATGCTCATCGAAGGGCCCCAGGGGTGGGGCGAATTCAGCCCGGAGGACGGCCGTGCCCACCACGTGCTCGCACGGTGGCTGACGGCAGCGACGGAGGCCGGCACGGTCGGCTGGCCCGATCCAATTCGCGGGTGCGTCCCCGTTGCCGTCACGGTGCCCGCGACCGATGCCGCACGGGCACACAAGATGGTGGCGAACGCCGGGTGCCGAACCGCTGACGTCACGGTGGCCGAGCCCCCGGGCTCACTTGACGACGACATCGCACGCGTGCAAGCAGTGCGCGACGCGCTGGGACCGGACGCCGCAATTCGCTGTGACGCCAAGGGAAGGTGGGACGTCGACGCCGCGGTGTCGGCGATCGCAGCGCTGGACAGGGCCGCCGACGGACTTGAGTTCGTCGAGCAGCCCTGCCGCACGCTCGAGGAGTTGGCTGTGGTGCGACGAAAGGTTGACGTGCGCATCGCCGTTGACGAGTCGGTACGTGACGCCCAAGACCCAGGTGAACTTCCACTGGCCGAAGCCGCCGACATCGTCGTCCTCACCTACGGTCCGCTGGGGGGAGTGCGTCGCGCACTTCGGTTGGCGGAGACATACGAACTGCCGTGCGTGGTGTCTTCCACGGCGGCAACGAGCATCGGGGCGGCAGCCGCGCTCGCGTTGGCGGGTGCGTTACCGGAACTGCTTTTCGCGTGTGGGCTCGGCACAAGGTTGTTGCTCGCCGGCGACCTGGTAAGCGAGCAGCGTTCGTTGGCTCCCGTCGACGGCTACCTGCCCGTCGCGCCGATGCCATCGGCACCGGACCCCGATCTCATCAAGCAGTTCGCGGTGACAGACCAGGCCACTATCGCCCGGTGGCGGGAACGGCTGCACCTGGCCCGCACCTGAGGGTTGATCGGCTCCGAGCTCAACTGCGATGCGGCAATGGCGCCTCGGTGTCAGCGGTCACCGTTCGGTCACGGTATTGCAACTCATTGGCCTTGTGCCACAAGGCAATTAGGTCTATCGCGCATTGGCTTGTAATAGTGGTCCTGGAGTCTGTTCTCAGCCAGTGTTCATGCTGAGGGTCGAGAGAGTTGAAATTCAGATGAAACGCGTGTGTGCCTTCGTGATCAGCCTGGCTGTTGTGGTGGCCCTCCTGGTGGCCAAGCCGGGTCTTGCAGCCGCTGACACGTATACCCGGCCAGCAGGTAACCAGCAGGCCGTCAACTA
>CAZDYH010000324.1:0-2258 GCA_964509355.1 uncultured Mycobacterium sp.
AGGCCCGGTCGCCGGAAGGAGCCCACGATGGTCGACGGTCCGCTCTCCGCCTCCGAGCTGCGTCGGATCGACGCCTACTGGCGCGCCGCGAACTACCTCTCGGTCGGCCAGATCTACCTGCTCGACAACCCGCTGCTGCGAGCGCCGCTGGCACCATCGCACGTCAAGCCCCGGCTGCTTGGGCACTGGGGCACGACGCCCGGTCTGAACCTGATCTACGCCCATCTGAACCGCATCATCGGCAACCGCGATGCCGACGTCATCTACATCACCGGGCCCGGCCACGGCGGGCCGGGACTTGTTGCCAACGCCTACCTCGAGGGCACCTACAGCGAGGTCTACAGCGGTATCGGGGAGGACGCCGAAGGACTTCGAAAGTTGTTTCGCCAGTTCTCCTTTCCCGGTGGCATTCCCAGCCACGTCGCGTCCGAGACGCCCGGCTCGATCCACGAGGGCGGTGAGCTGGGCTATGCGCTGGTCCATGCCTACGGCGCCGCGTTCGACAACCCGGAGCTGGTGGTGGCGTGCGTAGTCGGCGATGGCGAGGCCGAAACCGGGCCGCTGGCCGCCAGCTGGCATTCCAACAAGTTTCTCAACCCGGTCAGCGATGGCGCGGTACTGCCGATCCTGCACCTCAACGGCTACAAGATCGCGAACCCCACCGTGCTGGCCCGCATCCCGCAGCCGGAGCTCGAGTCGTTGTTCCGGGGCTACGGCTACCGGCCCATCACGGTCGCCGGTGACGACCCAGCCGACGTCCATCAGCAGCTCGCGGCCGCACTCGACGAGGCGTTCGACGAGATCGCGGCGATTCAGCAGGCCGCGCGCAGCGGCGGTACCACGCCGCGTGACGTCGCCGGCCCAGCGGCTCCGGTGCGGCCGGTGTGGCCGATGATCGTACTGCGCACCCCCAAAGGGTGGACCGGGCCGAAGGAGGTCGACGGCAAGCACGTCGAGGGCACCTGGCGATCACATCAGGTGCCTCTCGCCGAAACCCATACCAATCCGCAACACCGGGCCCAACTCGAGGAGTGGCTGCGCAGCTACCGGCCCGACGAGCTGTTCGACGAGAACGGTGCGCTGCGGCCCGAGCTGCGTGCCCTGGCCCCGACCGGGCAGCGCCGGATGAGTGACAACCCGCACGCCAACGGCGGTCTGCTGCTGCGCGATCTGGATCTGCCCGACTTCGGCGACTACGCGGTGGCGGTGGACAGGCCGGCGACCGAGACCGCGGAAGCCACCAAGGTGCTGGGCACCTTCCTGCGCGATGTCATCGCGCGCAATCCGGATCGCTTCCGCATCATGGGCCCCGACGAGACGGCGTCCAACCGGCTCGGCGCGGTATTCGAGACGACCGACCGGACCTGGATGGCCGAGACAGTGGCCGACGACGACCATCTCGCCCCGGACGGCCGCGTGATGGAGGTGCTGAGCGAGCACCTGTGCCAGGGCTGGCTGGAGGGCTATCTTCTCACCGGGCGACACGGGTTGTTCAACTGCTACGAGGCTTTCGTGCACATCGTTGACTCGATGCTCAACCAGCACGCCAAATGGCTGTCCAGCAGCTCCCACCTGCCCTGGCGGCGACCGATCGCATCGCTGAACTACCTGCTGACCTCGCACGTGTGGCGCCAGGACCACAACGGGGCGTCGCATCAGGACCCCGGCTTCATCGACCACGTCGCCAACAAGCGGCCCGAGGTGGTGCGTGTGTACCTGCCGCCAGATGCCAACACCCTGCTCTCGGTAGCCGACCACTGCCTGCGCAGCCGACACTATGTAAACGTCATCGTTGCCGGCAAGCAGCCCGCACTGACCTACCTCGCCATGGACGAGGCGATCGCCCACTGCACGCGCGGTCTGGGCATCTGGGAGTGGGCCGGCAACGAGCGCGGCGACCGCGGAAAGGAACCCGACGTCGTGCTGGCGTGCGCCGGTGACATCCCGACGCTGGAGACAGTGGCCGCCGCCGACATCTTGCGCCGGGAGCTGCCGGATCTGCGGGTGCGGGTGATCAACGTGGTGGACATCATGCGGCTGCAACCGGAGTCCGAGCATCCGCATGGGCTCTCCGACCACGAGTTCGACGCGGTGTTCGGCGTGGACAGGCCGGTTATCTTCGCCTACCACGGCTACCCCTGGCTCATCCACCGGTTGAGCTACCGGCGGACGAACCACGCGCACCTGCACGTCCGCGGATTCAAGGAGCGCGGCACGACGACGACCCCCTTCGACATGGTGATGCTCAACGACCTGGA
>CAZDYH010000325.1:0-2219 GCA_964509355.1 uncultured Mycobacterium sp.
AGACGGCACATACGGGTACTCATCTGCATCGGCGGTGTCGGCGAGGTGCGTGAAAACCGAACTACCTGCCAAGCCGGTCAGGCTCGCGGCACCGGCAATCAACAACGTGCGCCTGGTTAACTGAGAGTCCCCGCCAAGAGGCATTCATCGTGTGTACCACATGGTTCGGCGCCGTCAGTCTGGTGGCGTCATGTCACGGTCTGAAGGTGGGTGCCCGACTGACGCTGGCCGCCCAACCCGTTCGGACACCCCGCCATCGCGCGCGCTGACTTCAAACAAGAAGATCTTGACCGGTGCATGAATGACACTGATTATCCCGCTGACTACTGCTGCGAGCACGCCGGCGGAGTTGTACGAAGCGGGGCGTGCATTGATCCCGAGGATCTCAAGTTTGAGCAGGGCTTACCGGGGCAGCCAGCCTGGACGGTCCCACCGGCGCCGCCAACTTACTGGACGGTGGCGCCGGAAGTCGGCCCGGCGGCGACCGCGGTAGATCCGGGTTGATGCCGGTCGGCGTGAAAGACACACACCTCGGCGAAACGCCTATGTGCGTTGGCGGGTTTGACGGCGTTGCTGCGTGTTAGCCAAACCGGACTGGGCGAGGTGTTCGATCAGGTGAGCGGGTCGATTGCACCGTCAGCCGGTCTAGTTACGCCGTTGACCACCGGCACTCTTGCGCCACCCTCGTGTCGGAGATGCACGGCGATATGACGGACATCGTTGACCAGTAGTGAAACGATACTTACGTGGACCCCGGCGGGGATGGTGGTGACGGACTGAGCGCGAACGTCGTGCCTGTGCCTGCCGGAGTCGATCCGGTGGAGTTGGTGCGTCGTTACGAGCCGGTGATCCGCTTCACAGAGGGTGAGCTGTTCTTCCCGATGGCAGTGGATGCCTACGTCGAACAGGCCGCGCTGTGGGGCCGAGCCGCCGGGCAGGGGGACCGTCAGCGTCTGGTCGACCACGGCGATCTGGACTTGGACGTGCTGTGCACTTACACCCGCACCGACGTCGGCACCACTCTGGAGCTGCGCTATGTTCCGTCCGCGTTGACCCCGGGCGAGTTACGGCAGTGGCGGCGGGATCCCGACCGCGCCCGTTTCCGGAGCACGTCGCGGTTTGCCACGGTCGGGCTGCTCGGCAGGATCATCGATTCGCTGTTTCGGCTCTCACTGATCCTGCGCGGCTCCGTTCCGGGAGGATTGACTGCGGCACTTCACCGCCGCTACCGCGGTTCTGCGGCTGCCACGAATTTCCCGTACTACGCGCACATCAGCGCGCACGGTGGCTACGTCGTCTTGCAGTACTGGTTTTTCTACGCGATGAATGACTGGCGGTCGAGTTTCGGCGGGGTCAACGACCACGAAGCCGATTGGGAGCAGGTCACCGTGTTCCTGGTTCCGCTGGTCGAGGACGCGGGACCGGCGAGCCGGCCGGACGGATCCGATGTCCTGCGCGTGGGGTGGGTCGCGTTCTCCTCGCATGACGAAACCGGCGACGATCTGCGGCGGCGCTGCGACGACCCGGACATCACCTGGGTCGATCACACGCACCCGGTCGTGTACGCCGGCGCCGGATCCCATTCCGGGGCGTACCTGCCGGGGGAATACCTGGTGCGCGTCGAACCGCCGGCGCTGCAACGTTTTTTCGCGGCCGTGAGCAGAGCCCGTGGGGTGCTGTTCCCGTGGACCCGCGATCGTCCGGCGCCCGGCGTCGGCATCCCGTATGTCGACTACAAACGCGGCGACGGGGTCCACATCGGGCCGGGTACCCCGCACCCCTGGACGCCGGTCCTGATCAACGCGGAAACGCCGTGGGTCCGGGACTTCAGCGGCCTGTGGGGGCTGGACACCGACGATCCGTTCGGCGGTGAACGCGCACCCGCCGGGCCACGCTACGAGCGGAACGAGACGATCCGTCCGTCCTGGGCCGACCCCGTGGGCTGGGCCGGGCTGCAGAAGGTGCCCGCCACCGCAGCCGAGTACTACCGCGCCGTGGATGCCAGGCTGAGCGCGTTGCAGCAGCAGCGTGCGGCGCTGACTGCTGACCTCGCCGCGCACGAAGCCGTGCTGGCGCAGCTGAGCGTGACCGTGACAGCGTTGCCCCCGATGCTGGCCGGCAACCGTCGCGGGGCCGTCGGCGCGGTCCGAGCGCTCCGGGAGCAGGAAGCCGCATCCGCGGAGCTTCGCGCTGCGCGCCGGGCCGTCGTGATCGAACAC
>CAZDYH010000326.1:0-2198 GCA_964509355.1 uncultured Mycobacterium sp.
TAGAGCGCTGCCTTTGCAAGGCAGATGTCAGGAGTTCGAATCTCCTAGGCTCCACGGAGTTTTCGCAGGTCAAAGTCTTGAATGACAGATACGCGACATCTAGAGACCATCTCGAACGCCCGTCGCTCACCGGGGCGGGTCGGTAGTGTCTGGCCATGAACGGCGGGGGGAGTTGCCGGTGCTGATCGCTGCGTTGCGCGACCTGCAGTGGCGCCGGCGACGGTTCATCATCGCGATCCTGGGCACCGGCGTCGTGTTCGCGATGACGCTGGTTCTGACCGGGCTCTCCAACGGATATGGCGTGGAGGCCGAAGACACCGTCGACTCGCTGGGTGTTGACACGTTCCTCATCAGGGCGGGCGCCACCGGGCCGTTTCTCGGCTCGTCACCGTTCGCCGCGGACCAGGTCCAGGTGGCCTCACGGGTGTCGGGCGTCGCCGATGCGGTCCCGCTCGTGTACTCGGCCGCGACCGGGAAAGCCGGCGGCTCGCCGCGCAACATGAACCTGTTCGGCGCGCCGGAGAGGGGTCCAGGGATGCCGCCCATATCGAACGGCCGGGCGCCGTCTGGTCCCGACGAGATCGCGGTGTCGAGCACACTGGGCCGACGCGTGGGCGATGACCTCGAGATCGGTTCCCGCACAGTGCGCATCGTCGGAATCGTCGACAAGTCCACCGCGCTCGCGCAACAGCCCAACGTGTTCCTTACCGTTGCGGGCGCCCAGCAGGTGGTGTTCTCAGGACAGCCGCTGATCTCGTCGATCGGTCTGCGCGGGCCGCCGGCCCAGATCCCCGACGGCTACCGGACCGTCGACCGGCGCGCTGCGGTCGATGACCTGTTGCGACCGTTGAAGCCGGCGTATGAGGCAATCACGATCATCGCGTTCCTGCTGTGGATCGTCGCCGCGTTGATCGTGGGCTCGGTGATCTACCTGTCCGCGCTGGAGCGTACGCGCGACTTCGCGGTGTTCAAGGCGGTCGGCGTCTCGACGCGTTCGGTGCTCGGCGGCCTGGCGTTACAGGCGATCCTCGTCGCGATCGTCGCGGCGGTACTCGGTGCGCTGCTATCGGTCGCGCTCGCACCGCTGTTCCCCATGCGCGTGGTGGTACCGGTGTCGGCCTTCCTGTCGCTTCCCGTCATCGCGATCGTGGTCGGACTGCTGGCGAGCGCCGCGGGATTGCGGCGCGTGGTGACCGTCGATCCCGCGCTGGCGTTCGGAGGCCCTTGAACGGTGGGTGATTTGCGCATCAAGGATCTCGTGGTCGAGTACTCCAGCGGCGGGTACGCGGTCCGTCCGATCGACCACCTGAATCTCGAGGTGACCGCGGGCTCACTCGCGATCCTGCTTGGACCCAGCGGCTGCGGTAAGACGACTTTGTTGTCGTGCCTCGGCGGCATCCTGAGCCCTACCTCCGGCCGGATCACGTTCGGCGACGTCGACATCACCGCGCTGGACGCCCGCGCGCTGTCGCTGCACCGGCGCCGTACCGTCGGCATCGTGTTCCAGGCGTTCAATCTCGTGCCCAGCCTCAACGCGATCGAGAACGTGATGGTGCCGATGCGTGCGGACGGAATGTCCCGCGGCGCCGCGCGGCGCCGGGCCGAGGAGTTGTTGACGCGCGTCGGTCTGCAAGACTGCATGACGCGCCGGCCGGGCGACCTGAGCGGCGGACAGCAACAACGGGTGGCGGTCGCGCGGGCGATCGCGCTCGACCCGCCGCTGATCCTGGCCGACGAACCGACCGCGCACCTCGACTTCATCCAAGTCGAGAAAGTGTTACGGCTAATCCGCGAACTCGCAACGGGTGATCGGGTGGTGCTGGTCGCCACGCACGACACCCGAATGCTGCCGCTCGCCGACCGCGTCGTGGACCTGGTGCCGCAGTTCGCGTCGACAAACCGGACACCGGAAACCGTGCGGCTTGCGCCCGACTCGGTGGTGTTCGAGCAGGGCACGATGGGAGATCTCATCTACGTCGTCGCCGAAGGCGAGCTTGAGATCGTGCGCGAATTGGCCGGCGGCGGTGAGGAGTTGCTCAAGGTGGCCACATCGGGCGACTACTTCGGCGAGTTCGGCCCGCTGTTCGGCCTGCCACGTTCGGCAACGGTGCGCGCGCGCACCGAGGCGATGGTGATCGGCTACACGGTGCAGGCGTTCCGTGAGCGGCTCGGGCTCACGGGTGTGCGCGACCTGATTG
>CAZDYH010000327.1:0-2193 GCA_964509355.1 uncultured Mycobacterium sp.
CCGTCCCGGTCCGGGGAGGGATACGGACGATTCATCGGCAGGATCGGTGCGTTGGCGGTCGCGCTGGGGGTCGGGACGGCGATTGGCAGCAGCCCCGGGATCGCTCTGGCTGATCCCGGTCAGTCGACAGCCTCGGAGGCATCATCTCCGAACTCGGGATCCCCGAACTCGGGACCAGCGGCGGACGACCCGTCCACGAAGCCGGCGGCGGGTGCGAACTCGGCGAAATCGTCCCGTCCATCGTCCTCGGGCCCGACATCGGGTCCGTCGAATTCGTCCGACTCGTCGGAGACGACGCCCTCACCTTCCCCGGGGTCGACATCCGCTGAGGACCAACAACACTCGGGCTCCAGCACTGCCCCGGCCACCGGCTCGAGCAGTGACGATGACGACGAGGAGCCAGGATCAACACGGGATGTCGTCAACACGGGCACGGCGTCTACGTCGCCATCGCCCACATCGTCGATGCCGCCTACCACGTTGGAACCTGTCACGCGGAACGCCGATGAGACCTCACGCGCAGACGGCGACGACACTTCGTCATCTGGACGCAGGACCGGCAAGTCCCAGCCGCAGTCAACGGGTACGTCGCAGATTGTGGTCACGCCCACCGACACTGGGACGACGATTTCGCAGCCCGCGTCGACAGACACGTCGTCGCCCGCGATCGCACCGCAGGCCGCCCAAACGCCGGCGAGTACGGTCATAACCACGGTCTCGGTCCCGTCGGCCTCGGCCACCGTGAGTGCTCTGTCGACGCCGCAGTTGAACCCCAACGGGTTGATATCTGACGTCTTGTCCGCACTGGGTCTTACTCCGCGGGCGACCAGTGGACCGGTTGCGCCTGCTCAGTCCCCGATTATATGGGCCCTGCTGGGGTGGACGCGCCGCGAGCTCGGACACACTGTTGCCCCTGCCTTCACCGCCGCCACGACACCAGCGGCGGCCGCCCAGGCCGCGGTACTGAATCAGAGCGTCTCGACGGTAACGGTCAGTCCGCTCGGAACCCCGGAACAAATCGCCGCCGAGAAACTGGCCGCCGAAACCGTGAACACCCTGCCGGTTCAGTTGATGAAGTTCGTTCTCCGGGTGGCATGGCTTTGCACAGCGCAACGTGAGTTCGCTCTGGTCGGCGGTCCGGATCAGGAGAACATCGCACAGCTCGACAGGGCCGTCGACGAGTACGCCATGGCGGCAGCGTTTCAGCAACAGCTGCTCAACCCCATGACTCCGACGGTTGTCACCCAGGTCGCCCCGCCGCACACCTGGTACGGGCAAGATGTCAGCGGCTCACGCATCCTCTACGACAACCCCGATACCATCTACCGCTTCATGTCGGTCAACGCAACGTCGGAGTATGTCATCACGGGCCGGTTCAACGACGGGATCCCGGCCGACACCAGCTTCAGCGTGCTGGAAGGTTTGGCCGGGACGACGTCGTCGATCCTGACCGCAGAAGACCTCGAGGTCGCTGAGGACGGCACGTTCGTCATCACCGTGAGCAGTGAGCCCGCCGCGCCCGGACAGACCAACCACCTTCAGCTGACCTCCGGCTCCACCATCATCGCGGCGCGCGACACTTTGGCCGACTGGAACGAAGAAGAACCGATAAGCCTGTCGATTCACCGTGTCAGCGGCCCGCCCAACAGCCTGTTCAGCCAGTTGGGAGGGTTCACCCTCCTCGGGCCGCTGGTGACCGACAACCCGTTGGTGACGACGCTGGTGTCGGTGGTCCCTCCGCTGCCATACATGCCGCCGGTGCTGCGCGGCACGTTCACCGCCTTGATCCTGGTGATCAGAGGCGTGTCTGAGCAGGCCAAGTACATGGCATTGGCCACGACCGACCCGGTGACCGACGAGCTCAAGCAACCCAATGTGTTGAGTCAGCCGGCCAGTAATGCCGAGTTCCTGGCAAACCAGCTGCAAAGCAACGGCTACTTCCAGCTCGCCGACGATGAAGCCCTGGTGCTCACCATCGATCCGGGCAGTGCCGGCTACTTCATTGTCCCGGTCTACAACGACTGGACGATCACCGACAACTACTGGGACCAGCAGACCAGCCTGAACAACGCACAGGCCAACCGAAACGCGGACGGAACCTACACCGTGGTGATCTCGCCGACCGATCCGGGCGTGGCGAACTGGGTGTCCACGGGCGGCTTGAACCAGGGCACTGTCTCCATCCGGTTCCAG
>CAZDYH010000328.1:0-2150 GCA_964509355.1 uncultured Mycobacterium sp.
GCGATCGCCCGCAAGCTGGCCGGCTGGTGCTGGTCACTGGCCACCTTCGAACCACTCGAATAGGGTCAACCAGCCGATGAGACTTGATCGTCGCTGAACCGGGACCAATGGTGGCACGGTATGAACCAGCCTGCGATTGAGCTATGAGCCACAACAGGATTCACCGGATCCGGGGTGATGCCCGACCCTAGACACCAGCCAGCGTTCGCGCCGGTACCCAACCCGCGCATATCAGCCTGACACCACCGTCACAGCCGACGACCAATGAGACCAAGCTGGTGAATTTTCAGTTGCCGACAGCTGATCAATTTTCGGCTGCCGTTGATGTGAGCAACGACTGCCACCTTCCCGTGGTTCAGCAGCGATCAAACGAAGGCCGCCTCGGCTCCAAGACCGGGGCGGCTTTCACCTGCCTACTTGACTTTCCTGCCTACATATCAGGTCATACAGGCTTTGGTAGAGCCTCCTGTCAGGATTGAACTGACGACCTTTCGCTTACAAGGCGAGTGCTCTACCACTGAGCTAAGGAGGCCGGTTAGAACCGGTGTCAGCCTATCGGGTCACTCGTCGTCATCGTGTCGGGCCAAGTGCTCGGGGTCGGCCGAACGGGTCCGATCCGGGGCAACCACCCACGGGGTTAAATGCCGCGACCGCCGGGGGCGAAACGGAATGCGTTCGGCGATATTGCTGAGCGGATCGACCACCACTGTAAGTGTGTTGACGGCATCGTGCAGGGTGGCGATCGTGGGGGCCAGCGCATCCAACCCGGGAGCCAACCGGCTCAGTGTGTCCGCGACGTCCGCCAGTTGTTCGAGCGGCCCGTTCTTCGACGTCAACTTGTCGACCACCCCGTTCTCGGCGAGCAGTCGGTCGGCGAGCCCATCTTCGGCGAGCACCCGCTCGATCAGACCGTCTTCGTCGAGCAACTGGTCGACCAGGCCGCCAGGCCGAAGTGCGCGTTCCAGGCCGCCGCCCTGCGCGGTCAGCCGGTCCAGCACTCCGTCCGGAGCGATCAACCGATCGACCGGGCCACCCGAACGCATAAGCCGATCGATCGGGCCGCCCGGCGCCAGCGCCCTGCCCAGCGGCGCATCGTCGTCGATCAGTCTGCTCAGTTTGTGCGCTTGCTCGAGGGTATCGTCGAGGCCGAGCAGGTGCGCCGCCGACGGTGGCCTGGCATGCGTACCGGCATCGCCCAGCGCTCTGCGTGCCAGGCCAAGTACGCCGCTGGCAACCTCGAGGCCGGCATCGGCGACGGCGAGCCCGACACGTGCCGGCATGGCCGCGATCGCCACCAGGTTCTTGCCGAGGTCCACGGCATCGAGTGTATTGGCGCGGCGTTCGCTGAATTGCGTTATCGCCGGTGCGGCCACTGGGGCGCGCCGCCGCCACCACGCGGAGGAGGGCGTATCGGTTGAGGCTGCGCACCTTTGGCTCAGGACAGTTGTGCCAGCGCGTCTTTGATCTTGGCCTGGGCCTCGTCCAGCGACTCCGGCGACGGGTTGCGGTCGACGTGGGCAAAGCCGAAGTCAGTCAGGTTGTACGCCGGGAAGACGTGCACGTGCAGGTGCGGCACTTCCAACCCGGCGATGATCATGCCGGCCCGCTGCGCGCCGAAGGCCGAGCACACCGCCTTGCCGATCCGTTGGGAGACCTCCATCACCTTCGCGAACACCGCTGGCTCGAGGTTCTGCCAGTGGTCGATCTCGGCACGCGGCACCACGAGGGTATGGCCTTGTGTCATCGGCTCGATGGTCAGAAACGCGACGATCTCGTCGTCCTCGTGGACGAACCGGCCGGGCAGTTCCCGGTTGATGATCTTGGTGAAGACGGAGGCCATCGCCAGGACTACCGGTCTGCGTCGGTGAAGCGGATGACGCCGCGAATGTTCCTGCCCTCCAGCATGTCCTGGTAGCCGTCGTTGATCTGCTCCAGCTTGTACTGGCGGGTCACCATATCGTCGAGGTTGAGCTTGCCGGCCTTGTACATCGACAGCAGCTGGGGGATGTCGTAGTACGGGTTGCCGCCGCCGAAGATGGTGCCCTGCAGGTTCTTCTGCATCAGGGTCAGCATCGCCAGGTTCAGTGTCACCTGGGTGTCCAGCAGGCTGCCGATGGCCGTCAACACGCAGGTGCCGGACTTGGCGGTGA
>CAZDYH010000329.1:0-2118 GCA_964509355.1 uncultured Mycobacterium sp.
CCACGATTTCGCGGTCCGCGCGCAGGGCTCGCCCCGTTGGGCTTTGGACGCGCTGTGCGGACTGTTGCGCGAGAAGGATCTCGCAGGCGCTCGGGAACGAACTGGTTCGCTGGCGCCCTTCTGGGCCGACGTGGCTGGCAGGCAGCTGGAAAGTGACGAGCAGGTAGCGGGCGATGGGGCAGAACTTGGCATAGCCCTCGACGTCGCGTTCGAACTCGACGATGCGCCACTGGCGACGATGCTGCTGAGGCCGTTCCGTCTCGACCAGATCTCCACGCGGGAAGCATCGGCCCTGGCCGCCGCCGCCGACCGGTACGGGGTGGACTGGTTTCGGCAACTTCTGGCCGAGTGGGAGACCGCTCGCCGTGGGTGGGGCCACGACGGTCAGCGACGTGTGTGGATCGCTGAACTGCCCGCGCTGTGTCGCGCGCTCACAGAACGCGGTGCTTGGAATGTGGCCAGGGATCTCGTTGAGGTGAGCGCCACGGGGCTCCTCGCCACCCTGGAGCGGGCAGGCTCACTGCCGCAACCATCCCGCCGTGCACACGCACTTGACGAGCTTGCAGGGCCGGCGGCCGGCCTGCTTGTCGGAGCGGTGATCGCCGAGGACACCGAGGTTGGTGCGAAATTGTCCGCAGCCCTCAGTGCGGATGACGAGCAGCTTCGTTGCGCGATGACCACGCTGCGCCTCATCGCCGCGGTCGCACCCGAGCAGCTGACCGTGGGCGCAATCGAGGGCCTGGCGGAGATCACGCGAATGCGGTTGTCGGCCAGGCTCGCCCGACCGGCACGAGATCCCGACGACTGGTCGATCTGCGCGCCGGACACCTGTGCCTGCCAACTGTGCGGCAAGCTCCGCGCGTTTCTGGTCGATCCCGGATGTCAGCATTTGGATTGGCCCTTGGCAGAGCAAGGTCGGCGCCACGTACACGATCGGATCGACCGCAATGAACTGCCGGTTCGACATGAGACGCGAAGGTCTGGCCGGCCCTACACGCTCGTCCTCACCAAGACTTCGGCACTGTTCGAACGGGAACGTAGGGTGCGCGACGTCGACCTGGTCGATCTGCGTTGGCTCGAGACCATTCCGCTGCCTCGGCCGGAGCGGGACCACGACAAAGGGGCTTGCTCAACGGCCAAGGCCTGATGACCTTCGAACTCCGTGCGCCGTATCCCGCGCAAGAGTAGGATTGAATCCTATCGCTCTGGAGGTGGATATGCGCACGACACGCCAACTAAGCATCACGCTCCCCAACGACATGGCTGATGGGCTGCGTGAACGAGTGCGGTCGGGGGAATATGCCAGCGAGAGCGAGGTGATCCGCGAAGGACTGCGGGCTTTGTTCGCTCGCGATCAAGCGGTTGAAGCCTGGCTACGGGACGAGGTGGCCGCCGCATACGACGCCGTCATTGCCGATCCTTCGAGGGGGGTCTCTGCACAGGCGGTGCGGGCCCGTCTTGCCGGGGACGGGTGAGCCTCAGCGTCGTCTTCACGCCTGAGGCAGAAGACCAGCTCTTTGAGCTGCACCGCTACATCGCGGCGGCAGGATCGACGGAAGTGGCTGCGCGCTAGACGGAATCGATCGTGGCGTTCTGCGAGGATCTGGGTGCATTCCCGCATCGTGGCAGGGCGCGTGATGACATCAGGTCAGGTCTTCGCACAGTCGGCTTTGAGCGTCGAGTCGTGATCGCCTTCGCTGTGTTGGGCCAGACTGTGGTGATTGTCGGCATCTTTTATGGCGGGCGCGACTACGAGGCGGTTCTTGGTGTCGAAGCACACGAGTGAGTTCGATTTTGCCCCAACGTCTTTCGTTGTTCGATACCTTCCGTAGGTCCGGACTGTCTCATGTGCATTTCAGTCACTCGACACCGACATCATCGGTGCATTGGTCGACCAGCAGAGCCTGCAGACCGACCTGGCGACGCTGTTCGGCGTCATCGCCCTGCAGCTTCCTGAGGCGGTGGCGACTTCGCCGTACGGACCCGTCAGCTCGCCGGTTCGTTCGGCGATCGACGCAGTACGCTCCGTTGGCGAAGACGTGTGCTCATCGCGGCTCGAACCTCAGATCCAGCCCGGCCGTCGTCGCAACTGAAGGCCCTGGCGCCGAAGTGCTGTGG
>CAZDYH010000330.1:0-2095 GCA_964509355.1 uncultured Mycobacterium sp.
ACGGTGCAGGCGTTCCGTGAGCGGCTCGGGCTCACGGGTGTGCGCGACCTGATTGAGCATCGCGAGCTCGCGACCGACTGGAGCGCCGCGCCGGGCGAGTAGGGCGGGTCTCCCTAATCTAATGCGATGCTGATTGTGGGTCAGTGCGGTCGGTGTGACCTCATGCAGTGTTGACCGATGCCCAGTGGCGGTGATTGAGCCGTTGTTGCCGTGTTCAGACGGCATGCGGGGCCGGCTCGGGATCATCGCCAGGTGATCGAGGGGATCGTGTGTCGGTATCGGTGTGGGACTGCGTGGCGGGATCTGCCTACGGTGCCACTCTGGCGTACCACACGGGGACGCGATGGAATTGCACGAATTTGTGCGATGAACCCGCCGATCATGGCGGGGCGTCCCGATTACGGTGGCCGAGTGTCCTTGCCGCCTAATCTAATAGGACACGCCCTACTGAGACACCTACCGTGAAGGTTGGATAAAGCTGGTTTCACAGTTCCTTAAGCCCGCGCAGAATCCTGAAGAATGGCACGCCCGCCGCCAAGCCCTTCCGTAGGCTCTGCTGCAAAATGCTGACGTTGCAGACGACCAGATAGCGCAGCCCGTCATCGCGCCACTGCGCGGCCTGGTCGATCACGTCCTCCGGCGTGCCGGTCAGAAGCGCTTCCTTCAACAACGACATCGGGACTGGCGCTGTGTATGACAGGACCGTCTGCTCGTCCAGCGTTTGCGGAATCAGATCCTGCCCGCCCGTGAAGTCCTGTCCGAGCGGATGCTGCACACCATGACTTGCCCATATCTCGGCGGGAATGCTGAGTGCAAACGCTTTCGCGGCGGCGGAATTCAAGACTTCGTCGACCTCGTCGCGGCTGCGGCCGGTGACGACGAACAGCCAGTTCGCCGGAGTAACCGACATGGGATCCCGGCCGGCATCGGACGCCGCCGTACGCACCGCCTCCAGACCCCGTGCATAATCTTTCGGTCGCAATATCAGGGCCGGGAACCAGGCGTCGGCGTACCGGCCGGTGGCTCGCAGCATCCGCGGCCCATGGGCGGCGATCCAGATCTCGGGCCACTTCCCGCGGTAGGGCGGAAGGTCGAACACCGCATTATGCAGCGGGAAGTACGGGGACTCCCGCGAGACAAGTTCACCGCCGGAGTCCCATAGGGCGCGGATCGTGGCGACTGCTTCTTCGAATCGCGCCACCGGTTTAGTCCAGTCCACCCCGTATGGTTCGTTGCCTTCCCGCTCCCCGACACCGATGCCGAGGACGGCGCGGCCGCGGGTGAGCAGATGCAGGGTCGCGGCGGCCTGTGCGGTGACCGCCGGATTGCGGCGACTGGCGTCGGTGACGCCCACCCCGAGCCGGAGCCGCACGAACCGGTTACGGGAGGCAAGATGTCCCAGCACCGTCCACGGCTCAAGCTGGGCGTCGATCTTCGGGACGAGCTTCGTGAAGCCGGTGTACTTCGGTGTTGTGATCGACCGCGGATACAGCGCATTCAGATGATCGCCCACCCAGAATGAGTCGACACCGCTCGCCACCGCAGTCAGATAATCGGCGCGTACCAACGCTGTCGGAGAATACCGGGAATTCACGATTTGATCGCCAAGACCGACCTGAAATTCGCTCACGCTTACAGCCCCCGTGTGTCCGCATCGCCCGGATGTGCAGTCGTCCGGTACCGGCTGCAGTTAGCTCGCGTCGATCGAGGTCCCCACGACCTGTTGCTAAGGGAACTCGACATCAACCGACCGGGGCCACGGCCGCAGCACCTCACTGTACTCGGCGGACGCCTTAGAATGGGCGACTACTACGTGGATCCCGTCGGCCTACAAGTACACGTAGCGTCAGCGCGGACCTCGTCGACCCGGCGTCCGGCCGCGGCCGGATCAATGGTTTGCGGATTACCGGCTTCCAGGCCGAGCACCACCGCACCCACCGTGCCAGGACCCCTCCCGTCGCGCCCAGCGACCCGTAGAGCTGGACGCGAACGCGGGTGACCGACGCGATCGTGCCCGCCGCGGTCAGCCGCGCCGCCAATCGCGCGGCGGCGCGCATCGGACCGACCGTGTGCGAACTCGACGGCCCGATTCCGA
>CAZDYH010000331.1:0-2051 GCA_964509355.1 uncultured Mycobacterium sp.
ATGTCAAATGCCTGCCTGCACCCGGCCAGTTATCGGTGATCGGGTAACGCGGCCGTGGCTGCGATGACGTGGTCCGCGCCAGCCCTGCAGGCGGTGGCAGAAGTCGGGCTATCGATCACGGCCGTCGCAACGGCGTCAACCGGGTGAAATCCTGTCAGCCCGGCAGTTGAAGTCGCAGTTCAGGTGCGGTTTCCAGCGAGATCGGGGCCGCCTTTTTTCGGACCCGCAGGGCAGAGCAAAGCAACGAGCACACTAGCTGGTCACAAATCGCGCTACCTTCTCGCACATGGCGAAGATCGCGGATGACGAGGGTTTGCCCAATGTCCTCGATGCGCACGGCGGGCTGGATTATTGGCGCTCGCTGTCAGCCATCGACCTCGAATACTCTGCGCGGGGCTTCCTGTTCACGGCGAAACGAATTTCTCCGCTGCGTCATGCCCACCTGACTATCAGCACGCAAGAGCCAGATGTCGTTCTGCACGATTATCCCGTGCCGGGCCAAAGCGCGGTTCTCCACGGTGCAGAGTTGGTCGAAATCCGGGACTCAGCCGGCTCCGTACTGCAGGCACGAACTAACCCTCGCGAGGCGTTCGGCCACTGGCGACGCTTATTTCGTTGGGATGCAATGGATTTCGCTTACTTCAGCAACTATGCCATGTGGAATTACATGACCCTGCCGTTTCTGCTGCTCCATCCAGCGGTCACGGTAGAAGCATCGGAAAACGCCGCACCGGTCGGGGTGACTCGCTTGAAGGTCGGCTTTCCCACCACGCTGCCCACGCATTCGCCAACCCAGGAACTCTATTTTGACCAGTCAGGACGGTTGTTCAGGCACGACTACACTGCCGAGGTCGTAGGCTCCTGGGCCAAGGCAGTGCATCTGTGCGATCGTTACCGGCAATTCGGCGGGCTCTGGCTGCCGACAAAGAGGCGCGTGTATCCGAAAGGGCCCTTCAACCGTGCGCTGCCTTTCCCGACGTTGGTGGCCATCGACATCCACTTCGCACATCCGGTCAGCGCGAACGAAGAGCAGTAGATCGGCCTGTGGTCAGCCGCCTTGCCACAACCCGCCGCCGCTCAGGCGGCAACGACGAAGCCATTGGCGTGCGCGTGGTTGCCCACCGACCCGGTCAGGGCTCGAAATGTGTTGCGCACGAGAAGAAGTGAGACACCGCTGAGCGCGAGCAGCCGACGCAATCGGACTTAATCGGCTGAAGGCGGCCGGGTTGAGTGCGGTGACCACGACAGCTCGGCATGCTGCTTTGACGTTCAACTCCTACGCCCTCGCCAAGGTCAGCGGCCAGCCTCTCCTCAGACTATTGCCATAGCGTGGCTTGCTAGAGAAACACGATAGTTTGACGTCAAAGACAAGACGATCTGCACCGGGTGCGATGCGCCAACCGAAACCGGCACAACAAGATCGGCAGTGCGCTACGGCTCGTGGTGCTTGATGGCAAAGCTTAGGTTCGCTTCGGCGCGTTGGTGTCGTGCCAGGCCTGCCAAATCCCGGGGCGGAGCCGGCCGCGGCCGGGTACCTCGAGTCCAATGCTGCGCGCCCAGGCGCGGACCTCGGCGGTGGACGGTGCCCGCTCCCTGCCGCCGGTGAGGCTGGCGACCAGATCGGCCAGCGACTTGTGCTCCACCGCGGCCACGAGCCGGCCGTCGACGACGATCCCGCGGTCGCCGGAAGGCAGCATGTCGCCGGTCACCGCGACCGACGAATGGCCGAGCGGGTCCGTGTGCAGGGCACGGGCAACTCGTGCCATTCCGCCAAGTTGGCCAGGTCCCGGCGGTACGGTTGTTGACGCCGTAAGCGCGCACGCCAGAGTATGGGACTCTCGCCTCCCACATTGTCCGGATGCCGGGGTCAGAGCTCCGAAGGAGTTGATCTAAGATGCCACGACTCGACCGGCCAGACCGCGACCGGCCACACGGACAAATACACCGCTGGCCGACGTCGAAAGATACGTGCCGCTGTCGTTGCGCCGCATGCAAGAGCGGCGCGCACTGCCACAACATGGCTAACGGCTGCCACATCAGAACCTGGCCAG
>CAZDYH010000332.1:0-2049 GCA_964509355.1 uncultured Mycobacterium sp.
CGCCCGCCCGGTGCGGATCGGCAACGGCGCCTTCGACCAGCGTCAGCACGATATCTGGGGCACGATGCTGGATTCGGTGTACGTACACACCAAGTCCCGAGAGCAGATTCCCGAGACGCTGTGGCCGGTGCTGAAGAACCAGGTCGAGGAGGCCATCAAGCACTGGCGGGAGCCCGATCGCGGCATCTGGGAGGTACGCGGCGAGCCGCAGCATTTCACCTCATCGAAGGTGATGTGCTGGGTGGCGCTGGACCGCGGTGCGAAGCTGGCCGACATGCAGGGCGAGAAGAGCTACGCCCAGCAATGGCGGACCATCGCCGAGGAGATCAGGGCCGACATCCTGGCCAACGGTGTCGACTCCCGCGGAGCGCTGACCCAGCGCTACGGCGACGACGCGCTGGACGCCTCGCTGCTGCTGGTGGTGCTGACCCGGTTCCTGCCGGCGGATGACCCGCGGGTGCGCGCGACGGTGCTGGCCATCGCCGACGAGCTGACCGAGGACGGGTTGGTGCTGAGGTACCGGGTCGAGGAAACCGACGACGGACTGTCCGGTGCGGAGGGCACGTTCACCATCTGCTCGTTCTGGCTGGTATCGGCGCTGGTGGAGATCGGCGAGGTGAGCCGCGCGAAGCATCTGTGCGAACGGCTGCTGTCGTTCGCCAGCCCGCTGCACCTCTACGCCGAGGAGATCGAGCCGCGCACCGGCCGGCACCTGGGCAACTTCCCGCAGGCGTTCACGCACCTGGCGCTGATCAACGCCGTCGTGCACGTGATCCGCGCCGAGGAGGAGTCCGACGGATCCGGGATGTTCCAGCCCGCCAACGCGCCGATGTAGGCACTACTTCTTGGCCGCGTTAGCGATCATTTCGCCGGCGATGGCCTCCGCCTCGTCGCCGGCGTCGTTGCTGCACGCAAAGGTCTCGACGGTGAGGTTGGACGCGAAACTGAGCGCATGCTGGCAGCCCCACCCGTCGGCATCCCGCTGCGTCGCCATCTGAGAGAGCATCGTCTCGGTAGCGGTCGCGTCGTCGATGTCCCATTCGGAGTCGGTCGCACTGCCGGAAATCTGGATCGACGACCCGGCGCATTTCTTCCACTGCGCGCTGGAGCTTTCGAAGAACCGCTTCGCGTCGTCGGGTGAGGGGTAGAGCACCGCGATCTGTTGAACCCAGTGGTCGTTATCGTCCACGGGTTCCCGCGCCACCTCGTCACGCACGACGGTCCAGCCGGTATCCTGGTAGACCAGTTCTTCGGCCCCGTAGATCGCGCCCAGGCAGTCCAGATCGGATACCGCGTCGGAGTTGTCGGTCATCTCCTCTGATGTGGACGCGATCTTCATCTGCGTTGTGCCGGCGATACCGTTGAGCTCGCCGATACTGAGCATGATCCGGTCAAGATCGGACTCCGTCAGTTCCGGCACGTCCTGGGGGTTGGGACGGGCGTTGTTGGCGCGCACCGCGGTACCGCCGACGGTGCTCACACATCCCGACAGCAGCAGCCCGGCGACCAGAGCGCCGGCAAGGGTGCGCATCACCCGGCTATTGTTACCCGCGGCCGCCTTGTCGGCGATCACTTCTTGGCCTTGTCCCCGGCAGCATCAGAGGACAACGCCGCGACGAACGCCTCCTGGGGCACGTCGACCCGGCCGATGGTCTTCATCCGCTTCTTGCCTTCCTTCTGCTTCTCCAGCAGTTTGCGCTTACGGGTGATGTCGCCGCCATAGCATTTCGACAACACGTCCTTGCGCAACGCACGGATGTTTTCCCGGGCGATGATCTTCGAACCGATCGCGGCCTGCACCGGGACCTCGAACTGCTGGCGCGGAATCAGCTCCTTCAGCTTGGTGGTCATCTTGTTGCCGTAGGCGGCCGCGGAGTCCTTGTGCACGATCGCACTGAACGCGTCGACGGCTTCGCCCTGCAGCAGAATGTCGACCTTGACCAGCGCCGCCTCCTGCTCTCCGGCCTCTTCATAATCCAGGCTGGCGTAGCCGCGGGTGCGCGACTTCAGCGAATCGAAGAAGTCGAAGATGATCTCGCCCAACGGCAT
>CAZDYH010000333.1:0-2026 GCA_964509355.1 uncultured Mycobacterium sp.
AGGCAGCCAATCATCTTGATGTTGGCGAGATGCTCCTGAACCATCGCTTCTGACCATAGGGATTCGTCGAAGTCGGTCCCGTCGCCCGGCACGCGGAGCACTAATGGCAGTTCGTGTAGTGCTGCTGGTTCGGCCTTGATCCGGGTGACCTGGTTAGCCCGGACCTCGCTGAGCATAGGGTCGGCTCCGATCACGCCAGTGTCGGCGGACATGAAAAACTGCCCATGGGCGGACATGGAAGTGCCCATTAACGGCCAATCCGTTGAGCGTTCGGTCTGCTCGCCGGGCATCAGGGATCTTTTCCTCTGCGGAATGAGTCGTGAAACCGCAGGGCATCTAATCGTCCTATCGGACTACACTGACTAGTTGGATTGGTTAGACGGGCGTATCCTGGTGCTATGAAGACCGTCACGAGCACCGAGGCTAAAGCTCGACTCAATGCCCTCCTAGCGGAAGTGGAGCGCACCGGTTCGCCCGTGACAATTACCACTCACGGTCGGCCTGTCGCCGTTCTCACGCCCGTACAACAACGGCCGCGCATCTTCGGGCAGCTCCCGACACTGGCAGTCGGCGACGACTTCGACGAGCCGCTTCCTGAATCGGAAATCGCCGCATGGGAAGGAAGCTCGCGTGAGAACCGGACTAGGGTTTGAGCCCCCGTCCACGGCGATTCTTCTTGACACCCATACGCTCCTATGGCTCGTTAGCGCGCCCGATCAGGTGTCCGCCACCGCGCGAGAGGCGATCGCCGACGCCTCACGTGAGGTAGCTGTCTCAGCGGTCTCGGCGTGGGAAATCGCTATCAAGACTCGCCTGGGTCGGCTCGATGGGGAACCACTTCTGTCGGCATGGTCGGACATCATGATGGCGATGGCAGTGACCGAACTGGCAATCGAGGCCACCGACGCAATCATGGCCGGCAGGCTGCGCTGGAATCACCGCGACCCGTTCGACCGGATGATCGTGGCCCAGGCCGCCCGCCGCGGCCTTACCATAGCGACCCGTGACGCACATATTCTCAGTGCCGCGCTGACACCTACCTTGAAGGTTTGACCATCGCGGGTTTGATGAGCAACCGACAGGCCGGACGTTTCGACCCACGCTGCCATACGAATACTTACGCAGCGACATCCGGCTCGGCCCTGCTCCCGGGAGAGCGGTGACGATGCCCCTGCTGGAAGACTGAGGATGTGGTTCTCCGCATCACCGCTTTAGTTACGGTCGTCCTGTGTTTCGGTGCATTCAGCGGCGTGTGCGCATCGGCGAGTCCTGATGATCCGCCGGGCGCGCTGACGTTCGGGGGATTGCAGCGCACCTATCTGGTACACGTCCCCTCCGGCCTCGATCATCCGGCAGGGCTGGTGATCAATCTCCACGGCGCCGGAGCGACCGGAAGCGACCAGGCCGCGCTAACCAACTACAATGCCGTGGCCGACCAGTACGGGTTCGTCGTGGCCTATCCCGATGGCATCGACCTCAGTTGGGCCGACGGTCGTGGCGCGTCGACTCCCGACCGTCAGGGTGTCGATGATGTCGGCTTTCTCGTGGCGCTCATCGATCGGCTCTCACGCGACTATGGCATCGAACCCGGCCGGGTCTTCGTCACCGGGATGTCGGCTGGCGCGTTCATGGCCACCCGCCTGGCGTGCGAACGTGCTGACGTCGTCACTGCGGTCGCGCCGGTTGCCGGGACGTTGGGCGCCGCGTTTCCATGCAACCCGTCGAAACCGGTCTCGGTCCTCGAGATTCACGGGACCGCGGATCCGGTTGTGCCATACGACGGCGGCACAATGCTCGGTCGCGGCGGAGCTAGCGACATCGTGGCTGCGCCGACGATGGCGGAGCGGTGGCGCTCGCTGGACCGCTGTCCGAACCCGCCGGTCGAGGATGTGCTCATAGGTCAGGGTGACGCCGCAGAAGTGCACCGCTTCACCGCCGTTGGATGCGCCCAGGGCACCGAGGTTGTCTTCGTCCGCATCGACGGCGGCGGTCACACCTGGCCCGCCGGGCGCTTCACGCTGCCGGC
>CAZDYH010000334.1:0-1994 GCA_964509355.1 uncultured Mycobacterium sp.
AAGACGGAATCGTAGAACTGCCGAGAACGGTCGATGTCGGTGACGGTGAGCCTGACGTGCGCGATGGAGTTGGTTGCGATCGGCATGTGACCCATGCTGCCACTGGTCGCACACGGGGCGAATCGCGTGCATGCCAGAATCGGCGTCGTGCAGATAGCGATGACCATGCCGGTAATGGAGCCCGATCTGGATGCGTCCGTGCTCAGGAACTGGGCTCACACCGTCGACGAGGGTCCGTTCTCGTCATTGTGCTGGGGGGAGCGCATCGCGTTCGACAACCCCGAAACCCTGACGCTGCTCGGGGCGCTTTCCGCATGGACGGATCGGGTACGCCTGGTGACGACGGTGATCGTGCCCCAGCTGCACGACCCGGTCATGCTGGCCAAGGCGCTCGCCACCGGCGATATGCTGTGCGGTGGTCGGTTGACCGTGGGCATCGGCGTGGGCGGCAGGCACGAGGACTACCACGCGGTCGGAGCCGACCCGAAGACGCAGACGATGCGCGGGATGGCCGAACGGGTCGCGATCATGAGACGCGTCTGGTCGGGGGAGAAGATCACCGAATCCGTTGTGCCGGTTGGCCCGCCACCGGTGCAGCAGGGCGGACCCGAGCTGCTGATCGGCACGATCGGCCCGAAGACTCTCCGCAGCGCCGCGTCCTGGGCCGACGGCCTGGCCGGTATCACGCTCGATCTCGACGTCGACAAGCAGAACGAGTTGTTCGATGTCGCGCGGGCGGCGTGGGCCGACGCCGGCAAGCCGAAACCTCATCTGGCCACCTCGTTCTGGTTCGCCCTGGGCGACGGCGACGATGCCCGTGCGCAGGTGCACAGGCACTTGCGCCACTACATGAACTGGATCCCGGCCGATTACGTCGACGCGATGGCACCCATGACCGGCTGGGCGGGCAGCGAGGACGAGCTTGCCGCCGTGCTGCGGGAGTTCGAAGCCGTCGGCACCGACGAGCTTCAGCTCATCCCGACGAGTTCGGACCTTGACCAGCTGCGTCGGGCGGCCGAGGTGGTGAAGGACTTCGGCCGGGGTTAGCTGCCGGCGCCGCCGGTGAAGGGGTCAGTCTTCCTCGATGCTCAGCGCGTTGGTCGGGCAGTCCGCACAGGCCTGTTCGATCTCGGCGCGGCGGTCTTCCGGCGGGTTGGGTACCAGGATCGTCAGTGCCCCGTCGTCACCGATTTCGAACACATCGGGGGCCACGGCTTCGCACATGCCGATCGAGGCGCAGATGGTGGTGTCGTGCACGATTCTCATCTCCTCACCTCCGGAGTGAAGCGCACGGTCATGGCGTTGACGGCGTGGAAGAAGTTGCCGTTGCCGTATTGCGGTTCACCGACGACATGGATGTCGGGCAGTCGGGTGAGCAGTTCGCGGAAGGTCGCCGAGAGCTGGCGACGAGCGAGTTGGTTGCCCAGGCAGTGATGGATACCGCCGCCGCCGAAGGAGATGTGCTTGTTCGGGGAGCGGGACAGGTCCAAGCGCTCGGGGTGGTCGAACACGTCGGTGTCCCAGTTGGCCGAGGCGTAGAACATCACGACCTTGTCGCCCTGGGTGATCTGCTGGCCGGCCAGCTCGCAGTCTCGGGCGGCGGTGCGACGGAACGTCATGATCGGGGTCGCCCACCGTACGATCTCCTCGACCGCCGAGGGCATGCGTGCCTGTAGGTCCTCCATCAGCCACGCGCGCTGGTCGGGGAAGTCGGTCAGCGCTTTCATGCCGTGGCTGGTGGATTGGCGGGTGGTGTCGTTTCCGGCGATCGTCAGCAGCCCGAAGAAGGACACGATCTCGTCGTCGGTGAGCTTTTCCCCGTCGACCTCGGCTTCGATCATCGACGTCATCAGGTCGTCCTGCGGCTTGCGTCGCCGCTCGACGATCAGTTCGGTGGCGATTTCGCGCATCGTGACGGTCGCCTGCGCCATCCGGGTCAGCGGGTCGGCACCCTGCATCACCTTCTCGTCGCGCCACCCGCCGGCGACCTGCGA
>CAZDYH010000335.1:0-1959 GCA_964509355.1 uncultured Mycobacterium sp.
GCCCTTCTGCACGTACATGACCGCCACCGCCGCCGCTGGCGCACTCACCGAGGTCGTACTACATCGCCTGGACTAAGGGGCGCGCAGCACCTGGCGGGCGATGGCGTACTTGTGCACTTCGGTCGGCCCGTCGTAGAGGCGGAATGCGCGCATATCGCTGAAGATCATCGCCACCGGCGTCTCGTCGGAGATGCCCATGCCACCCAGAATCTGCACGCACCGGTCGGCGACCTTGAACAGCTCCTCGGACACATAGGCCTTCACCATCGAACTCTCGTGCCGGCCCTTGGCGCCGTAGTCCAGGGTCCAGCACGCCCACCAGATCGCGAGTCTGCACTGCTGAAGCGCGATCTCGTTGTCGGCGATCATGAAGCCCACGCCCTGGTGCTCGCCCAGCGGCTTGCCGAACGCGGTTCGCGTGCGGGCGTGTTCGATCGCGATCGACTGCGCGCGTGATGCCGCGCCCAGCCAGCGCATACAGTGCGTCAACCGTGCCGGAGCCAGCCGCAGCTGCGCGTAGCGCAGCGCCTGCCCGACCTCGCCGAGCACCGCTGAGGCCGGCAGCCGCAGATCGGTGAACTTCACCACGCCGTGCCCCTCGACGTAGTTGCGATCCATCGTCGACATCACCCGCTCGATGTCGATGCCCGGGGTCTGTCCGTCGCACAGGAACAGCGTCGGGCCGTCGGGTCCGTGCGGGTTGGGCGCCACCCGGGCCATCACGATCCAGGTGCGGGCGCCGTTGGCCCCGGTGATGAGCCACTTGCGGCCGTTGATCACGTAGTCGGTGCCGTCGAAGTCTGCCCCGGTGCTGAGCTGGTTGGGATCCGAGCCGGCACCGCCCGGTTCGGTCATCGCGAACACCGACCGCTGCCGCCCGTCGATCACCGGTTGCAGGAACTTCTCCACCTGCTCATCGTTGGCGATCTTCGACAGCAGGTACATGTTGGCCTCGTCGGGGGCGGCGCAGTTCAGGGCGACCGGCCCCAGGGTGGACCAGCCGGCCGCCTCGAAGAGCACGGCCTGCTCGCGGTGCGAGGGCTCGCGGCCACCGAACCGTCTCGGCGCCTGAAACGTCAGCAGGCCGGCGGTGCGGGCGAGTTCGACCAGTTCGGCGCGCAGATCGTCGTTGGGGCCGTGGCGGGTGACCCGCGGATCGGTCTCGTACGGGACTATCTGCTCGGCGACGAACGTGCGCACCTCGTCGCGCAGCGCCGCCAGCTCCGGCGGTATCTCGAAATCGATCATCGCTCTCCATCCATCAGCATCAGCGCCCGCTCGAACAGGCGCAGCGTGGCGTCGTGCAGTTGATCGCCGACCTCCTTCGGCGCCTTGCCCGCACAGGCGCGGGCCAGGGTGCCCTCCAACACGATGCCGAGTTTGAAGCAGGCCAACACTGTGTACCAGGTGATGTTGGACAGGTCGCGGCTGGTGTTCCGGGCGTACCGCTCGATCAGGTCCTCGGGCGTCGCCAATCCGTCGGTTTGGGTCAGGGCGTGGCCGAACACGCCCGACGCGCCGGGATACCGCCAGGTGGCCAGTAGCCAGCCCAGATCCAGCAGCGGGTCGCCGATCGTGCACATCTCCCAGTCGACGATGGCGACCACTTCGGGCCCGGTGCGGGAGAACATGACGTTGGCGGCGTGATAGTCGCCGTGCATGATGCCGGGCTGCCACGCCGTCGGCCGGCCACGTTCGAGCCAGGAAGCGACCCGTTCCACCCCGGGGATGTCGGGTCCGGGATATCCGTCAAACTCCCGATAGGACTCCAGTTCCGAAATCCAGCGCGGCACTTGGCGTTCCAGGAATCCGACGGGTTTGCCGAAGTCGGCGAGCCCGACCGCGACGTGGTCGACGGCACCCAGCCGCGCCAACGCGTCGGCCATCGACAACCCCATCTGGAAGCGCATGCCTGCGTCACCCGCATGCAGCGGCGGCAGCTCCTCACCGGCGTTGAAC
>CAZDYH010000336.1:0-1950 GCA_964509355.1 uncultured Mycobacterium sp.
GCCGTCACTGCGTCGAGGTCGGCCGGGACGCGGATTCTGCCGTCCTCGGTCATGCCGGCTTCCCGTGCAAGGTCGCGGCCAGATGGTGGTGCAGGGGTTGGCCCACCGCACCCACGCCCTGACCTGCCCAGGTGCCCACCAGGGGAGCGAGGAAAGCGATGCCGGGATGGAGGTCGGCCACGTTGGTCAGGGTACGGCGTCACACGTCCACCGCCCGGGCGAGCCTCAGCATGCGCGCGAACTTGTCGTTCTTGTAGTTTCAGTGCGTCACGAGGTCTCCCCGACTGGATGCTTAGGCTGGGTCCAGGATCGAAGGAAAGGCGCGCGTTGACCGCTGCGATCGTCGTCGTGTTGGCGCTGCTTGGCGTCGGCATAGTGGTCGACCAACTTTTTCGGCTCAGGAATTGGCTGAACAAGCCACCTCCTGGCGAGCCTCCCGACACGAAGAGCTGAGATCCAATAATCGCGCGAGCCAGGCCGCTTACGTCACGATTAGCACGACAATGACGCCGCTGTCAGAAGCGCTTTGCCTGGACACTGAACGCGCCACTGGTCATACTTATGACTATGTCTGAAACCAGTTCGCTCGCCGCGACAAAGGCCCACTTGTCGGAGTTGGTGGCGCGAGTCGGCGATCAGCACGAGCGCGTCACGGTCACGGTGCATGGCCGCCCGGTCGCGGTCCTTCTTGCCGTCGACGATCTCGAGTCGCTCGAGGAGACCATCGCAGTGCTGTCCGACGCAGCAGCGCTGCACGCACTCGGCGAGGCCGACGCCGAGCTGGCTCGTGGAGAAGGTGAGGACCGGGACAGCCTTGCCGCAGCGATGCGAGCACGCCGAGCTAATGCGTGACTAATCAGCGATACGAGTTGATGATTGCTCCTACCGCGCGCAGGCAACTCACCGAACAACTACCGGAATCGGTGGCGTTCGCTGCCTACGAGTTCATCATCGGCCCACTGCTCGACAACCCCCACCGAGTAGGTAAGCAGTTACGGCCACCGTTGAATGACCGCCACAGTGCCCGCCGTGGCACCTACCGCGTGCTGTACAGGATCGACGATGCGCGCCAGCGCGTCACTGTCGTCGGCGTGTTCAGCCGCGCGGACGCATACCGTCCCCGCTGACCCCCCACTGCGCGCACCCAAGAAGTGTCTTCAGCGCGGGTTTTTGAGCCCTGCGCGGGTCTGGTCGATCTGCTCGTATGCGTAGGTTGCCATGGCGGCGGCATCCAGTGTCGTCATCACGGCACCTTCCCCGCCGAGCATGGCTCAGCGTGTCAGACCGGAAACACCGTTGAATCCACAGTCCCCGCACGACATGCGATTTGAGAACCTGCGGATGATTTGTAGGGTCTAAGCGTTGTGCACGTGATCTACATCCGCGACAGCGTGAACGGGTACGTGTAGGTCCCGCCCGGCGCACCATCGCAGCCCGCTGCGAATGAGGAGTCCAGAGAACCGGCCAGTGTGGTTGCATCCCATGAGTAGGTGTCGCGCGTGGGAATGACGGGGCCATAGTAGATGTCACCGCAGCGCACACCGTCGGGGACGTCGACGGTCAATGTATACCGGCCATTGGCGAGTTGCGCATTCCCTTTGTACTCGAACGCCTTAGCTACGGGCCTGGGTATCGCGTTGACTTGGACACATTCACCGGAACATGACGAAATCGCCCACACCCAGGTGTGAAAGTCATACCGGCCGGTGATCAGAAGCTCGTAGTTGCCAAGCGGCATGTCGGCTCGGGCAACCGGCGCGAACGACACCGCAGCTGCCGCGAGCGCAACGCTGAGTGTCAGGGTCTTCACAATTCACTCCGTTCACCTACGGTCGCATCGATCGGCCAATATATGCGGTGAAGCGGCGGAGTTGTGCGGAGTTCTCAATGTTCAGGCCGGCCGTCAGCTCCTCCTATCGAGTGGGCCCGACGCGTACCTTCTGTTTGCGG
>CAZDYH010000337.1:0-1947 GCA_964509355.1 uncultured Mycobacterium sp.
CACCACCGCCACCAGCACGATCGCCGCCAACACGGGCTGGGGCAGTGCGGAGAGCGAATGCGAGAAGAAAAGCACCACCACCAGAATGGATCCCGCCGCGAAGGCGCCGGACAGTGGCGTTCGCGCGCCCCCGCCCTCGTTGACCAGGGATTGCGACATGCCGCCGCTGACTGGGAAACCTTGGCCGAACCCCGCAACGAGGTTGGACGCGCCGAGCGCCAGAAACTCCTGGTTGGGGTCCAGCCGCCGGCCGTGCTTGGCCGCGAACGTGCGGCCAATAGCGGCCGTCTCCACCGCGGCGAGCAGGAAGCACGCGATGGCCAGGGGCAACAGTGATTGCAGGTCTTCCCAACGAATCGCGGGGAGGCCGATGGCCGGCAATCCTTGCGGCACATCGCCGATCAACTTCACCCCGCGCGTATCGAGTCCGAGAACGCGCGAAGCCACAATGCCGGCCACCACGACCAATAACGCTATGGGGAGGTTCTTGAGGAAGATCTTACCGAGCACGAGCACCACCAGCGCCGTGCCGCCGACCGTCAGCGCTGCGAGGTTGGTTTCGTTCAGGTGCCCAAGGAAGTTGCCTCTGTTCTGCCAGAAAGTGCCGTGAGCGCCGTGGATTCCAAACAACTTCGGCAACTGCGTACTGGCGAGGTACAGCGCCACACCGCACTTGAACCCGATCATGACGCTCTCGGAGATGAAGTTGATGATCGAGCCGGCCTTGAACAGCCAGGCGACGATGGCGATGAGTCCCACCAGGATGGCCGTGCCGGCCGCCAGCGCGGCGAACCGGCTCGGGTCGCCACCCGAAATGGCGCCCAGCGACGAGCCGATCAACAGCGAGATGGCGGAGGTGACCGTGATGGTTGTGTGCCGCGAACTGCAGAACAGCCAGAAGACCAGCCCGCCGAACATGCAGGCATAGAGTCCCGCTTGGGGCGGCAGGTTGGCGAGCGAGGCGTCGCCCAACGCGGCCGGCAGTAGGTAGGCCGCGACTGTGACACCGGCGACGAGGTCAATCCGCAGCCACCTCAGCCGATACGACGCGAGCCACCCGGCTGCGGGCATCGAATGCGACAGTCGGGCGGTCAGAGCCGAAGTGAATGTTGCTACCGGGTTCATGAACTTCCGATGGCTCTCAGGTAAACAGAGGGCCAACGAGAGGTAAACAGATAGTGGTCATGCCCGCAGAATCTACGCCCCAGCCGCGCGGTTCGAAAGGGAAACTCGTTGGTTACTGCGGTCACATAGCGGCCGTCCCCGAGGTGCGCGGTGAGCGCGCCGCGAGCGTGCGCAAATTGCCAGCAATTGCGGCGTGTCGCTGTCTTGACACGCACGCTCGCGGCAGGGGCGGGGCAGTTAGTTGGCGTGCAGGGCTTCGTTCAGCGCGATGCCCAGACCTTCGCGGGCGAGCTTACGGGGTTCGCGCCGGAACACCTTGGTCCCTGCGGTCACGCAGGCAGCGCCTGCCAACCGGAATCAGTGGCCACGGACGCCACACCTCGCCTCACGCGAGCCGGCCGGCGAAATCGGCAAGGCGTTACGGCCCCAGTCGGTACGGTCGATCTCGCCGCACTCCGGCGGCAACGAGCGCGATAGGAAGAGAACATGGCTGACCTCAAGAAGCTAGCCGACGAAGCCGCCAAGGAATTACTCAAAGCAATAAGACGCCAAGCTCCAAAGGCCAGTGACACCAGGTTGCTCAACCTCGCGCAGGCGTACTCGCTTGTCGTCTCGGCCGAGATCACCGCGTCGCTGGTGGGTGATGACGCAACCGTGGAGGGGTGGGGCGAGTCATCTCAAACTTCGATCACCCCGGAGTAGGTATCCCTGTCAGCGACGTATCTACTTCTCGGTCGCCTTCGTGGCCTTGCCGGGCGTCGCCTTTCGCGTAGCGGTCTTGCGTGGAGCCGCTTTGCGTGGAGCCGCTTTGCGTGGAGCCGC
>CAZDYH010000338.1:0-1920 GCA_964509355.1 uncultured Mycobacterium sp.
GCAATCGTGCTGTGGCCGACTCGATTTCGGCCTTGGCGGCCGCGACTGTGTCGGCGTCCGCCTCGCTTCTGATGGTGGCGTCGATGAGCTCGCGGACAGACTGGGTGAGTGGCTCGTAGATGGCACGTAGGCGTTCGACGTCATCGGCACTGAGGTTCTCCAGGGTGAAGTCCAGCACACCTGAACTAGAACATGTTCTAACGCAGCTGTCGAGTCCGTCAGGGATCGATGAAGTGGTCGATCACCGATCGCGCGGCAGCGTCGGGCCTGCCGAGTTCGAGTTCGATGAGGGCGCATTCGGCGGTCGCGGCGATCCACAGCCGGGCGGCAGAGCGCGGATACGGCCAGCCCAGCGCCTCGAAGTCGTCCGCCACGGCATCGACACTGAGCCGGTTGCGCCGCATCACCTCCTCCTGAATCGGGAGCAAGCCGCGAGCCTCCAGCAGCAGCGCCTTGACGCCGTGGTTGCGCAGGCACCCGTCCAGGTAGGTTCGCGACGCCGCCTCGAGCCGGGCCCGCCCCGCGGGCAGCTCGCCGATGGCGGCCATGACCTTGTCATACAGGGAGTCGTGGAATCGGCGGTGCAGCGCCAACAGGTATGACGTCCGGTCCCGAAAGTGGTGGAAGAAAGTGCCTTTCGACACGCCTGCGGCTTCGACGACAGCGTTCACGCTCAGACCTTCCAACCCGAGTTGTTCGGCCAGCATGAGACCGGTTTCGAGCAGGTTCTCGCGGGTGCGCTGCGCGGCCTGGACACGCTTGTTGGCTACCGGGCTGGTCACGGCGATGAGTCTATCGTATAGTGACCGACCGGACGGTCAGTGAAAGGAAAGCCATGCCGACATTGCGGACCTCGATCGGAACGATCGCGTTCACCGATGAGGGGTCGGGCCCCCCGGTCGTGCTGCTGCACGCCACGCTGCACGACAGGTCGGACTACGCGCCGGTCCACGACGCCCTCGCACAGGGGCGCCGGGTGCTGGCCATTGACTGGCCGGGCCACGGCGAGTCTCCCCTTCCCGACGATCCCCGTCGTGCAGGCGCGGTCCATTTCGGCGACGTACTCGAGGAGTTCGTCGACCACCTCGACCTGAGGAACCTGGTTCTGGTCGGCAACTCGGTGGGCGGGTATGCCGCATGCCGGCTGGCCATCACTCGCAGCGATCGGGTCGCCGGGCTGGTCATCGTCAACGGTTCGGGATTCATCCGGTACAAAGCCTTCACCCGGGCGTTCTGCGCGGCCATGGGCCGCCCCGCGGTGGTCAAAGCGGCCTTTCCGGTCCTGGTCCGCGCGTATATGGCGGCCAAGACACCGCAGGACAAGGCGATCGTCGAGCGGGTCGTCGCCCGGTCGAAGACCACCGACGGCGCACGGACAGCGGCCGCACTCTGGAAAAGCTTTCCTGAGCCCGGCAATGACCTCCGTGGCCGGGCCGACCGCATCACCGCGCCGACGCTCATCACCTGGGGCGCCCGCGATCTCACCGGCCCAGTGCGCTGGGGCAAGGCCGTTCACGCCGCCATCGCGGGTTCGTCGTTCTGTGCGCTGCCGACCGGCCATGTGGTTTTCTCCTCCGAGCCGCAAGCGTGGCTCGATCGGGTGCTGCCCTTCATCGATGCCGCGCATGGTGCCCGGAGGCCGTCGGCTTACTCCAGAACGAAGGGCACCTCGGTTCCGGGGGCGAGCGAGCCTGGCGTTGAAGACCAGCGTCCGGCCATTACTCCGCACGCGTAGCGACGTTGAATTATCGTTCACATTGTGACGGTTTCACTCGGTGAGACCGAGCCGTACTACGACTTGGGTTCCTACCATCGCACCGTCGAAACACCCTCGCCCCAGGCGCAATTGTGGTTCGACCGGGGTTTGGTGTGGGCCTATGCCTTCAACCACGACGAGGCGATCCGCTGCTTCGAGCGTGC
>CAZDYH010000339.1:0-1880 GCA_964509355.1 uncultured Mycobacterium sp.
CGGCGTCGACGCGGGCGACGTCGTCGGCCAGCGTCTGTCCGGGCTCGGCGACCTTGACCTTGGCGGTGCGCGCGCCGGGGAAGCGGGCGATGACGTCGGGTACCTGGGCGACGGGGACTGCCGGGACGGTGGCGTTGATCGGGATGCGGGTGCGCCGGATCCGTGGCGGCTCCCGGTAGGCGGATTCGATGCCGGACGCCAGCCAGTGCGCGGCCTCGGAGTCGTCGTACTCGAGGAAGGCGCCGAACTCCCCCCAGCCGGCCGGGCCGTCGATCAGGGCCAGCTCGCGAACGTCGATGCCGCGGAAGCGCACCCGCATCGGCAGCGCCACGACGTGCACCCGGTCGAGGATGTCGTCCAGCTGCGGCAGCACGGTTCCATGCTGCCCCCACGGCGCGAGCAGACGCAAAATCGCATGAACCATCGAGCTGCCGTGCGATTCTGCGGCTGCTCGCGAAAGTTTCTAGTGTTATGTACATGACGGACTCGCTGCGCAACCCGAACCACAACGGCCACCTGCTGGTGGGTGCGCTGAGGCGCCACAAGGACAAGCCGGTGCTGTTCCTCGGCGACAACACGCTGACCGGCGGCCGGCTGGCCGACAAGATCAGCCAGTACATCCAGGCCTTCGAGGCGCTCGGCGCGGGCACCGGCAGCACGGTCGGCCTGCTGTCGCTCAACCGGCCCGAAGTGCTGATGATCATCGGCGCGGGCCAGACCCAGGGCTACCGTCGCACCGCACTGCATCCACTCGGCTCGCTCGACGACCACGCCTATGTGCTCGCCGACGCCGGGATCAGCTCGCTGATCATCGATCCGAACCCGATGTTCGTCGAGCGGGCGCTGGGCCTGTTGGACCGGGTCGACTCTCTCACGCAGATCCTGACCATTGGGCCGGTGCCGGCCGAGTTGGCGCATGTGGCGAAGGATCTGTCGGCCGAAGCGGAGAGGTTCCAGCCCCGGCACCTGGCCGCGAAGGACCTGCCGCCGGACCACATTGTCGGACTCACCTACACCGGGGGCACCACCGGTAAACCCAAAGGCGTGATGGGGACCGCGCAGTCGATCATCACCATGACCTCTATCCAGCTCGCCGAGTGGGAATGGCCGGCCCAGCCCCGCTTCCTGATGTGCACACCGTTGTCGCACGCGGGCGCCGCGTTCTTCACTCCGACGGTGGTGAAGGGCGGCGAGATGATCGTGCTGTCCAAGTTCGACCCCGCCGAGGTGCTGAAAACCATTGAGGAACAACGCATCACCGCGACCATGCTGGTGCCGTCGATGCTGTACGCGCTGATGGACCACCCGGACTCGCACACCCGCGACCTGTCGTCGCTGGAGACGGTGTACTACGGCGCCTCGGCGATCAACCCGGTGCGGCTGGCCGAGGCGATCCGGCGGTTCGGCCCGATCTTTGCTCAGTACTACGGGCAGTCCGAGGCGCCGATGGCGATCACCTACCTGGCCAAGGCTGACCACGACGAGAAACGGTTGTCGTCGTGCGGGCGGCCGACGCTGTTCGTCCGCTGCGCGCTGCTCGGCGAGGACGGCAAGCCGGTGCCGCAGGGCGAGCCCGGCGAGATCTGCGTCAGCGGCCCGCTGCTCGCGGGGGGCTACTGGAATCTGCCCGAGGCGACCGCCGAGACGTTCAGGGACGGCTGGCTGCACACCGGGGACATGGCCCGTGAGGACGAGGACGGGTTCTGGTACATCGTCGACCGGGTCAAGGACATGATCGTCACCGGCGGCTTCAACGTCTTCCCGCGCGAGGTCGAGGACGTGGTCGCCGAGCACCCGGCCGTCGCGCAGGTGTGTGTGGTCGGGGCGCCCGACGACAAGTGGGGCGAGGCCGTGACCGCGGTCGTGGTGCTGCGCTCCGA
>CAZDYH010000340.1:0-1875 GCA_964509355.1 uncultured Mycobacterium sp.
ATCGTCCCGCCCAACCGCAGCTATCCGCGTGCGGAACTGGAGGAGATGACCGAGCGCTGGCTCGCCGCCACCGTTGCGGCGGAGAAGGACGGCGACTGGACCAAGCATCTCGGCGCCATGTACAAGCCCGACGCGGTCTATAGCTGGAACACTGGCCCTAACGAGGAGTTCGTCGCCAACGGCCGCCAGGAGATCTGCGACATCGCACTCGGCTACCAAATGAAGGGTTTCGAGGACTGGGAGTATCCGTACCACGACCTCGTCATCGACGAGAAGCGCGGCACGGTCATCGGCTTGTGGCACCAGATTTCGCCGTTCAAGCGCAAGGACGGCAGTTACTACTGCGTCGAAGGCATCTGCGGCTCCTGGTTTGAGTACGGCGGCGACTTCCAGTGGCAATGGCAGCGCGACTTCTTCGACCTCGGTAACGCAAAGGACTGCTTCTTCCAGCTCGCCGGTGCGGGCCATCTCAACCCGGTGGTCAAGGAGAAGATCCATCGCCAGTCCAAGGGCGGTCTGCTGCCGGGACACCGCAAGATCCGGCCGGACCTCACTGCGATGGAAAAAATGCGCAATGTGTTTGCCATCGTGAAGATCGCGCTGACAGGCCGCTGATGTCGCGCACCCCGCGCACCCCCGAAGACAGCGCTCGGGCCGAGGGCGCTCTGCCGCTTTGAGCGGCGCGCGTCGGAACTGCGTCCGCAGCCACTGTGCATAGTGACGTCGTAGAGCAGTCAGGCAATCCCTCTGGTTTTCAGCATTAACCCTTTGACGAAACACCTCTGAGCAACTGAGGCGGTGCGACTCAGCTTCGATTCCCAACTAAGCGACGTGGTTACGTCGGCTCCATGCCTCGCCTAGGATGCTACAGAGGTGCTACACTCGTAGCATGTCCGAAGTGGCGTCACGTGATCTGCGCAACGACACGGCTGCCGTTCTCCGCCGCGTGCAAGCCGGAGAGGACATCACTATCACCGTCAAGGGTCGGCCCGTCGCCGCACTCACCCCGGTGCGCCCGCGCCGTCGCCGTTGGCTCACCAGAGCAGAACTCCTGGCCCGATTGCAGAGTGCCCAAGCCGATCCGGGCATGCGCGATGATCTCGCCATCCTGGCTGGCGACACCACTGACGATCTCGGCCCTCTCCGATGAGCAATTCACACCCGGCAGGACTGCTCGACACATCCGTCTTCATTGCGACCGAAAGCGGCCGACAACTCGACACATCGGCGATCCCCGACGAAGTCGCCACCACCGTCATCACCCTCGCCGAACTCAACGCCGGTGTGCTTGTCGCCGCCAACTCCGACATCCGCGCGCAACGACTCGCCACCCTCGAAGCCGTTGCCGACATGGAAACCCTGCCCGTCGACGAGCAGGCCGCCCGAACGTGGGCGCGGCTGCGCGTCTACCTCGCCGAAACCGGCCGGCGAGTCCGAATCAACGACCTTTGGATCGCAGCGATCGCCGCGTCACGAGGCCTGCCGGTTATCACCCAGGACGATGACTTCGAAGCCCTTGACGGCGCTGCCGACCTAACCATCGTCCGAGTCTGAGCCAACAGCACGCCGTGGCGGCATGCTGTCCTTTTGTCGCTGTGCCACAATACCTTTCGGCGGCAGACGAAGTCTCACACCACTGCCCTATGTGAAAGGCACAGGACGAGCGATGGAACCGTGAAAGTCTCAGCAGGACAGCCACGTTGGCCACGATGGCTTCTACCCCCGCGGTGAGGCTCAGGATGGTCCGTCATCGAACTCGCTCAGCAGCGAAGCGAGTTGGTCGCGGCCGTTTGCCCCCGATCTTTGCGACGCGCGGTAGAGGTGGCCTTCCACCGTCCGCACCGACATGCACATCTCTTCGGCGATTCTGCGGTT
>CAZDYH010000341.1:0-1873 GCA_964509355.1 uncultured Mycobacterium sp.
GGACCCGATGACCTCGCTGCACCCGGTCTACCGGGTCGGTGACTTGTGATGGCATGCAGGAGTTTCGACGATCACATCGGACTGAGCTTTCATCCCAGCTGGTTGAGGACGGCTGTCAGGTCAGGGTGCCTCCGCCGCCTTCTCGATGTACTGCTTATGGGTGACCGCAGTACCCGAGTGCCCGAGCTGGGCGGATGCATGTGATTGCGCCGCTCACGATCGATCAGGGTGGCGACCGTCTTTCGAGCACCCGCAGCCTGGTGTGATCACACCGGTGGGGTGGTCGGCGTCGATGAGGAGGCCGGGAACGTCTCTTGGAGCCAGCCGACCATGCGTTCGGCCACAGCCTGCCAACCCGTTTCCAGGATCATGTCGTGGCCCATGTCGGGGAAGAACGCTGCTTGGGTGCCGTATACCGCCGCGGTGCGGCGCATCTGTCGTTGCGAGACCAGGGTGTCGTTCTCGGCCCCAAGTACCAGCATCGGCACGCGGTTGACCTTCTTGCTCTTGACCAGATCGAGGGCGACCAGATCAAGGAAAGCCAGGTAGGACTCATCCTGGAGCCGCTGCTGATAGGTCTTGACCTGCTCGCCGGGCATGGACGCGTCAAAGAATAGATCCCGAGCCAGTTCCGGGGTGGCAACGAGCGGGGCCAGGCTCAATGAGATGTTTCCCTTGACGAACGGCATGGGGTGGTGGCGCAGGATGTGCAGCGTGGCCCGGAGTGCGCCGGTGGGCGGGATGGGCGCGAGGAGGATGGCCCCGGCGGCCGTGTGCTGTTCCAGGTATTTCTGGACCAGGAAGCCACCCATCGAATGTCCGATCAGAATCGGCTCGGTCGGTAGTTGCGCCACCGTCTCGGCGACATCGTCTACGTACTCCTGCAACCGTGTCCAGCGCAGACGTTCACGACCATGGCTTCCGCCGTGTCCGCGCAGGCTGGGGGCATAGCAGGCGTACCCGTGGTCGGCGAAGTAGGGCAGGAAGAACTCGTCCCAACACCACGCCGCGGCCCAGGCCCCATGCACGAAGAGCAACGGCGTCGTTTTAGCCAGACCTTCCGGCTTCCGAACGATCAGTTCCAGCATGATGACGCTCCCTTCAGGACCACGCACCATCGAGGCGGCGGAGGCCGCGGACCGGGTCCTGACCGACCCCATCACACCACTCCTCCGAGGCTCGTTGTCAGGGTCGGTCGCGAAATCCTTGTGCGGAAGGGCCAAACGACCCCTCGTCTGCGACAGCGTCGGTATGGAACGGTTGACCTCGCCCGCGGTCCCGGCGGCGCGCGAATGGTGCCGCCGAACCCCACCGACGACATACTCAGCAGCGCGAGTGGCCTGTGGTAGGACCTGGAATACAAAGAAGCGTCTGGTGTAACCCCGTCCACGCCGACTCCAGGCACTTACCCAATGGCGAGACGGAAATACGCTACAGGCCTTCTTTGGACAAGTTCCATACCAAGCGCATGTCGGCTTCACGATTCCAAAAATCAAGTAACGCAGGCGCTTTCATCATATCCGTTTCATCTAGTCGCTGCTATTGCTCTTCGACTCTCATCTTGCGTGATGTGTTACTCATCGGGACGAACACAGGGGTCGATACCCAAGACCTATTAGGGAGATTGAGTTGGAAACCCTCGGTCTGCCAACCGGATTCGCTTGTCGAAGCCGAGGATCTCGCGGAGGGCTTGCCATACGTGAAGCGATCGCCGGGGTGATGTGGGAGAGTTTGACGATGGGTGTGCCTTCGGGGACGGTGACGTTCTTGTTCACCGACATCGAGGGTTCGACGGGGTTGTGGGAGTCGGCGCCGGAGGCGATGCGATCGGCGTTGGCGCGGCACGACTCGATCCTGCGGTCGAAGATCGAGG
>CAZDYH010000342.1:0-1872 GCA_964509355.1 uncultured Mycobacterium sp.
CTCGGCGTCACCTAGGATGGACCAGACCAGAGACTCCTATCCGCAGGGGGCATAGCTGTGCTGTCGAAGTTGTTGCGCCTTGGTGAAGGTCGCATGGTCAAGCGCCTCAGGGGGGTGGCGGACTACGTCAACACCCTGTCCGATGACGTCGGGAAGCTCACCGACGCCGAACTGCGGGCCAAGACCGACGAGTTCCGCAAGCGGGTCGCCGGCGGCGAAGAGCTCGACGACCTGCTGCCCGAGGCGTTCGCCGTGGCCCGCGAGGCGGCCTGGCGGGTACTGAGCCAGCGTCCGTTCGACGTCCAGCTGATGGGCGGTGCGGCGCTGCACTTCGGCAGCGTCGCCGAGATGAAGACCGGCGAGGGCAAGACCCTGACCTGCGTGCTGCCCGCCTATCTCAACGCCCTCGGCGGCAAGGGTGTGCACATCGTCACCGTCAACGACTACCTGGCCAAACGCGACAGCGAGTGGATGGGCCGCGTGCACCGGTTCCTCGGCCTCGACGTCGGGGTCATCCTGTCCGGAATGACCCCCGACCAGCGTCGCGTGGCGTACCACGCCGACATCACCTACGGCACCAACAACGAGTTCGGCTTCGACTACCTGCGCGACAACATGGCCCAGTCGATGGACGATCTGGTCCAGCGCGGCCACAGCTACGCGATCGTCGACGAGGTCGACTCCATCCTGATCGACGAAGCCCGCACCCCGCTGATCATCTCCGGCCCCGCCGACGGCGCCTCGAACTGGTACAGCGAGTTCGCCCGGCTGGCCCCGCTGATGGAGAAGGACACCCATTACGAGGTCGACCTGCGCAAGCGCACGATCGGCGTGCACGAGCTCGGCGTGGAGTTCGTCGAGGACCAGCTCGGTATCGACAACCTCTACGAGGCCGCCAACTCGCCGCTGGTCAGCTATCTGAACAACGCGCTGAAGGCCAAGGAGCTGTTCAACCGCGACAAGGACTACATCGTCCGCAACGGCGAGGTGCTGATCGTCGACGAGTTCACCGGCCGCGTGCTGATCGGGCGCCGCTACAACGAGGGCATGCACCAGGCCATCGAGGCCAAGGAGAACGTCGAGATCAAGGCCGAGAACCAGACGCTGGCCACGATCACGCTGCAGAACTACTTCCGGCTCTACGACAAGCTCGCCGGCATGACCGGCACCGCCCAGACCGAGGCGGCCGAGCTGCACGAGATCTACAAGCTCGGTGTGGTGTCCATCCCCACCAACAAGGACATGATCCGCACCGACCAGTCCGACCTCATCTACAAGACCGAGGAAGCCAAGTACATCGCCGTCGTCGACGACGTCTCCGAGCGCTACGACAAGGGCCAGCCCGTCCTGATCGGTACCACCAGCGTCGAGCGCTCGGAGTACCTGTCGCGTCAGTTCACCAAGCGGCGCATCCCGCACAACGTGCTCAACGCGAAGTACCACGAGCAGGAAGCCGGCATCATCGCCGAGGCCGGCCGGCTCGGCGCCATCACGGTCGCCACCAACATGGCGGGTCGTGGCACCGACGTCGTGCTCGGCGGCAACGTCGACTTCCTCGCCGACAAGCGGCTGCGTGACCAGGGGCTCGACCCGGTTGAGACGCCCGACGAGTACGAGCAGGCCTGGCACAGTGTGCTGCCGGAGGTCAAGGCAGAGGCCGCCGAAGAAGCCGAGGACGTCATCGCCGTCGGCGGCCTGTACGTACTGGGCACCGAACGCCACGAGTCACGTCGTATCGACAACCAGCTGCGCGGCCGCTCGGGGCGCCAGGGCGACCCTGGGGAGTCGCGTTTCTACCTGTCGCTGGGCGACGAGTTGATGCGCCGGTTCAACGGGGCCACGCTGGAGTCGCTGCTCACCCGGCTGAACCTG
>CAZDYH010000343.1:0-1867 GCA_964509355.1 uncultured Mycobacterium sp.
CCTAGGAGGCCGCTGAATAATCGGCGCGCCTCGGCGGAATATCGGCCTGAACTGGGAAAATATGTTCATGCTGGGTGTGGAGCGGGCGGATCGGGAACTGCTGGATGCGCAGGCTCTGGTCGGTCATCTAGTGCCGGAGGGCACTATGTTTGCGTTCCTGGCCGCGCATCGCCAGGACTTGTTCTGTGACAAGGAGTTCGAGGACCTGTTCCCCTCGGCGCGGGGACGGCCGTCGATCCCGGCGTCGGTGATGGCCTCGATCTTGGTGCTGCAGACCCTGCATGACCTGTCCGACCGTGAAACCGCCGAAGCAGCCCGGTGCGATCTGCGGTGGAAGGTCGCGACCGGAATGGCGTTGGACCACAACGGATTCGACCCGACCACACTGGTGTACTGGCGTAGACGGCTGGCCAAGTCGCAGCGGCCGCACCGGATCAACGAGGCGGTGCGCAGGGTGGTCGCCGAGACCGGACTCCTGGGTGAGCGCCGCAAACGCGCGGTGGATTCCACCATCCTGGCCGACGCAGTCGCCACCCAGGACACCATCACCCAGCTCATCTCGGCGATCCGGCGGGTCGGGCGGATCGTGCCCGGTGCCGCCGAGCAGATCGTGGCGGTGTGCACCGGTCACGACTACAGCCGCCCCGGTAAGCCGTCGATCGACTGGGATGAGCCCGGCGCGAAGGATGCGCTGGTCTCGGCGTTGGTCAACGATGCGGATGCGCTGCTGGAGGCGCTCGCCGTTGATCCGGACGAGGCCGAGGAGCCGGTGGCCGCGGCAGTGGGGTTGCTGGCGTTGGTCGCCGGCCAGGATGTCGAACCCGCCGAGGGATCCGACGGCACCGACGGGCGGTGGCGGATCGCCCGCAAGGTGGCCCCCGACCGGGTGATATCGACGGTGGACCCCGACGCCCGGCACACCCGCAAGTCGTCGGAGGCACGCTGCGACGGGTTTCGGGCGCATGTGGTGGCCGAGCCGGAGACGGGGATCATCACCGACGAGGCGCTCACCAAGGCCGCCGGCACGGAGAACTCCGATCCAGCGGTGGCGGAGAAGTTCGTCGCCGCCGACGGCGGCACCGGCGACAGTAAGGCGCGCACGCCGGAGTGGTACGGCGATTGCGCTTACGGCACAGGGGATCTGCGGGGCGCGATCCACGACGCCGGACACGACGCGGTGATCAAGCCCCGGCCGATCCCTGCTGCGGTCGCGGGTGGATTCACCGTGGACGACTTCACCGTCGACGAGGCCGCCGCCACCGTGACCTGCCCGGCCGGCAACACCCGTCCCATCACCAAGGCCCGTCACGCGGTGTTCGGCGCACTGTGCCGCAACTGCCCGCTCGCCGCGCGCTGCACCACCTCCAAGACCGGCCGCACCATCAACCTGCACGAGCGTGACGACCTGCTCCGCCGGGCTCGCCGCGACTGGACCGACAAACCCGACCTGCGGGAGAAGTACCGGATGAACCGGCCCAACGTGGAACGCGTCGTCTCCCAGATCGCCAGCCGCGGCGGCCGTCGCCTGAAACTGCGCTATCGCGGCACCGACAAGAACCACGCATGGCTCACCCGCCGCACCGCCGGGCTCAACCTGCGTAACCTCGTCGGCCGCGGCCTCACCCGCACGACAGGAATCTGGGCCTTGGTGCCGCAGACCACCTGAACAAGGCGGCTCACCGGCGTCAAAACGATGCCGTCACCGACCTCTGGCCGACCCTCCACCGGCCGCCGACGCCGCCTCTGTCACCGACCGGACAGCCGTTCCCGCACGATCCGCCTTCACCAGCGCCTGCACGCGATATTCGCTTCCTGGCCCACGCGGCTGCCAGTCCCCAGAAACCGCCTTGTTCAGCGGCCTCCTAGG
>CAZDYH010000344.1:0-1853 GCA_964509355.1 uncultured Mycobacterium sp.
CTGCCACATCAGAACCTGGCCAGTGACGGGAATCAAACCCGCGTAAGCAGCCTGGAAGTTTTCTCGGGCCGAGGCGGGTGTTCAGCTGCTGAAGCAACATGAGCCGCATCTGTCTTGACCTGCGAAAACCGGTTACCCACGGCCACCCGCGAACGTACCTGATGTAACCGGGGTCAAGTGGTCGCAGGTTCAAGTCCTGTCAGCCCGACAGAACCACAGCAGGTCACAGACTTGTAGAGTCGGCTCAAGGCACCGGATTGCGCTACCCCCGAGCGTGCCGCGGCCCAGGTGGCCGCGGCCCTCAGGAGCTGATGCGCCGCTCGGCGATCGCAGATTCGACGAGTGCGCGCAGGTGCCGATTGACGGCGTCGGGGTGTTCGAGGATCGCGCAGTGACCGCCGGGCATCTCCACCAGCCCGACGAGGTTCGGGGCGGCCTCGGCGATCTTGCGGGCCTGGCACATCGGCAGCAGCCGGTCCTTCTTGCTGCCGATCACCAGGGTGGGCACGGTCAGGCCCGTCAGGTCGATGTGACGGGGACCCATCTCGTCGACGAGAACCCGGGCCCAGGCACCGCGGCCCGCGGGCGGGGTGGCGGCGAACAGGTCATGCACGAAGTCCGCGATCGTCGGATCGGCGTCGGCTCCGACGGCCATCATCGCCACGAAGCGACGGCTGCCGGGCTGGGCACCGCGGAACAGCGGGGCCCCGCCGAACGCCTTGATCATCCTGCGCGCGGCCTGCGCCCGGCTGGCGGCCAGCATGGCCGGGACACGCAGAAGCTTCATCTCTTCCAGCAGGTCGCCGATGGTCGTGTTGATCAGGGCCACGGCGTCGGCCCGCTCGCCGACCTTGTCGGGGTGGCGTTCGGCCCAGGAGCTGATCGCGATGCCGCCCATCGAGTGCCCGGCGATGACGGCCCGCTCCCCCGGGCGCAGCGTGGTCGCCAGGACTGCGTCCAGGTCGCCGGCCAGGTGGCCGAGGCAGTAGCCGGACCGCGGCGGGAGCCCACTGCGACCGTGTCCGCGGTGGTCGTAGGCGATGACCCGGTAATCGCGGGAGAGGTCGTTGATCTGCTCGTGCCAGACTTGGATGGCGCAGGTGATGCCGTGGGCTAACACGATCGGGTAGCCGTCGTCGGGGCCGAAGACTTCGGTGTGCAGCCGGGTGCCATCAGCCGCACGCACGTCGACGGTTCGGCTGCGCGGCAGTTTGGGGCCGCTGATAGCGGCCGCTCGAGACGCTGACATGAGCACTCCTCGCCGGTACGGCGACGCTGCCGCACCGGGAATCAGAGTAGCGGGTGGGCCCCCCGCGAAACGCCGGACTGGGCGCGTCGTTATCGCACCGCACCCGGGTGAGGCGGTCCCTAGGATGGCCAGGTGACCAATCACGCGGTTCACCCCCGACGAGCGGCGAGCCGTCTGCGTGATCGCGAGCGGCGTGATATGCGCCGTTTCACCCCTGCAACGGCGGTGCCCGACGAACGTGCCGGCCCGTCCGCTGGCGGCCTCGCACGGCGCGCCCAGTGGCTGGGAATCACCCGCCCGGACCGACCCCAGTTTGCAACCCTGCTTCCGAAACGGCATCGAAGAACACCCCTAAACAACTCAGAAACAACTCAGGTCTTGCAGCGACCACTTGAGCCCGCCCCGCGTTGGGCACACGAAACGCGAAACGTACCGACAGCAGCACCGGGCATTTCTTCCGCGTGTCGAGCGCCCGACGAGCAGTCCGTTGTGGGGACAGGCCCGCGGCGTCGCTCGTGTCCAGTTTCGTGGGTGCGGTTAAGGTGCCCCGGTGAGCAAGGCGCCCAGGCTCGCCGTGCGCGACGTCGCCGACCTGCCGCTGCGC
>CAZDYH010000345.1:0-1790 GCA_964509355.1 uncultured Mycobacterium sp.
GGACATACCGCCCGGCCCGAGGTTCGGGGTGGACGGCACGCTGGAGCGTTTTCTGCGGGTGCCCTACACCTTGCCCGAGGAGCAGCTGACGGAAGCCGTTGAGCTGCTGGCGCGCGCGTGGCTCGCGGTCACCGGGGCAACGGCACGCAAACCCGGCGCCGTCGTCATCTGAAGCGACCTACGCGGACGGGATCTCGACACGCCGCAGCGTGCCGTCGACGGCGTCGGCTGCCTCGATCTCGCCGCGTGTCACACCGAGGATGAACAGCACCGTGTCCAGGTAGGGGTGGCTCAGCGAGGCGTCGGCGACCTCGCGCAGCGCGGGCTTGGCGTTGAACGCCACGCCCAGCCCCGCCGCGGCGAGCATGTCCATGTCGTTGGCGCCGTCGCCGACGGCCACGGTCTGCTCCATCGGGACGCCGGCCTGCTGGGCGAAGTCCCGCAGCGCCTTGGCCTTGCCGGGCCGGTCGATGACCGGCCCGAGCACCCGGCCGGTCAGCTTGCCGTCGACGATCTCCAGTTCGTTGGCCGCGACGAAGTCCAGCATCAGCTCGTGCGCCAGCGGTTCGATGACCTGGCGGAAGCCACCGGAGACCACACCGCAGTGGTAACCGAGCCGGCGCAGCGTGCGCAGCGTGGTCCGGGCGCCGGGCGTGAGCTCCAGTTCTTCGGCGACTTCGTCGAGCACCTCGGCGGGCAGGCCCGCCAGCGTGGCCACCCGCCGGTGGAGTGACTCGGCGAAGTCCAGCTCGCCGCGCATCGCGGCCTCGGTGATCGCCGCCACGGTGTCCTGGGCTCCCACCCGCGCGGCCAGCATTTCGATGACTTCGCCCTGGATCAGGGTCGAGTCGACGTCGAACACGATCAGCCGCTTGGCGCGCCGCGACAGGCTGTAGTCCTCCAGCGCCACGTCGACACCTTCGTCTACGGCGACCCGCGCCATCGCGGTCTGCAGCTGTGCTCCGGCACCAGGTGGCACCGAGACGCGCAGCTCCAGACCGGTTACCGGGTAGTCGGAGACGCCGCGGATGGTGTCGATGTTGACGCCCAGGGCGGCGGCCTCCCGCGCGAGTACGCCGAACGCTGCGGCGGTGATGGGCCGGCCCAGCACCACGATGGTGTGCGTGGACGGCTCGCGGAGAACGGCCGAGTCGTAGCTGCGCTCGATCGTGACTTCCAGCCCAACCCGGTGGATCGCGGCTTCGACTTCGGCGCCGAATGTCGCCTCCGCTGCCACCTCCGGCGTGCAGGACACCAGCACACCGAGCGTTAGTCGGCCCCGGATCACGACCTGTTCGACGTTGAGAAGCTCGACCTTGTGCCGGGAAAGCACCTCGAAGAGCGCCGACGTCACACCTGGCTGATCGACACCGGTGACGGTGATCAACACCGACACCTTGGGTATGGTCACCCCCGGCTGCCAGCCAAACGAGCCGAGCGCCGGCGCACCGCCACGCCGGGAGCTAATTTCCCCATCGCAGCCGGGCCTTCCTCACCAATGTCGGACCGGCACCACGACATCATGGTCGCGGCCCACGTGCGCCTCCGCACGCATCCGCTCCGCCATATGCGGATAGTGCAGCTCGAACGCCGGACGCTCCGAGCGAATCCGCGGCAGCTCGGTGAAGTTGTGCCGCGGCGGTGGGCAGCTGGTGGCCCATTCCAGCGAGTTGCCGTGGCCCCACGGGTCGTCGACGGTCACCACCTCGCCATAACGCCAGCTCTTGAACACGTTCCACACGAACGGGATCATCGAAACGCCGAGAATGAACGCACCGATCGTCGAGACG
>CAZDYH010000346.1:0-1758 GCA_964509355.1 uncultured Mycobacterium sp.
GCCACGCCGGGACGTTACTCACCAACCAACGGCTCACAAGCCACACTCCTGCCGAGCATCGCGCCGGCAACCCAAGACGGGGTGCCTGATTGCGCTGGGTTAGGTACGCGGTCGAGCCTCTCGAATCTAGGCGCCTGCGACCGGCGTGACCCCCACTTCTTCGATAATCTCGACGGCAGTCTGCCTTTGTGTGCTTCGTAGGCTGGTTTCAACGAGTCGATCAACCTCGGACATTCGACACGTGATGGCTGGTTCGGATGACTACGATGACGCAGGAACCCCGGTAGTAGCGAGGGCCCGCGTCGCCGGCGTCGATCCGTGATTTCGGGAGGCGAGATGCCCAATACCGGGATAGGTCACAAACCGGAGAACTTGGCCTTAGGTGCAGTTCTAACCACCCTGTCGTTCCTTTGCGTCGCGGTGATGAGCGCCCTGGGAAAAGCAGCAGCTCCACTCACGTCGACCGCGGTCGTTGTGCTGTTCCAGAACCTGATCTCTTTTCTGTTCATTCTTCCGGTCGCAGTCCACGGCGGCTGGGCGTCGCTACGAACCGAGAAAATCGGCCTCCATATATTGCGTGCCGCGACCGGAACTGCCTGCTGGTACGCCCTGTTTCTCGCAATCACTATGATGCCGCTGACCAACGCGATCCTGCTGACCTTCAGCGCTCCCTTGTGGATGCCCGTCATCGCCTGGGCGGTGTTTCGGCAGAAATCGTCGACGGCAACCTGGATCGGCGCCGCTGTCGGCTTTGCCGGTGTAGTACTCGTTCTACAGCCCCAACACAACCAATTCAACGTCGGCACCCTGTTCGCGCTGGCCGGTGCCCTTCTTCTCGCGATCGCGCTGATGTCCGTCCGCTGGCTCGGAGCGACCGAGCCGATGCCGAGAATTCTCTTTTACTACTTCCTTCTTTCCACCGCCATGGTCGCTCCCATCGCAGCGGTCGAATGGCAACCGGTTGTGCCACGGGCCTGGATTTACTTGATCGGTATCGGATTTTCGCAGCTTCTCGCCCAGGTCTTCATCGTGCTCGCATACCGCTACGCTTCGTCGGTCAAGCTCGGCCCGTTCATCTATGCAACAATTGTCTTCACGGCATTAATCGACTGGGCCGTTTGGGATCGGCCGCCGACGCTATTCGTAATCCTGGGCATACTGTTGGTAGTCAGTGGCGGGCTTGTCGCAATTCGTGGCAGACCAGTGAATTCGTTGGCAATCATTGAGAGTTAACCGCGGCGCTTAATGTCACCCAGACCCATCCGGCGCACCGCGACGGTCACTCATTGTTCGGCGTCTACTGCCTTGGGACGCCCGTTTACGGTGCCCGGCCTCAGAGCGGTATTCAACTGTCCGGATCTGGACTCATGCCAGTTACGTGGAATGGCAGCTAACTATTGGCGAGAGCGCAACACTTCATAGACCGAAGGAGCCCTGATGCGCTCGTTAACTGCCACTACCACTTTCAGTATCATCACGATTTCAGCCTTGACCCTGTCGCTCTTGAGCTGTTCCTCTCGAGCGCCGCAGTCGGAACCCGCCCGCGACGGCTCATACCTGGCGAAGCTTTGTGACCTACCGCAGTTGGAGGTGACGAACGCGAATCAGGCGGCGGTCTGCATCACCCCGCAGGGCGATGCGATCAGTATCGTGGGGGACCGCACCTTCACCACCACCCGCAGGGACGACGCATACCAGTTGGACGTACCCAAGTGTCCGAGCGATGGGAAGCCGCCGGTGTGGTTCCGCTACTACGAC
>CAZDYH010000347.1:0-1747 GCA_964509355.1 uncultured Mycobacterium sp.
GTTAGCCGACGGATTTACAGTCCGCTCCCATTGGCCGCTCGGGCAACCTGCCTGGATTGCGCCTCACCGGGTGAGCCGGTTTGGTGCGACTAGCAGGGTACAACGAGGATGTACCCAAGACGAAAACGGCCAGCACGCAGGAGAGGGGACGGATCCCATGGCGGATTCATCGTTCGACATCGTCAGCAAGGTCGACCGCCAGGAGGTCGACAACGCGCTCAACCAGGCGGCCAAGGAGCTGTCCACCCGCTTCGACTTCCGCGGCACCGACACCACCATCGCCTGGCAGGGCGATGAGTCCATCGTGCTGACCTCGTCCACCGAGGAGCGCGTCAAGGCCGCCGTCGAGGTCTTCAAGGAGAAGCTGATCCGCCGCGATATCAGCATGAAGGCCTTCGACGCCGGCGAGCCGACCGCGTCGGGCAAGACCTACAAGGTCACCGGCGCACTGGTGCAGGGGATCAGCAGCGAGAACGCCAAGAAGATCACCAAGATCATCCGCGACGAGGGCCCCAAGGGCGTCAAGACGCAGATCCAGGGCGAGGAAGTCCGGGTCTCGAGCAAGAAGCGCGACGATCTGCAGACCGTCATCGCCCTGCTGAAACAGTCCGACGTCGGGGTCGCGCTGCAGTTCGTCAACTACCGCTGACCGACAGCCCGTCTACCGCATATCGTGTTGGCGGGGACCACAGCCGCCCCGGAAAAGCGAGGTTCGCGATGACCGTGACACCCAAGGATGCCGCCGAGACCGCCGAACGCGCCCCCGACGACGTCGAGTACTTCGACGTCATCATCGTCGGCGCCGGCATCTCCGGCATCGGCGCGGCCTACCGGATCAAGGAGCGCAACCCCGGCCTCAGCTATGCCGTGCTCGAGCGCCGCGAACGTATCGGCGGGACCTGGGACCTGTTCCGCTACCCCGGTGTCCGGTCCGACAGCGACATCTTCACCCTGAGCCTTCCGTACGAACCGTGGACCCGGGAAGAGACCATCGCCGACGGCGGGCACATCCGCGAGTATCTGACCGACGCGGCGCACAGGTACCGCATCGACGAACACATCCGCTTCCGCACCCACGTCCTGTCGGCGGACTGGGATTCGTCGACCGACACCTGGACGCTGCAGGTACAGCAGAACGGGCACGCGAAGACCTACCGCACCCGCTTCGTCTTCTTCGGCACCGGCTACTACAACTACGACGAGGGCTACACCCCGGACTTCCCCGGTATCGAGCAGTTCGGCGGACAGGTCGTACACCCGCAGCACTGGCCCGAAGATCTCGACTACGCCGGCAAGAAGGTGGTGGTGATCGGCAGCGGCGCCACCGCGATGACCCTGATTCCGTCCCTGGCGGAACAGGCCGAGAAGGTCACGATGCTGCAGCGCTCGCCGACGTACCTGATCTCGCGACCGAGGGTCGACCAGATCACCGAGGCCATCCGTAAGGTGTTGCCGCGCAGGCTGTCCAACACGGTGGTCCGCTGGCGCAACGAACTGTTCAGTGCGTTCCTCTACCTGATGTCCCGCAAGGCACCGCAACTGGTCAAACGCACGCTGCGGAAGACCGCCGTGGACAACCTGCCCGAGGGATACGACGTCGACACCCACTTCAAACCGCGGTACAACCCGTGGGACCAGCGGATGTGCCTGATACCGGACGCAGACCTCTACGTGGCGATCCGTCAAGGCCGTGCCGACGTGGTGACCGACCACATCGACCACTTCGACGCCACCGGCATCGCGCTGA
>CAZDYH010000348.1:0-1745 GCA_964509355.1 uncultured Mycobacterium sp.
TCCCACACCACCTCGTCGGGCGTCTTGTCCGGCCGGAGGCCGCGCCAGCTGGGGTGGCGCAGCCGGCCGTCACCGGTGCGTTCGGCATACCGCACCTCCCCGACCAGCGTCGGCTCGACGAACGTCACGCCCTTGGCGTCCTGGGTGGAAAGCGGTGCATCGAAAGGGGATTCGTCGGTGTGCAGCGGCTCGAGGATATCCCTCAGGCGGCTCAGTTCCTTCTCGCTGAAACCGGTACCGACCCGCCCGGCGAAGTGCAGACCGTTCTCGGCAGGTATTCCCATCAGCAGCGCGCCGATGCCGCTGGTGCGGCCACCGGCGCCCTCGCGCCAGCCGCCGATGACGATCTCCTGGCTGTTCCAGTTCTTGTCCTTGATCCACGACGCCGACCGCCGGCCCGGCTGGTAGGTGGAGTCCCATTTCTTGGCGACGACGCCTTCCCAACGATGCTGGCGGGAATACTCCAGCGCCTCCGCGCCGTCGCCGGGCAACAGGTCACGGACGATGATCCCGCCGCCCTCAGCCAGTGTCTCCAGCAGGCGCCGCCGGTCGCGGTATGTCGCCCGCAGCAGCGACCGGCCGTCGATGTAGAGCAGATCGAACGCCCAGAACTCGATACGGGTGGCGCGAACACGGTTCTGCATCTCGGCGAAGCTCGGCACACCGGACTCGTCGAGGGCGACGATCTCACCGTCGAGCACCACGTGGTGATCGGCCAGTTCTGCGCCCAGCGCCGCCAACTGCGGGTACTCGCGGGTGACGTCGCGACCGCTGCGAAATCGCAGCCGCAGGGTGCCGTGGTCAGCCTCGACAAGCAGTCGGTAGCCGTCCCATTTGCCTTCGAAGGCGTACTGGTCGGCCGTCAGCTTCTGCACCGAGCCGTGCGTGGCGAGCATCGGCGCCAGATCCGCTGGGGACTGCTGGTCCTTCATCCGGTGGGCCAGCCACTGGTCACCGTTGGTCTGGATCAGGGCGTATCGCCCGGAGATTCGTTTGCCGGACAGCGTGACGATCACCTCGTCGTCACGGAACTTCTCGGCCTCATAGCTGCCGGAGTCCCAGATGACGACCTTGCCGGCGCCGTACTCCCCCTTCGGGATGGTGCCCTCGAAGGTCGCGTACTCCAGCGGATGATCCTCGGTGCGCACGGCGAGGTGATTGACCGACGGAGTGTCGGGCAGGTTCTTCGGCACCGCCCAGGACACCAGCACGCCGTCATGCTCCAGCCGGAAGTCGTAGTGCAGCCGTCGGGCGTGGTGCTCCTGAATGACGAAGCGATTACCCTGTGCGGCAGGCGGTTTCGCGCTCGGGACCGGTTCCGGCGTCTTCGACGAATCGCGCATGTTGCGATATTCGGTCAGCCGGTCTTCAACCGGGAAGCTCTGATCCAGCGCCGCCAGCAGATCGCCATCGCGGGCGACCCGCTCCAGCACCTCGTCGTAGCGCAGATGCCGCAGCCCGGGATCGTCGAGTTCCGCCCAGGTGCGCGGTGCGGCGACGGTGGGCTGATCGCGTCCGCGCAGCGAGTACGGCGCGATCGTGGTCTTCGAGCCGCTGTTCTGGCTCCAGTCGAGGAACACCCTGCCGGCCCGCACACTCTTGGTCATCGTGGACGTGACCAGCTTCGGCATCGCCTGCTCCAACTGCTGGGCCACCCGCTTGGCCAGCGTGACGGCGCCCTGGGAGCCGATCGGCTTGTCGAGCGGCGCGTACAGGTGCAGCCCCTTGCTGCCGCTGGTGAGCGG
>CAZDYH010000349.1:0-1708 GCA_964509355.1 uncultured Mycobacterium sp.
GCCCATACGCCCCCCACTCCCAGCCGCGCCGACAGCCGCCAATTTTCAGCAATTCAGGTGCCAAGAAACAATCCCGAGTAGCGCCCGCTCTAAAGGCTTATTGCGACCCACATTACTGCAATTCTCGTCTGCCATCCGCAACTTCGTGGCGGTCGCAAGAGATCTGCGAATTTGCGGATCATGTGAAGTCGGTACCGAGAATATTGAGGCTGAAACCGCGTACGTTCGAAGCCGTGGCTGAGGCTGGTCTATTTGTCGGGGTGGGCGACCTGTTCAATGACTCGGTGCAGTCTCAGTGGGTAGTGGCTGACCGACGCCACCGCGGGAGCGCGCGGCCACAACGCGGCAACACAGGAACGGTCCGTCCGGTCGGTGGCGGAGGTCGGTGCCGGTGAGCCTGGTTGTCGATGCGATGCCCGAGCTCGGTGTCACCCGGGTTTCGCGATGGATCTTCAACTGCTACGTCATCCGCACCGGTGATGGCGGCGCGGTGGTCGTCGATGCTGGGCTGCCGGCTGTGCCGGATGATCTGGCACCGATCCTCGAACGGCTATCGGGGCGCCTGCGGGCGATAGTCGCCACCCACGGACACAGTGACCATCTCGGCGGTGCTCCGGAGCTCGCGAAACGCCACCAGGCACCGATTTACCTGCCTGCGATGACGTTGACCTATCTCAAGGGCACGCGTCCGCGGACACCCACCCCAGGTAACACCGCTCGGATCTGGCCGACTCTGATTGATCAGCCGCTGGATTGGACTGGCGTCACTGGGCTTGTCACCAGCAGCCGGTTGGCAGGCTTCGGTACCAGGGCCGGTATGCGCTGGACGGGCCCACCGCCTGCCGGCGGACTCACCGAACGCGACACGTTGCCCGGCGCCTCCGATTGGACGGTAGTGCCCGCAGCAGGACACACCGACGACAGCATCGCCTTCTGGAACCCTGCCACCCGGACACTGTTGTCCGGGGACGCCGTGCTTACCGCCCGCCGGCGGGCCTGGCATACGCCCGAAACCGTGGACACCGCCAGCGCGAACCGCACCCGCGACCGACTCGAGCAGCTGCCGGTCGCCCACCTGCTGCCCGGGCACGGCCGCCCGGCCCATGTCCATGCCAACACCACCGTCTGGCAACATCAACGTCGCTGACGCCTGTCGCGGGCAGCTGCACTTCCCTGATCACGGAACTCAGCGTGGTCAACCCCTGGGGTAGCCGCGGCGCACGGTGCGGTCCAGGATGCCCAGGGTGGCGCGCAGCGCGAGTTCGGAGATCACCGGGAAGATCCCGGCGTCACGCCACTTCTCGTCGATGTCGGACCAGTCATAGAACGACGTGACCAGGGTGCCGTCGCCATCGGGGTTCGGCTCGAGACGGTAGCCATAGACATGGCCGATCTGCGGGCGGATCTGGCCCAGGATTGTCCAGGAGATCAGGCGGTCCGGCTCGAAATCGCGAATGCTGACGGTGACGTCGTACTTTCCCAGTTGCGGAAAGTCATTGAGCGCCTCGCGGTCCATGTGTACGACGAAACTGTCACCGACCGCGGTGACCGGGTCGCCGTCGGCGTCCTGCAGCATTCCGGACGAATCGATGGCGACGTGTCCTTGCGGATCGCACAGCACCGCGAAGATGGCGGCAGCCGGTGCGGCGATGGTGCGCTGGATCTCGATGCGTTCGGTCACACGCCTGATCCTGTCAGGTGACGCCGG
>CAZDYH010000350.1:0-1704 GCA_964509355.1 uncultured Mycobacterium sp.
GGCTCGGCCAGGTGATCGAACGCCCCGTCGAGGCGGGCGAGCATCGTGTCGTCGAGGTGGCTCCACCGCGCCGGCGCCACATAGTGCACGCTGGTTCCTTCGTCTCGCAGCGCCCGACCGATCAGCACAAAGTACGGCGGGCGACCCAACGGGGATATCTGGCCTGCCGACGTCACGCTCACCACCAGCTGACAGCCGGACGCTGCCAGCTGTTCGGCGACGAGCACCGCGAACGGCGCCCCGACCGCCATCCCGACCACCCCGATCTCGATCCCGTCAAGATCGGTCGTCCACATTTCGGTGTGGTAGCAGGCCCAGCCGGGGTGGCGGCGCCCGCGACCGGTCCGGGCGAGGTGGCGGACGATGTCACCGTCGGGGTCGAGCAGCCCGACCGCCGGAACGGGCATGTCGGGAAGGTTCCTCTGGCGGCGGGCTTCGCGCAGCAGGTTCGCCGGCTCGAACAGCGACGGTGCCCCGTAGTCCTTGCCCTGCAGCAGCGGGTAAGAGGCGGCGTACCCGTCCTCAGCCGCGCTCAGGTGCCTACCGCCAATGCGACCGCGACGGCAATGGACCACACCAGCATGGTCAGCCCGGTGTCGCGCAGCACGGGGATCAGCTCTTTGCCGCCGCGGCCGCGGCGTACCGGCAGCGCGGCGCGCACCGCGAGCGGCGCGGCCACCAGGCCGACCGCACACCACGGGGTTGCCGCCATCAGCACCAGGGTCAGCACGCCGGCCAGCGCCAGCAGCGCCTGATAGAGCAGCCGGGTCCGGCCGTCGCCGAGTCGCACTGCCAGTGTGATCTTGCCGGAGCCGGTGTCGGTCGGGATATCGCGCAGGTTGTTGGCCACCAGCACCGCCGAGGACATCGAGCCGATGGCCACCGCCAGCACCACACCCACCCAGTCCACCCGCAGCGCCTGCGTGTACTGCGTGCCCAGCACCGCCACCAGGCCGAAGAACACGAACACCGCGACCTCGCCGAGGCCCTGGTAGCCGTACGGCTTCTTCCCGCCGGTGTAGAGCCAGGCGCCGGCGATACACGCCGCCCCTACGGCGATCAGCCACGGCGCGCTGTAGACCGCCAGCACCAGGCCCGCCACCGCGCCGACGGCCAGGCTCACCACCGCCGCGGCCAGTACCGACCGCGGGGTCGCCAGCCGCGACCCCACCAGACGCAGCGGGCCGGCACGCACGTCGTCGGTGCCGCGGATACCGTCGGAGTAGTCGTTGGCGTAGTTGACGCCGATGATCAGCGCGACCGCGACGACCAGCGCCAGCAGCGCTTTCCACCACACCGCCGCGTCCAGCCAGGCCGCCGCGCCCGTCCCCGCGATGACCGGGCCGAAGGCGTTGGGCAACGTTCGCGGGCGGGCGCCCTCAATCCATTGGGCGAAACTGGCCACGAGCGCAATCGTCGCATGGCCCACAATGGTCGGATGCTCGGAGTTATCGGCGGTACCGGTTTCTACACCTTCTTCGATTCGGACGCGCGCAGCATCAACGTCGGTACCCCCTATGGATCACCCAGCGCGTCGATCACGGTGGGCACCGTCGGTGAGCACGAGGTGGCGTTTCTGCCGCGGCACGGCCTGAACCACGAGTTCCCGGCGCACGTCGTGCCCTATCGCGCCAACATGTGGGCGTTGCGCGCGCTGGGGGTGCGGCGCATCTTCGCGCCGTGCGCGGTCGGCAGCCTCACCCC
>CAZDYH010000351.1:0-1701 GCA_964509355.1 uncultured Mycobacterium sp.
CCGGGGTGCAGGATCGCCACCGGGCACGCAGCATGGGCCAGCACCTTCTGGCCGACCGAGCCGATGACGAGTCCGGAGAAGCCCCCCTTGCCCCGGCTGCCCACTACGAGCAACTCGGCGCCGATCGCCTCCGCGAGGAGGACCTCCGCGGGCCGACCCGTGCCGGCAACGAACGACACCGGGACGTCGGGAAAGGACTCAGCGGTGACGATGACTGGTGAACTGAAGGCGCCGGTGTCCGAACCGGGGGCTGCGCTCGTGGGGTCCACCTCACGCGCCTCGGGCTCGCCCCGGCCCGGCTCAACGGTCACCACAACGACTCCGCAGCCGACAGCCGCCGCGTGCCGGAACGCGAAACCCGCCGCCCGGTTCGAGGCGGGCGAGCCGTCGTAGCCGAGGACGACCTGACCGGGGTTGCCCTTGGCGCCCTCGGATTCCTCGCCGCCCTCTCTGCCCGAGTGCACCACCACGACGGGGCAGTGTGCGTACGGCGCGACGTGCATGGTCGTCGAGCCCACCAGTAGCCCGCGGAACCCTTCGATGCCACGCGAGCCGAGCACGAGGACGTCCGCCGACTCACCGGCGGCCAGCAGTGCCTGCACCGGCGAGTCGGGCATCTGCAGTGCGCGCACCTCGAGCTCGGGGTGACGCACGCGAGCCAACGCCACTGAGTCGCCGAGCACACCGGTGGGCTCCTCGAGCACTTCGGGTACTCCCGTGGCGTCGGGCCGAGCGAACAGCACGGTCAAGGGCAGGGCATATGCGACCGCGGCGTCGGCGGCCCAGACGAGGGCTGCCTTACCGTGATCAGATCCGTCCGCCCCGACAACCACTCCATGGGGTTGGACGTCAGTCTCCTCGGTCATGGCGCTCGCCTTCCTCTCGCCGCTGCGGGCTTTTCGACAATACATCCGGCCCCGGGCAGCGGAGCGCAATCTTTCTCATTGGACCCGGCTGACTCACGCGTCGGCGGTATGGTTCTTCGTCAGGTGACCGCTCCGACTACATCCCTGGCGAGGAAAACATGAGTATCGAAGCACACGACCCGCACCACGCTCCGGAAACCGACCTACAGGACAAGGGCCTCTCACGAAACTCCATCGGTGTCCTCGGCAGTGTCGTCCTGGGCGTCTCCTCGGTCGCCCCCGCGTACGCCCTGACCGCCACCCTCGGCATCCTGGTCGCCGAGGCCGGTTCCAAGATGGCCGTGGTGATCATCGCCGGGTTCCTGCCGATGTTCTTCGCCGCCTACGCGTACCGCGAGCTGAACAAGGTCGCGCCGGACTGCGGCACGTCCTTCACGTGGACAACAAAGGCATTCGGCCCTTACGTGGGGTGGATCGGCGGTTGGGCCGCCATCCTCGCGACCGCGATCGTGCTGTCCAACCTGGCCGGCGTCGCGGTCCAGTTCTTCTACCAGTTCTTCGGCGACCTGTTCAACAACGAGACGGTGGGCAGCCTGTGGGAGAACAAAGGGATCAACGTCCTGACCTGTGTGGCGTTCCTGGCCATCGCCACCTGGGTCTCCTACCGGGGCATCACCACCACCGAGCATGTGCAGTTCATCCTCGTCGGGTTCCAGATGGTCATCCTGCTCATCTTCGCGGGGATGGCGTTCGCGAGGTCCGGCTCCTCGGAGACCGGTGTCGACTTCAGCTGGGACTGGTTCAGCCCGGCGGGTCTCACCCTGTCCGCGTTCAT
>CAZDYH010000352.1:0-1676 GCA_964509355.1 uncultured Mycobacterium sp.
TCACCAGCGCGCGCCAGTAGGCGGCCGCGTGCCGCATGGTGGCGAAGTGCCCCTTGAGGTGCACGGCGATGACGGCGTCGAACTCGTCCTCGCTGGTGTTGGCCATCATCCGGTCGCGGACGATGCCCGCGTTGTTGACCAGGACGTCCAAGCCGCCGAAGGATTCGACCGCGGTCTGGATCAGCCCCGCCGCAGCGTCCCAGTCGGCGACGTTGGCGCCGCTGGTGACGGCTTCGCCACCGGCCGCGGTGATCTCGTCGACCACGGCCTGGGCGGCACTGCCGCCGCCGGCCGGCGAGCCGTCCAGCCCGACGCCGATATCGTTGACCACCACACGCGCACCTTCAGCGGCGAACGCCAACGCGTGCGCACGCCCGATGCCGCCACCGGCACCCGTGACGATGACCACCCGGCCGTCGAGCAATCCCATATCCGTTGTTCTCCTTGGTTATTCGATGCGCATTACTTGATGGCAGATGTGGTGGCCAGGTAGTGCGGCGGCTCACCACCGCCGTGCACCTCCAGCGACGCACCGCTGATGTACGACGCCGCATCCGACGCCAGAAACGCTGCGGCCCAACCGACGTCGGCCGGCTTGGCGAGTCTGCCCAGGGGAACGTTCTTCGAGATCGCTGCGATCGAGTCGGCGTCGCCGTAGAACAGCTCGGACTGCTCGGTTTCGACCATGCCCACGACCACCGAGTTCACCCGGACCTTCGGTGCCCATTCGACGGCCAGCGTGCTGGTCAGGTTGTCGATTCCGGCCTTGGCGGCGCCGTAGGCCGCGGTGCCGGGTGTTGGCCGCCTGCCGCTGACGCTGGAGATGTTGACGATCGAGCCGCCGGAGTCCTGGGTCTGCATGACGGCGTTGGCGTGCCGGGAAACCGACAATGGGCCAAGCAGATTCAGCTCGATGATCTTGGTGCTGAACTTGGCCGACGCCTCGGCGGCGGGCACGTACGGCGAACCGCCCGCGTTGTTGACCACGACGTCGAGCCTGCCGTGCTTGGCCACGACGGCGTCGATGAGCGCCTTGACCGCATCGTCGTCGCGAACGTCGCACGAGTGGAACTCGTAGGGCAGCCCGTCGACGGGGTGCCGGGCGCAGGTAACCACGGTCGCACCCTGGCCGGCGAAGACGGCGCTGATTCCGGCACCGACCCCTCTGACGCCTCCGGTCACCAGAACCACGCGGCCGCCCAGGTTCAGGTGGATCACCTCAGCACTGTCAGCCGCGTCGGTCACTGTGCTAGCGTACCAAGCAAGTGCTTGCTTTCCTAGCCGCCTCCAGAAAGTGTCCATGACGATCACATCCACGACCACCGAGCCGGGCATCGTCGCGGTCACGGTGGATTACCCACCGGTCAACGCCATCCCGTCACAAGGGTGGTTCGAGCTTGCCGACGCGATCACGGCCGCCGGCGCCAACCGCGACACCCACGTGGTGATCCTGCGGGCCGAGGGCCGTGGGTTCAACGCCGGCGTCGACATCAAGGAGATGCAGCGCACCGAGGGCTTCACCGCGCTCATCGACGCCAACCGTGGCTGCTTCGCCGCGTTCCGCGCGGTCTACGAGTGCGCGGTTCCTGTCGTCGCCGCAGTGAACGGCTTCTGCGTGGGCGGCGGCATCGGTCTCGTCGGCAACGCCGACGTCATCGTCGCATCCGAGGACGCGA
>CAZDYH010000353.1:0-1669 GCA_964509355.1 uncultured Mycobacterium sp.
CGCGGTGGTTGATCGCTTCCTCGACCGTCCACCTGCCTTCACCCGAATCTTCGGTATAGCCGGAGATGTCGACGAAGCCCGGGTCTTCCTTCAAGGCCTTGGCGAGCAGTTGCTGCAACCAGGACCGCACAACGGTGCCGTTGGTCCAGGCCTGGATCACCGCCTGGACGTCGGTGACCAGCTCTTCGGCGGCCAGCAGCTCATAGCCCTCGGCGTAGGCGGTCATCAGGCCGTATTCGATTCCGTTGTGCACCATCTTGGCGAAATGGCCGGCCCCGACCGGCCCGGCGTGCACGAAACCGTCGGTCAGTTCGCCAGGCGGACGTAGCGTCTCGAAGATCGGCATCGCCCGCGCCACATCGTCGTCGCTGCCGCCCACCATCAAGCCGTAGCCTTCCTTCAAGCCCCAGACGCCCCCCGAGACCCCGGCATCGATGAATGCGATTCCCTTCTCGCCGAGCAACTTTGCGTGTGGAGCATCCTCGGTGAACCGTGAGTTGCCGCCGTCAATCACCAGATCGCCTGCGCTCAGCTCCGCTGCCAGCGATTTGATCGTCTCGTCGGTGATCGGTCCGGACGGCACCATCACCCACACCACCCGCGGCGTGGCGAGCGCGTCAGCAAGTACCGCGAGCGTCGGAACATCCGTCACCTCGGGGCGCGGATCGTAGCCGATCACTTCGTGACCGCCTTCGCGCAGTCGCTCACGCATGTTGAAGCCCATCTTGCCCAGACCAACCAGACCCAATTGCATATGCGCCTCTTTCCTCGCGGAACTCCGGTCAGCCAGGTAGCCGGACCGGCATCAACAGGTATACGTAGTCCGTCCGAACAGCAGGAAAAGGCCCGGCGCCGGGCGTCGCACCAGTGACGTCACCCGTAGGACGCAACACCGCAGGCCTGCTCGGCGTGGTGAATCCGAACAGGACTCTTTCGGAGTGCAGCGAGCCGAGACCATCGGTCAGGTAGGTCGGGTTGAACGCGATCGTCAGCGGCTCCCCGGCGAAGTCCACCGGCAGGTCTTCCTCGGCCCGTCCGACGTCATCGGCGCCGGCCGACAGCCGCAGCACGCCGTCCCCGAACTCCATCCGCACCTGTGCCCCCCGGTCCGCGACCAGTGCGACACGTTTGATCCCCTCAGTCAGCTCCGCGACACCGATGGTCGCGACCGCGGTGTGCTCAGCCGGCAACAACTGACGGAACTTCGGGAACTCGGCATCGAGCAGGCGCGTGGTACTCCGCTTGCCGTTACTGCGGAGACCGAGCAGCCCCTCCTTGCCCACCGTCGAGCCGGCACCGAGTGACAGATGTACATCGGTGCCCGCAATGCCGGCCTTGGCCGCTTCGGCCAGCGTCTTCGCCGGTACCAGCACCGCGGCCTCGATCTCTGCCGATTCGGTCGACCAGGTCAACTCGCGGACCGCTAGCCGGAACCTGTCGGTAGCCGCCAAAACGACGGACTCCCCGGAGATTTCAATACGAATACCCGTCAGCATGGGCAGCGTGTCGTCACGGCCCGCGGCGACTGCAACCTGCCCGATCGCCTCACCGAACAGATCCGCGGAAATCACACCGGTTTCGTCGGGCAGCGCCGGCAGCGTCGGATAGTCCTCAACCGCCATGGTCGGTAGTGAGAACCGCGAACTCCCGCACGTCAGCGCCACCCTGG
>CAZDYH010000354.1:0-1667 GCA_964509355.1 uncultured Mycobacterium sp.
CAGCGGCTCCGGCGATCCAGTTACCGTGGAAGCCGTAGGGCACACGGCGCGGTAGCTTGATCCGGGCCACGGGCTTACCCGCGAAGTCAGACGCGTCGATGATCACCAGATCGCTGCCATCGCGGGCCGGGTCGTACACGTAGCCGAGGTACCAGCCGTTGCCTTCGTCGGCCGGACCTGAGGTCGACGGCACGAACACCGCCTCGCCCGGGCAGACCGGCGACGCCGGGGAGCCGAACGCATGCTCGACCGCGTCGCCGGTTTCCAGGTCGTAGCGCACCAGGTTGTTGGTGCCGACCGAATCGACGGTGCCGACCGAGACCGCATAACGTGCCGGCAGCCCGGCCAGCCGATCGTCGATGCGCGGGAACTCCACCGATCTGTCGTCGAGCTGCCGCTCGGTGACCGTGCCGGTCTGCAGGTCGATGGTCCAGCTCCACAGCGCGGCGGCGGCTTCGAAGCCGCCGTTGTCACGCCACAGCTCGGGATAGCGGACCACCTGCAGCACAATCGATTTCCCACCGTCGGCGGTGGTGACATCGTGCGCATTGGCGACGTGGAAGACGTAACACGGGTCGATGTCGAACCAGCGCATCGGGCCGAACGGGTCGTCGCGGCGCAGGACACCGAGCCGCGCCCCGTAGCTGTCATCCCACCGGTAGGGCATATCGGACCCACCCTTGAGCGCGATGTCGAGGTTGAACACGATCGGCAGGTCCATGAAGATGACATGCTCGGCGGACAGCGCGAAGTCGTGCATCATCGTGTGCGCCTTGACGTCGATCGGCCGGTTGATGGTCAGCTCGCCGTTGGCATCCGCCCGGTGATAGGTCACGTACGGCTCAAAGATGCTGCCGTAACCGAAGAAGTGCAACTCGCCGGTGCTGGGGCAGATCTTCGGATGCGCGGTCATCGAGTCCACCAGCTTGCCGCCGAAATCGTAGGCGCCAACCGTTTCCAGGTCGTTGGTGATCTCGTAGGGCAGCGACGACTCGACCAGCGCCAGCGTCTTGCCTGCGTGGTTGACGACGTGGGTGTTGGCGACACTGGCCCGCAGGTTGCGGGTGCCGTCGGCGTTGTAGAGCGGGAAGTCCTTCTTGAAGCTGTCGGTGCGCACCCAGCGGTTGCGGTACCAGGCGGCCCGCCCGTTCTCCACCCGCACGCCGTGGATCATCCCGTCGCCGGTAAACCAGTGTCCGGTGGCCTGTCGCGGGTTCGGGCCGTTGCGCAGGTACCAGCCGTCCAGCTCGGGCGGGATGGCGCCCTCCACAGGCAGGTCGAATTCGGTCAGCTCATCGGCGACCGGTGCGTAGTTGCCCTCCTGGAAGAACTGGCCGGTGCTGGGCAGGCTGCCATGGTCGGCCGGAGTGCTTTCGGTGGTCCGAGTGTCGGTCATGTCGGGGTCTCCTCAGGCTGATTTCCGATAGTCTATAGCTGACATGTCGAGGATGACATTACTAGTATGACATGTCAATAGTGGAATGAGGATGCCGACGTGAGTCTGCGGATCGCCGCACTGGGGCTGCTGGCTCAGCAGCCCGGCAGCGGCTACGACCTGCTCAGGAGGTTCGAGAAGTCGATGGCCAGTGTCTGGCCGGCTGCCCAGAGCCAACTGTACGGCGAGCTGAACAAGCTCGCCGACGCCGGACTCATCGAGGTGACCGATG
>CAZDYH010000355.1:0-1659 GCA_964509355.1 uncultured Mycobacterium sp.
CGCGGTCCGCGTCGGTGGCGGGGTCAATCACCGGATGGGGCTGGGTGACGCCGCGCTGATCAAAGACAACCACGTCGTCGCGGCGGGTTCGGTGGTTGCCGCGCTGCGGGCGGTCCGCGCGGTGGCGCCCGCGCTGCCCTGTGAGGTCGAGGTCGACTCGCTGGAGCAGCTCGACGATGTGCTGGCCGAGGATGTCGAGCTGGTACTGCTGGACAACTTCGCGATCTGGCAGACGCAGATGGCCGTGCAGCGCCGCGATGCCCGCGCTCCCTCGATCAAGCTGGAGTCGTCGGGCGGGCTGAGCCTGGAGACGGCGGCAGAGTACGCAGGTACCGGCGTCGACTATCTGGCCGTCGGGGCGCTCACCCATTCCGTGCGTGTCCTCGATATCGGCCTGGATATGTAGCTGACTATCTGCTGAGCAGAGACCGCGCCGCCAGCTTGGCGGCGTCCAGCGCGGCGGCGTCGCCGGCGGTTCGGGACAGCATCAGCGCGCCCTCGATCAGCGCGACCACGGCGAGGGCGGTGTCGCCGGCCGCACGGTCGGGCCAGCCGTCGGCCCGGAGCCTTTCGGCGAGCGCGGTGGACCAACTGCCGAACGCGCGGGCGGAGGCGTCGCGCACCAGTGGGCTGGCATTCACCGATTCGGTGGCGATGGGCTCGATCGGGCAGCCGTCGCGCTGGTCCCCGGAGAGCCCGGCCGCGAGCAGTTCGATCCAGCGGTCGACGACATCGGCCACCGGCGTCTCGCCGGCGAGGAACTTGCGCAACAGCGCTTCGATACCGCGGCCGACGGTGTCGACGACCGCTGCGGCAAGCTCCTGCTTGCCCTGTGGGAAGTGGTGGTACAGCGAGCCGGACTTGACGTCGGCGGACTCCAGGATCTGGTTCACACCTGTGGCGGCGTAGCCCTGTCGACGGAACAACGTGGCCGCGGTGTCCACGAGGGCGGCGCGACTCCGATCCGGGCGGGGCATCCCTTGACAATACTAGAAAGATCAATCAACAATAATTGAGAGGTCACTCAAGATCCGACGAAAGGCCAGGCGATGCGACAGCTGACGTTCGAGGCGCCCGGGCAGTGCGCCTGGCGCGATGTGGCCGAACCGGAGATCTCCGAGCCGCAGCAGGCGCTGGTGCGACCGCTGATGGTGGCGTGCTGCGACCTCGATGTCGCCGTCGCCCAGGGTCGGCTACCGCTGCCGCCGGGCTATGCGGTGGGCCACGAAGGGGTGGCCGAGGTCGTCGCGGTGGGCGACGACGTGACGGGATTTCAGGTCGGTGACCGGGTGGTGGTGCCGTTCCAGATCAACTGTGGCCACTGCCGGGAGTGTCGCCGCGGGGTGACGGGGTCGTGCGCCGCGGTGCCGCGGCTGGCGATGTACGGCATGGCCCCGATCGCCGGCCTGGACGGCGGCGGCTTCATGTCCGACCTCGTCCTGGTGCCGTACGCCGACGCGATGCTGATACCACTGCCCGACAGCGTGGACCCGGTGTCGATTGCCTCGCTGTCGGACAACATTCCCGACGGCTGGCGTGGTGTCGGTCCGTACCGGGAAGCGCTGAGCCGCCTCGAGCCGGCGGATCGCCGCGTCCTGGTGGTGGGTCGTTGGTCGATCGGGCTCTACGCCGCGGCAGTTGCCGCCGCCTACGGCGCCC
>CAZDYH010000356.1:0-1633 GCA_964509355.1 uncultured Mycobacterium sp.
AGGGCGTGCCGACGATGCCGGCGACGGTGATCGCCGAGCGGGTCGGGTGGACGCGTGGGATGACGGTGTTCACGGAGCGTGTCCGCGGCTATTCACGTTAGCTTTCGGCGATCTTGATCTCGACCCGCCGCGCCGAAAGATCTGTTCGCCGGGTGGTGGCGGTTGATCCACGGGCTCGGTGCGGTGCCGAGGACGCTGCTCTGGGCCACCGAGAACTACCGCGCCGAATCCGATGCGGTCGCCCGTTTCATCGACGAGATGTGCGTCGTGCGCCCGCTCGCGGCGATGACTGATTCACGCATCTTGCGCATGGGACTCTCCTCTCGTGACGAACGCTCGGGTGAATCCACGCCGTTTATCACGCACCGCGGCGACGAAACAAACCGGGCCTCAGGCCGCGCCCGCCTCGAGCAGGTAGAGCGACCCGACCAAGCTCGGCCCGTAGCGGCCGGGCGCGAACGCCGCCGCCAGGGCCGCCTTCGCGCGCCATCCCGTACAGTGTCCGGGCGCCACGACGCGCGGCCGCACTCGGTCGCGCAGATCGCGCACCGTGGGCTCGATGCGCGGCTCCATCAGCGCCCCGGCCAGGTGGTAGCCGCCCAGCACCACGTCGATCGGGCTGTCGGGAAAGCGGGTCGTGGCTCCGAGGCAGGCGTTGACGACGCCCGCGTGCGAGCACGCCGAGAGCACCGTGACACCGCGCCCCCGCACCTCCGCCGCCAGGAAGCGCTCGTCCATGATGAGCGGGTCGGGGTCGAGACGCCCTCCGCGGACCGAGTGATGACCGACGAGCCCCGTCTCGTAGGGCGTGACCCGCTCGATGGCGCCGCTGCCGAAGAAGAATCCCTCGCACAGTTCGTGGTCGTCGGCGTGGAGGGCGAGCCGCCCTCCGGCCTGCTCGATCGCCTCGAACGTGGGCTCTGGGGCCAGCATTACCAACATCCCCGTCGGGACCAGCACGCCGCGCTGGTCGGGGCGATCGGGGTGCAGGTCCACCACCAGCGGGGCGCCATGCCCGGCAGCCCGACGCGCCGCCGCCACGGCCGCCACCACCTCGGGCAGCGCCCCGCTGTGGTCGAAGTGCCAGTGCGAGAGGAAGATCGCCTCGATGCGCGACAATTCGATCCCGAGCCGCCGCGCATTGCCGAGCCAGAGGTCGGCGTACGGGCCGACGTCGAACAACACGGCGTGCTCCTCGTCGCCGCGCCGTCCCGTCACCAGGACCGAGAGCCCATGGCCGGCGCAGCAGACCTTGTCGAAGACCACCGTGCAGGGGTGGCCGTCGTATTCCGCACTCGGCGCCGTGCGCATGGCGAGCTGCACGAGCTCCGAGATCTGCGGCACGCCGGCGTCAACGCTCGAGAGGCCGTCGGTCTCGTTGTCGACCACCACCAGGAGGCGCAGCTCGTCGAGAGCCAGCATGGCGAGAGCGTAGCAACACGAACCCCGACTACGGTCGGATACCGGCAGCCGAAGATCTACCCCGACGAAAAAAGGGCGCTGTGATCACCCGTTTGGCACGTGTTTGGCACGGCCTTCGCTGAATGTCACGAAAACACCCTGCGAACTGCAGTGATAGTGGTGGTCCCGGCTGGGATCGAACCAGCGACCTTCCGCGTGTGAAGCGGACGCT
>CAZDYH010000357.1:0-1614 GCA_964509355.1 uncultured Mycobacterium sp.
CAACGAGATCGAAGATATGGCGCGCAGCCTCATCGCGGTCAGCACCGACGCTCCCCTGGCTGACGTGCAAGTGCAGGTCGTCAGCATCGTGATACCCGGCGTCGGCGACATCCTCAGCACTGCGCAGCACATCGAGGATCTACGCCAGCGTGCCGAGGATCTTGAAACCCAGGCGGCTGAGGCTGCTAAGAAATACGCGCGTGACCTAACTCGTGAGGGTGTGCCTGTGCGTGATGCTGCGACGTTGTTGAAGGTGTCGCCGCAGCGTGTGAGCCAACTCGCCAACAGCAGCTGACCGTGGACTGCTCTCGCTGACCAGGAGCGAACGCACTAACAGCACACGTAGGGATACGCTAGCCAGTCGTGACGCGATCCGTTTCACGACGCGAAGTCCTCAGATATGCGCTGTCGGCCCCGGTGCTGGTCAGCCTGGGCACACTGGCCGCGACGGCCGGCGCGCCGAAGGCATCCGCCGCCGGAATGAGGCTGATCGACTTCGCCGAGCGGTTGGTCTCCCCGGAGCAGATCAAGGCGGCGGGCTATGACGGGGCACTGGTCTATGTGTCCGAGTTACGGCCGGGCGCCACGTTCGATTTCAAGCCGGTCACCCGCGAGTATGCGGACGCGCTACGCGCGGCAGATCTGCATGTCGTCAGCTGCTACCAGTTCGGCAAACCCGGCTGGCCGAATTCGCCGTCGGACTTCACCCGCGGATTTGACGGCGGGGTGGCAGACGCGCAGACAGCTCTGCGGCTGCACGCCGCGGCCGGGGGTCCGGATTCGGCGCCGATCTTCTTCAGTGTCGATGAGGATATCGACTCCAACACGTGGAAAAGCATTGCGGTCCAGTGGTTTCGCGGAATCAACTCAGTGTTGGGTGTGGACCGCACCGGCATCTATGGCGGCAACCGGCAGTGTGCATGGGCGATCGGAGACGGCGTAATCGGGCGCTCGACCACTCCAGGCTATCGATGGGCATGGCAGACGAAGGCGTGGTCGCATGGTGAGCGTGAGCCGGCGGCCGTGCTTTATCAGGCTGAGGTTGTCACCGCGTCCGACCCAGGTGCCTCAATCGACGGTGTCCACGTCGATGTGGACGAGGTACTCGCGGCCGACTTCGGTCAATGGGACCTTGGTCGATGATCTGCAGAAACGCCACCTGGCCGGCAACTCGATGGGCGGATTCGTCGCCCCGGAGTTAGCATCGGCGCAGGCGAGCCGCCTACCGTGTGCTTATCCTCACCCGCGGGTTTCTGGTCGACCGGCGACGGTATGTGGGGATCCGCGGTCAAAAGCGCGCGCAGGATCGCCACCATCTGCCGCCTGACCGGTCCCGCTGCGCCCTGGTGTTCAAGCCGCCCGTTGATGCGGCGGCTCTCAATGCGTGTCCTCATTGCTGCCCGCCACGGAGGCCGGCTCCCCGCGGGACCGGGCCGTCGAATTCAGCGATGATGTCGTGGCCTGCAACAACCAGTCCCGCCCTGCGAGAGGTTCGCCAGCCCGCACCGCTGACGGCGCGGGAACGCGAAATCATCTCGTTGGTCGCCCAGGGACTGTCTAACCGCAGAATCGCCGAAGAGATGTGCATGTCGGTGCGGACGGTGGAAGGCCACC
>CAZDYH010000358.1:0-1594 GCA_964509355.1 uncultured Mycobacterium sp.
CTACCGCGCCGTGTGCCCTACGGCTTCCACGGTAACTGGATCGCCGGAGCCGCTGAGCCGGCGACATCTGGCACCGGCTGACGCCAACCCGGAATCCAAGGCCCTGACCGCCATCCGCGCGCTCCGCCCGGCTGAAGTTGCTTCCGGAGACCAACCCGCATGTGAAGGCGGACCCGGCCAGGATCAGCGACGCCAAGAAGCTGTCGCCGATCCTGCTGGTACGCGCCAGCTATCTGACCGAGAACACCGCGATACCCTGCCGCCTGGTGTCCTGGCCGTCGTGATGGGCTGACATGTCCGGGTTCGGTTTCGACACGCTGGCGCTGCTGGTCGTGATCGGTATGGTGGGTCCCCTTCTGGCCTCGGTGCCGCGACTTCGCATTCCGGTGGTGATCGGCGAATTGTTGGCCGGGATCGTCTTCGGCAGTGCGGGATTCGGCGTCCTGGACCACACGGATCCGACGTTCACGCTGTTGGCCAACATCGGATTCGCGTTGGTGATGTTTGTCGTCGGCACCCACGTTCCGGTACGCGACAGCACGCTACGAATCGCGATCCCGAAGGCCTTGGTGCGGGCGGTTCTCGTCGGCGCGGTCGCCGCCGGACTGGGGGTGATGTTGGCGGAGGCGTTCGGAACGGGTCATGCGGTGCTCTATGCCGTGCTGATGGCATCGTCGTCCGCGGCGCTGGCGCTGCCGGTCATCGACTCGCTGCGCCTGGAGGGCCCGCCGGTGCTCTCCGTCACCGCCCAGATCGCTATCGCCGATGCCACCTCTATCGTGTTGCTGCCCTTGGTTATTGACCCGCAGGGAGCCCCGCGGGTGGCGTTCGGCGGCCTGGCGATCGCGGCGTGCGCGGCGGTGCTCTTCCTGATCCTGCGGACCGGCGATCGCACGGGTCGGCGCAAGCGCCTGCACCGCTACTCCGAGGAGAAGAGGTTCGCCCTCGAACTGCGGATCAGCCTGATCGTGCTGTTCGCCCTGGCCACGCTGGCCATCAGGACGCATGTGTCGATCATGCTGGCCGGTTTCGCGCTGGGTCTGGTCTTGTCCGCGATCGGCGAACCCCGCCGTCTGGCGCGCCAACTGTTCGGCATCACCGAGGGTTTCTTCGCTCCGCTGTTCTTCGTGTGGCTGGGCGCCTCGCTGCAGGTGCGCGAATTGGGTGACCGTCCGGAGTTCATCCTGCTGGGTGTCGGTCTTGGCGTCGGTGCGGTGCTGGCGCACTGCGCGGGCCGACTTCTGGGCCAGCCGCTGGCGCTGGCCGCGCTGGCCGCAGCGCAACTCGGCGTTCCGGTGGCTGCCGCGACCCTCGGCACCGAGCAGCATCTGCTGGCCGCGGGCGAGCCGTCGGCATTGATGCTCGGGGCTCTCCTGACGATCGCGGTCACATCGGTGGCCGGCGTGCTGGCGGCGCGTGCGCACCGCGTCGACGACAATCCGCCCGACGGTAGGGACGAGACAGTCAGCGACAAGACGGCTGGCGAAAAGCCGGGCTGATCAGCCGGCCGCGCTGGTCTTCTTGCCGCGGAAGGCGACGCCGACGATGAGCGCAGCGACCAGGGTCAGCGATCCCGCGATGGTGGCGGTGGGCG
>CAZDYH010000359.1:0-1589 GCA_964509355.1 uncultured Mycobacterium sp.
CGTCGAGCCTACCCATGGACGGCGCAGGCAACTGCGCGCTAGAGCTCGGTCGCCGAACCCCCGGCAGCGGTGATCTTCTCCCGCGCGCTGCCGCTGAACTTGTGTGCGGTGACGACGACCTTGACGGTCAGCTTCCCGTCGCCGAGCACCTTTACCAGGGCGTTCTTGCGGACCGCGCCCTTGGCCACCAGTTCGTCGAGACCAACCTCGCCGCCATTGGGGAACAGCTTGTTGATATCGCCGACGTTGACGACCTCGTAGGAGGTGCGGAACCGGTTCTTGAAGCCCTTGAGCTTGGGCAGCCGCATGTGAATCGGCATCTGCCCGCCCTCGAAGGTCACCGGCACGTTCTTGCGCGCCTTGGTGCCCTTGGTGCCGCGGCCCGCGGTCTTGCCCTTCGAGCCCTCACCGCGACCGACACGGGTGCGCTGGGTCTTCGACCCCGGCGCGGGCCGCAGATCGTGAAGTTTGATGGTCACGGTTTGTCCTCCGAACCGGCCGGCTCGACCTCGACGAGGTGATGCACGACCGCAATCAGCCCACGGGTCTGGGCGTCGTCCTCGCGGACCACCGACTGGCGGATCCGTCGCAGGCCCAGGGTGCGCAGGCTCTCGCGCTGCTTCCAGCGAGCACCGATGGTGCTGCGGACCTGGGTGATCTTCAGCTCTGCCATGGTCATGCCGTTCCTTCTCGCGCGGCCGTGGAGGTCGCGATGGCGGCCAGCGCTTCGCTCTCCCGGCGCGCGCGCAGCATGCCGGCCGGGGCGACGTCCTCGATGGGCAGGCCGCGGCGAGCCGCTACTTCCTCGGGACGCTGCAGTAGCTTGAGCGCGGCCACGGTGGCATGCACCACGTTGATCGCGTTATCGCTGCCCAGCGACTTGGCCAGGATGTCGTGCACGCCAGCGCATTCCAGCACCGCACGCGCGGCACCGCCGGCGATCACACCGGTACCGGGGCTGGCCGGACGCAGCATCACCACGCCCGCGGCGGCTTCGCCCTGCACGGGATGGACGATGGTGCTGCCGATCAGCGGAACCCGGAAGAAACCCTTGCGCGCTTCCTCGACACCCTTGGCGATCGCGGCCGGAACCTCCTTGGCCTTGCCGTAGCCGACGCCGACCATGCCCTTGCCGTCGCCGACGATGACCAGGGCGGTGAAGCTGAAGCGCCGACCGCCCTTGACCACCTTGGAAACCCGGTTGATCGCGACAACCCGCTCGAGGTAGTTGCTCTTGTCGCCGCCGTCACGACCACGGCCACCGCGGTCGTCGCGCCGGCCCCGGCTGTCCCGTCCGTCGCGCCCTTCGCCGCGGTTTCCGCCGCGGCTGTCGCTGCGATTGTCCGGAGTGCCGGCGGCGACTCCGGTCCCTGATGTCGCCTGCTCCGCCATCATGCAGTCCTTCCGTAGTTCTTCAGCTTCGTCATCTAGAACTTCAGTCCGCTCTCGCGCGCGGCGTCGGCCAGAGCCGCGATCCGCCCGCCGTAGGTGTACCCGCCGCGGTCGAACACCACGGTGTCGATTCCGGCGGCCTTGGCGCGCTCGGCGATGAGCTGGCCCACCCGCACACTGCGGGCCTTCTTGTCGCC
>CAZDYH010000360.1:0-1580 GCA_964509355.1 uncultured Mycobacterium sp.
CGCGCACAGCTGCATGTTTTCGGGCAGTGTGGACACTGGGCGCAGTTGGAGAAGTTCGACGAGTTCAACACGTTGACGACGGATTTTCTGGGAGGTGCGTGATGAGCATTCGGTCGCTGGGTTATCTGCGCATCGAGGCCACCGATCTGGCGGCCTGGCGCGAGTTCGGCCTGAAGGTGCTCGGCATGGTCGAGGGCAAGGGCACCACCGAAGGCGCGCTCTATCTGCGAATGGACGATTTCCCGGCCCGGCTGGTGATCGTGCCCGGTGCGCACGACCGGCTCAGTGATGTCGGCTGGGAATGCGCGAATGCCCAAGGCCTGCAAGAGATCCGCGATCGGCTCGACCTGGAGGGCACCCCATACAAGGAGGCCACCCAGGCCGAGCTGGCCGATCGCCGGGTCGACGAGATGATCAGGTTCTCCGACCCGTCGGGTAACCGCCTGGAAGTGTTCCACGGCGCCGCCCTGGAACACCGCCGGGTGGTCAGCCCCTACGGGCACCGCTTCGTCACCGGTGAGCAGGGGCTGGGCCATGTGGTGCTTTCCACCACGGACGACGCCGAGTCACTGCACTTCTACCGCGATGTGCTGGGCTTCAAGCTGCGCGACTCGATGCGGCTGCCGCCGCAGCTGGTGGGCCGGCCGGCCGACGGTCCGCCGGCGTGGCTGCGGTTCTTCGGCTGTAATCCCCGTCATCACAGCCTGGCGTTTCTGCCGATGCCGACACCGAGCGGCATCGTGCACCTGATGGTCGAGGTCGAAGACAGCGACGACGTGGGCCTGTGCCTGGACCGGGTGTTGCGTCGCAAGGTTCCCATGTCGGCCACCCTGGGTCGCCATGTCAATGATCTGATGCTGTCCTTCTACATGAAGACCCCCGGCGGATTCGATGTCGAATTCGGCTGTGAAGGAAGACAAGTCGATGACCATGGCTGGATCGCGCGGGAGAGCACCGCGGTGAGCCTGTGGGGTCACGACTTCACCGTTGGTGCCCGCGGACATTGAGCTTGTAGTGATGTCGGAACCGGTTGACCCGCGTACCTTCCGGCACGTGCTGGGTCAGTTCTGCACCGGCATCACCATCATCACCACCATGCACGACGACGTCCCGATCGGCTTCGCCTGCCAATCCTTCGCGGCGCTGTCACTGGACCCGCCGCTGGTGCTGTTCTGTCCAACCAAGGTGTCAAGGTCGTGGACGGCCATCGAGGCCAGCGGGCGGTTCTGCGTCAACGTGCTGACCGAGAAGCAGAAACACGTCTCGGCGCAGTTCGGATCCAGGGAGCCCGACAAGTTCGCAGGCATCGACTGGACTCCGTCCAAACTCGGTTCGCCGGTCATCGATGGGTCGCTGGCGCACATCGACTGCACAGTGGCTTCCGTGCACGACGGCGGCGACCACTTCGTGGTGTTGGGTGCGGTGCGGTCCCTCTCGGAGGTGCCGAAGGTGAAGCCGCGGCCGCTGTTGTTCTATCGCGGCGAGTACACCGGCATCGAACCGGACAAGAACACACCCGCGCAGTGGCGCGACGACCTGGAGGCGTTCATCACCGCCACCACACCTGACACCTGGCTCTA
>CAZDYH010000361.1:0-1569 GCA_964509355.1 uncultured Mycobacterium sp.
CTGTACCGATACGGGGTGCGCCCGAGGATGTACAACCAGGGCGCCACCGCGGCAGAGGTGGCCGAGAGCCTGCCCGGTGACGAGCTCGTCGAGGTCGGCCTGCCGCGCACCACGCGAGGGGTCACGATCGACGCACCGGTCGAAGCGATCTGGCCGTGGCTGGCGCAGATCGGCGAGGACCGCGGCGGCTTCTACAGTTACGACTGGCTGGAGCGGCTGGCGGGTGCCCGCATCCACAACGCCGACGTCGTACACCCGGAGTGGCAGGAGCTGCAGGTCGGCGACACCGTCTGGCTGGCCCGCCGGTACGGGAACAACGCGGGCCTGATCGTTGCCGACGTGCAACCGAAGTCCCATCTGGTGCTGATGGCAGCCAACGACTTCGAGCGGGTCCGGACCGGTCGCACCGCGTCCGGCTCGTGGGCCTTCTACCTGCGCCCCGACGGCCGGCGGACCCGGCTGCTGGCCCGCGGTAGCGGCGGCGCGGTCGGGCATGCCACCTTCGACATCCCGCATTTCGTGATGGAGCGCAAGATGCTGCTCGGTATCCGTGACCGGGTGGCGGCCAGCGGGGTGGTGGCGGCCTCTCGGCCTTTGCCGTGAGGTACTCGGTCAGTGGCGCTTCCTGCGGATGATTGCCCGCAATCGGTCTATCCGGCCGGCGATATCCCGTTCGGCGCCGTGGGTGGTGGGCCGGTAGTAGTCCACACCGACCAGCTCATCGGGCGGATACTGTTGCGGCACAACGCCGTCGGGGTCATCATGCGGGTACGCATAGCCCTGGGCGTTGCCGAGCGCGGCCGCACCGGAGTAATGGCCGTCGCGCAGCTGCGGTGGCACCAGACCGGCCTTGCCGGCCTTGATGTCACTCATCGCGGCGCCCAGCGCCGTGGTGACCGCGTTCGACTTCGGCGCAGTGGCCAGGTGGACGGTGGCATGCGCCAGCGTCAGCTGCGCTTCGGGCATGCCGATCAGCGCGACGGTCTGGGCCGCGGCCACCGCCGTCAGCAGCGCCGTCGGATCCGCCATCCCGATGTCCTCGCTGGCGAGGATCATCAGCCGGCGCGCCACGAACCGCGGGTCCTCCCCCGCGGTCAGCATGCGCGCCAGGTAGTGCAGCGCGGCGTCGGCGTCGGAGCCGCGGACGGACTTGATGAATGCGCTGACGACGTCGTAGTGCTGATCGCCGTCGCGGTCGTAGCGCACGGCCGCCTTGTCCAGCGACTGCTCGATGGTCTCGACGGTGACCCGGTCGCCGGCCTCGGCCGCAACCTCCAGCGCGGTCAACGCCCGCCGCGCGTCACCCGCGGCCAGTTGCACGAGCAGCTCAATGGCGTCGGGATCCACCGGCACCCGTCCGCCCAGCCCGCGCGGGTCGTCGATCGCACGTTGCACCACCGTCCGGATGTCGTCGGCGGTCAGCGGCTGCAGCTGCAGGATCAGCGATCGGGACAGCAGCGGAGCCACCACGGAGAACGACGGGTTCTCGGTGGTGGCGGCCACCAGCAGCACGATGCGGTTCTCCACCGCGGACAGCAGTGCATCCTGCTGCGTCTTGGAGAAGCGGTG
>CAZDYH010000362.1:0-1569 GCA_964509355.1 uncultured Mycobacterium sp.
GATCGTCATGGCGTGCATCGTCGGACGGTGCGCCAAGCGCTCGCGGACGCGGTCCCGCCGCCGCGGAAGGTGTATCCGGTGCGGCCCCGCCCGGCGATCGACGGGTGGGCGACGGTGATCGACGCCTGGCTCATCGCCGACAAGGACGCCCCGCGCAAGCAACGGCACACCGCCCGGCGGATCTGGCAGCGTCTGGTGGCCGAGCACCAGGCCACGTGCTCGGAGGTGACGGTGTCGCGTTACGTCGCTCGTCGTCGGGTCGAACTCGGGTTGGCGACCCGCGAGGTGTCGATCCCGCAGACGCATCTGGCCGGCGCCGAGGCCGAGGTCGACTTCGGCGAGTTCTACTCCACGATCGCCGGATTGGTCGTGAAGTGCTGGATGTTCGTGATGCGACTGTCTCACTCGGGCAAGGCGTTTCACGTCGCGTTCGCCACCCAGGCGCAGGAAGCGTTCCTGGAGGGCCATGTGCTGGCCTTCGAGTACTTCGGGGGTGTGCCCGGCCGGATCCGGTACGACAACCTCAAACCCGCCGTCGTTCGGGTCCTCAAGGGCCGTGACCGCACCGAGTCCGAACGGTTCACCGCGTTGCGCAGCCACTACGGGTTCGACTCGTTCTTCTGCCGCCCAGGCATCGACGGTGCCCACGAGAAGGGCGGCGTGGAGGGTGAGATCGGCCGCTTCCGCCGTCGTCACCTCGTCCCAGTCCCGGCGGTCGCCTCGCTGGCAGAGCTCAACGAGTTGATCGCCATCGCCGACCGGGTCGACGACGACCGGGTGATCACCGGTCGGCCGATCACGGTCGGGGCCGCGTTCGCCGCCGAGGCGACGGAGCTGATGGGGTTGCCGACTGAGGCGTTCGACTGCGCGCGGCTGCTCCATGCGCGGGTCGACAACCGGGCCAGAGTGTCGGTGCGGCAATGCTTCTACTCTGTGCCCGTCCGCTACGCCGGACGGCGTCTACCGGTCCGCCTGGCCGCCCGGACCGTCGAGGTCTACGACGGACCCCGGCTGGTGGCCCAGCACGAACGGGCGGTCGGACGCTACGTCGAGGTCCTGTGCCTGGATCACTACCTCGAGGTCCTCAAGACCAAACCTGGCGGCCTACCCGGCGCGACCGCGCTCGCCCAAGCCAAGACCCGCGGCGTGTTCACCGCCTCGCATCAGGCCTACTGGGATGCCGTCCGACGCGCCCGCGGCGACACCAAGGGAACCCGCGCCCTGATCGCAATCCTGCTGGCGCACCGCACCATGGCAGCTTCCGCGCTGATCGCTGCGATGGACCGGGCCGTCGCTTCGGGATGTCTGGATCCCGAGACGGTGCTCATCGACGCCCGCCGCGACAGCGCCCCGCTCGCACCCGTCGCCGCGATCGGCGCACTGGCCCGCTACGACCGACCGCCACCGTCTCTGGCCGATTACGACGACCTGCTCACCGGAAGCGAATCATGACCACCACAGCCAGCAAGCCGACGACCGTCGATGCCGCCGCGCAAGCCTCCATCGGCGCCGCGGCACGCGAGCTGCACCTGCCCACGGTCCGCACCGAAGCGGTCCGCCTGGCCGAGA
>CAZDYH010000363.1:0-1566 GCA_964509355.1 uncultured Mycobacterium sp.
GCTACTCAAGTGGTGAACGTCGGCACGGTGGTGGCCGAGACGCAGGACTGGTCGACGTCCGGTTTGGGGTTGTCGACGAACGCCGTCATGACGGACTGGGCGCAGGCCGAGGTCGGTATGACCCCGTGGCCGACACCGGGGACGTGCAGCACCACCGAGTTGCTCAGCCCGGGGGTGATCTCGCCGACCCACGCCGGTGCGGTGCTGGAGTCGAAGGTGCCCGAGAGGATGAGCGCGGGAACCGGGCTCACCACCGGGAGGCGGGCGGCCGCCTCGGATCTGCCCAGACCCCAGGCTCGGCACTCGTCGAAGATCCAACTGCCGGTCGGCATGATCTGCAGGACCGAATCGGGAAGCGCGGGCATCGCCTTGCGTGCCTGGGTCAGGGCCTGTTCCGGGGTGGTCCAGTTCGCCATCTCCTGGCAGTACGTACTCAGCGCCAGGCCGGCGCCGAGGAGTCCGCGTTGCTCCGCGGGCAGGTCGCCGGCGGCGATCCCGGCAGCTGCCAGGGTGCCGTCGCCGTTGGCGAGGGCGGAGATCATCCGCGGGATGTCGACCACCTTGGCCGGGGCGGCGCTCCAGTCGAGCACCAGGGGCACCAGCTTGAACCCGTCGACGATGACCCGGACCGGGGCACCGGACGGCCCGGCGACGCTGACCACGGCCGGCGTCTTACTCAATGTGTTGACAATTTTGGTGAACACCGCAGCCAGGTCCGGGTAGGCGGCAGCGCAGGCGATTTGGTCAGCGCAGGCCTGGAAGATCGCGGCCAGGCCGCTGGCGGGAGCCTCCCACCAGCGGTCGACGATGTTCAGGCTCGGCGGCACCACGGAGTCCAGGACCACCGACCGGATGCCGTCGGGATGATCCCGCACGAGTTGCTGGGCGAGGTCGGTGCCGTAGGAGACGCCGTAGACGTTCCATTCCTTGATGCCCAGCGCCACCCGAAGGTCGGCGATATCCGCCGCGTTCTCCAGGGAGTTGTAGGCCGCGAAATCGGCACCGGTCGGGGCGAGGCGCTCCCGGCAGGCGGCGACGGCGGCGGCGTCGAGCGCCGCGGTGGACGGCGCCTGGTAGACCAGCCCGACGGCCTGCGCGGCGAAGTCGTCCATTTCGGGGCAGCTCAGGTGCGGGTCACTGTGCACGGTGCCCCGCTGGTTGACGAAGATGACGTCGCGGTCGGCGTTCATCCCGCCGGCCACGACACCGGGCGCGCTGAGCGTGCCCGCACCGCCCGGACCGCCAGCCAGAAAGACGATGGGGTCCGGCTTCGGTGTATCGCTGACCGCCTTGACCCGGGCGACGAGGATCCGGATCGTGCGACTGCCCGGCACGCTGCGGTTCTCCGGCACGGTGAGATATCCGCAGCTGTAGTTCGACCCCAGGTCGGCTTCGGGCACGCCCGGAAAGTTCGGCTTTGGACAGGGTGCGGACTCGTACGAGGTGTTCCCGGCCTGCGGGCCGGCGCACGCGGGGAACAGACCCCCGGCGATGATGGTCAAGAGCAGACCCGCGGTTGCGACGCGCATCGGTTTCACCTCTCGCCGGTCCGAGACTAGACCGGAC
>CAZDYH010000364.1:0-1560 GCA_964509355.1 uncultured Mycobacterium sp.
AGCTGCGCTGACCGGCGACACGTCCGTGCGGGTCTGGCAGCTGATCGAGACGCACCGGCCGGGGCTGCACGACACCTCCAGCCTCGCGGTGGTGGTCAGCACCGCGAGGCTGTTCTCCGAGAGCGGCAAGCACAAGTTCCTCGACGCCTTCCCCGGATCAGTCGGCAGAATCGCCAGTTCCGGCCATATTCCCTCGGAGTATTACAAAGACCCCGCGCAGTCGGCCGCCACCTTCGTAACCTACGACGGTGTGCGGTACGCGTTGCCGGGTGATCTCGCCCGGATCGAAGGCGACGGCTCAGTGACGCTGCTGGGCCTTGGCTCCAACTGCATCAACAGTGGCGGTGAAAAGGTGTTTCCCGAAGAGGTCGAGGGTGCGTTGAAGGCGCACGACGACGTCTTCGACGTACTCGTCGTCGGAGTGGACGGCGACCGGCTCGGTCAGCACGTCGGTGCGCTGATCCAGCCACGTCAGGGTGGCAACATCACGCTGGACGGTCTGGCCGAGGCCGCACGCGATACCCTGGCTCGCTACAAGCTCCCACGCAGCGTCTGGGTGGTGGACTTCATCCGCCGCTCCCCCGCGGGCAAGCCGGACTACCCGTGGGCGCGAAAGGTCACCCAAACCGTCGCCCCGACCGAGTCGCGGGGCCAGTTCAACATGAGAGCAGGTTGAGAGATGAAGACAAAGGGCGCGCTGATCTGGGAGTTCAACCAGCCGTGGTCGATCGAGGAGATCGAGATCGGTGATCCGCATAAGGGCGAGGTCATGGTCCAGATGGAGGCCTCGGGGATGTGCCATTCCGACCACCACCTGGTGACCGGCGGCATCCCGATGGCCGGCTTCCCGGTGCTCGGCGGCCATGAGGGTGCCGGCATCATCACCAAGGTCGGTCCCGGGGTCGAGGGCCTGGCGGAGGGCGACCACGTCGTGATGTCGTTCATCCCGTCGTGTGGCAAGTGCCCGTCCTGTCAGGCCGGCCTGCGCAACCTGTGCGACCTGGGCGCGGGCCTGCTCGGTGGGGCGGCGGTGTCCGACGGGACGTTCCGTATCCAGGCCAAGGGCGAGAACGTCTACCCGATGACGCTGCTGGGCACCTTCTCGCCGTACATGGTGGTCCACGAGAGCTCGGTGGTGAAGATCGATCCGTCGATCCCCTTCGAGGTGGCCTGCCTGGTCGGCTGCGGTGTGACGACCGGCTACGGCTCGGCGACGCACACCGCGCAAATCAAGCCCGGCGAGGACGTCGCGATCGTCGGCGTCGGCGGGGTGGGCATGTCCGCGCTGCAGGGCGCGGTCATCTCCGGGGCGCGGAAGATCTTCGCGATCGACCCGGTCGAGTGGAAGCGGGATCAGGCGCTGAAGTTCGGCGCCACCCACGTCTACGAGGACATCGACGCAGCGATGATGGGCATCGCCGAAGCCACCGCGGGCTTCATGGCCAAGAAGGTCATCGTCACCGTCGGCGAACTGCTGGGTGAGGACGTCGAGAAGTACATGACGATCACCGCCAAGTCCGGCACCTGCGTGTTGACGGCCATCGGCAGCCTGCTGGACAC
>CAZDYH010000365.1:0-1553 GCA_964509355.1 uncultured Mycobacterium sp.
CGTGATCAAGGCCTATGACGTCCGTGGCCTGGTCGGCGTCGACATCGACGAAGGCTTCGTGGCCGATGTCGGCGCGGCGTTCGCCCGGATGCTCCGGCAGGAGAACGCCGGCGCCGCCGGCCCGGTGGTCATCGGCCATGACATGCGCGACAGTTCACCGGGCCTGGCAGATTCCTTCGCCGGGGGAGTCACCGGTCAGGGACTCGATGTGGTGCGCATCGGGCTGGCCTCGACCGACCAGTTGTATTTCGCCTCCGGTCTGCTGAACTGCCCGGGCGCAATGTTCACCGCCAGTCACAACCCGGCCGCCTACAACGGCATCAAACTGTGCCGCGCGCAGGCCAAGCCGGTGGGCTCCGATACCGGCCTGGCGTTGATCAGCGAGGAACTCATTGACGGGGTCCCGGCGTACGACGGGGCCCGGGGAGGGATCCGCGATCAGGATGTGCTGGCCGACTACTCCGCATTCCTGCGGTCGCTGGTCGACGTCAGCGCATTGCGACCACTGCGGGTGGCCGTTGACGCCGGCAATGGGATGGCCGGCCACACCGCCCCGGCGGTGCTGGCAGCGATTCCGGGCCTGACCCTGTTACCGCTGTATTTCGAACTCGATGGATCCTTTCCCAACCACGAAGCCAATCCGCTGGAGCCGGCCAACCTCGTCGACCTGCAGCGGTACGTCCTGGCGAGCCGGGCGGACATCGGCCTGGCATTCGACGGCGATGCCGACCGCTGCTTCGTCGTCGATGAGCGCGGCGACGCGGTGTCTCCGTCGGCGGTGACTGCGCTGATCGCCGATCGGGAACTGACCCGCGAGCCGGGCGCGACGGTGATCCACAACCTGATCACCTCGCGGGTGGTGTCTGAACTCGTCGCGCAGCGCCACGGAACCGCGGTGCGGTCCCGCGTCGGGCATTCCTATATCAAGGCGTTGATGGCGCAGACCGGCGCTATCTTCGGCGGTGAGCATTCGGCGCACTATTACTTTCGCGACTTCTGGGGTGCCGATTCCGGCATGCTTGCCGCCCTGCACGTGTTGGCCGCGCTGGGAGAACAGCCTCGGCCGTTGTCTGAGTTGATGAGCGACTATCAGCGCTATGCGGCGTCCGGTGAGCTGAATTTCCGGGTGCATGATGCATCTGCATGTGTCGATGCGGTAGTGGAATCCTTTGAACCGCAGACGGTTTCGCTTGATCACTTGGACGGTGTGACCGTCGACCTGGGTGACGGGGCATGGTTCAACCTGCGTACCTCCAATACCGAGCCGCTGTTGCGGCTCAATGCCGAAGCTCGCACCGTCGCGGAGATCGACCGCATCGTCGCCCAGGCCGCTGAACAGATCGCCGCGCTATGAGTTCGGCGCAGGCCACCATCGACCTCGACGACACCGATGCGCTACTGGAGGCGGATAGTGACGGATTGCTGCGCGCCGCGGCGCAGGCGGGGGCCCAGGTCCGCGCGACCGCATCGGCTGTTGACGAGGGCGCGCTGGAATCGGTCACCGGCGGCCAGCGGCCCCGCACCGTCATCTGGGTCGGCACCCGCGGAGCGGC
>CAZDYH010000366.1:0-1552 GCA_964509355.1 uncultured Mycobacterium sp.
GGGTACAGCCGGTCGAGGCGATCCGGGTCGGTCACCTCGCCGCTCGGGGCAGCGGCCTGGCCCCGCTGCTGCGACGGCTGCCGCTGCCCGGACGGGGCTACCACCAGATCCCGGTGCGCAACGTCCTGCGAACCCCGCGCCGCAGCGCACTCACCGCGCTCGGTATCGCCGCCGCGATCACCACGCTGGTCACCGTCTTCGGCTTCCTGGACACCTTCCGCAGCACCCTAGACCTAGCCGAGGACGAGCTGCTGCACGCCGCACCGGACCGCGTCAGCGTCACCCTCGACACGTTCCAGCCCGTGGACGGTGAAGTGGTGCGGCAGATTGCGACACTGCCCGAGGTCGGCACCATCGACCCCGGCCTGCTGGTGGCGGGTATCGCCCGAGCTGGACGCCGCGACGTAGACCTGGCGATCGAGGTCCTCGCCGACGGCGCCCGCTGGACGCCCACGCTCACCAGCGGAGCAGCCGGCGGGGTGATCCTGGCCGACAAGGCCGCCGACGATCTCGGCGTAAGTGTCGGCGACACCGTTACGATCGAGCATCCCCAGGCCACCGTAACCGGCCTCCGGACCGTGCAGACTCCGATGCGGGTGGCCGGCATCCACCCCAACCCAATGCGGATGCTCGCCTACCTTGACCCCGACTCGGGTCGTGCGTTTGGACTCACCGGCATGGCCAACATCCTCACGGTCGCCCCCTCCGCCGGAATCAGCTCCGAGACGGTACGGCGTACGCTGCTGGCCGTCCCGCACGTCGCCTCTGCCCAAACCGCCCACGCCGCAACCGAGGGTATGCGCACAAGCCTGGACGAGTTCGTCGGCATCCTGCAGGTCGCCGCCTTGGTCACGCTGCTGCTGGCGCTGCTGATCGCGTTCAACACCACCAGCATCGGCATCGACGAGCGCGCCCGCGAACACGCCACGATGCTCGCGTTCGGGCTCCCCGTAAGAACGGTGCTCGGCATGACCACGGTCGAGACCGTCCTGGTCGGCGCCGTCGGCACCGTGGCCGGCGTGTTCGGCGGGTACGCGTTGCTTCGCTGGATGACCGCCACCACCATCCCGGCCGTGCTCCCAGAGATCGGCGTCACCGCGACACTGTCCGGCACCACCGTGGTCGAAACGCTCGCCTTCGGCGTGCTCACAGTGGCGATCGCGCCGTTGCTCACGCTGCGCCGCATCAGCCGGATGGACATCCCCTCCACCCTGCGCGTGATGGAGTAGGCGATCCATTTCAAGAGCCGCGGACTATCCGCCGGACTTCTCCGGCCGGCGTATCGCCAGGACGAAGGGCCCGATGTCGGACACGGCGAACTGCGGGTCGTCGAACAGCGCCGCGTCCAGCGCCACCTGGTAGCGCTTGACGTTGGGCTGGTTGGGATAGACGTCGGACGCGAGCCGCAGGGTGTAGGTGTCCCTGGCGCCGCGGCGCATCAGGAACACGGTCGGTGGCTTCCACGGCAGTTCGTCCAGGGCGGCGATGAACGCCTCGGCGTTGGTCAGCTTCGACCAGCTCTCGATGGCGGCGGCGCGCTTGTCGAACTGCG
>CAZDYH010000367.1:0-1543 GCA_964509355.1 uncultured Mycobacterium sp.
TAGGATTAGCCCACACACTGCAGCAGAGGAACGGCGATGTCGGGCGGTCTGGTCGGGTTACTCGATGACGTCGCCGCGCTGGCCAAGCTGGCCGCCGCCTCGATCGACGACGTGGGCGCGGCCGCGGGTCGGGCCAGCGCGAAGGCGGCCGGCGTGGTTGTCGACGACGCCGCGGTCACACCGGCCTACGTGCGGGGGCTCGCCGCTGAGCGTGAGCTGCCCATCATCCGGCGCATCGCGATTGGCTCGTTGCGCAACAAGCTGCTCATCATCCTGCCCGCGGCTCTGCTGCTCAGCGCCATCGCCCCCAAGGTGGTCGAGGTGATCCTGATGTTCGGCGGGTGCTTCCTGGCCTATGAGGGCGCCCACAAGGTCATCCACGCGCTGCGTCACGACGACCACGACCACGACGCGCCGGCCGCGCAACTCGGCCCCGACGCCGAGTCGACGACGATCGCCGGCGCGATCCGCACGGACTTCATCCTCTCGGCCGAGATCATGGTGATCGCCCTCAAGGAGGTCATCGAGGAGCCGGTGGTGTCCCGCGGGGTGATCCTGGCCGTCGTCGGGGTGGCAATCACGGTGGCGGTCTACGGAGTCGTCGCGCTCATCGTGAAGATGGATGACGCTGGACTGAAGCTGGCCGAGCGACCCTCGCGGGTCTCGCAGCGGCTGGGCCGGATGTTGGTGACCGGGATGCCGAAGCTGCTCGCCTGGCTCTCGGTGATCGGCACCGCCGCCATGTTGTGGGTCGGTGGCCACATCCTGCTGGTCGGATTCGACGAGCTGGGATGGACCACGCCCTACCACCTGGTGCATCTGGTCGAGGATTCGGTGCACGGCGTGCCCCGGGTCGGCGGCGTCCTGGGCTGGGTCGTCAACACGGTCGCCTCGGCGCTGGTCGGGTTCGTTGTCGGAAGCGTCATCGTGGCGGTGGTCGAGCGCCTGCCCTTCCGCGGTTCCAAGGATGCGCACGCGACGCCACCGCGCGGCGCGGGCGCCTGAGCCTGCCGGACCGCTTTGTTCCACGCGGTGGAAACCACCGACGCGGGCGTGGGACGCGGTCTTTTGATCGCCGCTACGCGTTCTTCGCTTCTGACCGGCAGGTGAAGCCCGACGGCGTAAGACGCGCTGCTTGCATGCCGCCGACCAACGTCCGCTGCTGCTTCTCTGGTGGTGGCCGCGCAGCATTTTGAGACGACCTGCGGGTGGGCCGGTCGTTTGCCTTGCTGGCCGTCGATTGCGGCCGGCGGGATCATGGAGACTGGACGTGACGGAAACGAAACAGCGGCGCAGGCAACGCCATTCGACGCACGTGCCATTGGTCAACACGCGCACATCGCGGCGAGCCGGACCCGGCCTTTGTCCTGCGGCGCCGGGAAACCGCGCCCGGTTCCGTATAAGCCATGATGTTGGGCTCAGTCATCGGTAGGCATCGCTGCGTTTGGCGACGACGAAGATCGTCACCTCGGCCGCTTGGTTGTCGACGGTGTAGACGATGCGGTACTGGCCGAAGCGCACACGCCAGTCGTCCCGACTGCCA
>CAZDYH010000368.1:0-1514 GCA_964509355.1 uncultured Mycobacterium sp.
GACGCGGCGACCGAGGTGTTCGGCGCGAAGGGCTTCACCGCAGCGACCATCGCCGATGTCGTAGCCGGCTCCGGCGCCAGCATCGGCAGCATCTACCACCACTTCGGCGGCAAGAAGGAGCTGTACCTGGCCATCTTCGAACGGATGGCCGCCGACATCGCACGCCGGATCGACGAAGCCGCTGAGACCACCGGCGAGCTCGACGGCCCGCGGGCATTCGAGACGCAGGTGCGGGCTTACCTCGACGCGATGTGGCTCAACCGGCGGGCGGCCGTTGTGCTGGCCTCCGGCGACGCTCCGGCGGGTTTTGACCGGATCCGTCGCAACAGCATGCTGTCCAGCTTCCGCCGATGGATATCGGTGCTCGATCTCGATGCTGCCTCACCGCGGGATCAACTGCTCACGCGAATACTGGTCGCGATCATGGCCGAGTCCGCGTTGATGGTGACCATGTGTGATGACGCGGCTGACGCCGAGCCGATCATCGACGCCACCATCGAGTGGATCTACCGCCTCGCCGGCTGATCGATCACTGACTCACCTGTCTGCCGTGCGCTTCCGACCTTCTAGAATAGTGTTCTAAGCTGCTACCGCCGGTGGGGTAGGTAACGTGAGGCGCGAGCCTGGCCGAGAGGATGCCCGTGAGCAGCACACCCCAGACCGTCGATTTTTCCGGGTTCGACGGCATCACCCTCACCGCCGACGAATGGAACCGCGGCTCCGACTCCGCCGCTGACCGGCCGACGATTCTGATGCTGCACGGCGGCGGTCAGAACCGGTTCTCCTGGAAGAACACCGGCCAGATCCTTGCCGACGAGGGCTTTCACGTGGTGGCCGTCGACACTCGCGGGCACGGTGACAGCGACCGGGCACCCGGTGCCGACTACGCGATCGAGACCCTGACCTCAGACGTGCTGCACGTCCTCGATGCGATCGGCCGGCCGGTGGTATTGATCGGGGCGAGCATGGGCGGTCTGACCGGCCTCCTGGTCGCCGATCAGGCCGGCCCGCAGCAGGTGACCAAGCTGGTGCTCGTCGACGTCGTGCCGCGATTCGACAAGAGTGGCAGTGCGCGGATCCGTGAGTTCATGTTCAACCACGTACACGGCTTCGATTCGCTCGACGAGGCCGCCGAAGCCGTGGCCGCCTACCTGCCGCACCGGACCAAGCCGCGCAGTCCCGAGGGGTTGAAGAAGAACCTGCGTCATCGCGACGGCCGCTGGTACTGGCACTGGGATCCGGCATTCCTCACCAAGCCGGAGGACGACCCGCAGATCCGCGTGGAAAAGCTCGAGCAGGCCGCGATCGACCTGAAGATCCCCATCCTCCTGATCCGCGGGAAGCTCTCCGACGTCGTCAGCACCGAGGGCGTCAAGGAGTTCCTGGGGAAGGTCCCCAGCGCCGAGTTCGTCGAGCTTTCCGATGCCGGGCACACCGCCGCCGGGGACGACAACGACGCCTTCAGCGAAGTCGTGGTGCAGTTCGTCAGCCGCTGAGGGGTGTCAGGTGAAGTC
>CAZDYH010000369.1:0-1510 GCA_964509355.1 uncultured Mycobacterium sp.
TTCCCTGCCGCGAATGCGTCTGCCGAAGGTGCGTTGACGGTCGTGGCCCGGTGAGCCGGCGCAGCACCCACGCCAGCGGAATCGTGATCAGTAGCGTCACCCCATACAGTCCCGACAGCGAACCGGTGAACAGCGGCCAGCGCAACACCTCGCGCAGCACGATCGCCATGACGAGCACGTGCAGCAAGAAGATTTCGTAGGAGATCTCACCAAGCCACACGATCGGTCGGCTGCTCAGCAGGCGGTCGAACCGTCCCTGGCCGCCCAATACCAGCGGCGCCACCGCGAGTGTGGCGATTACCGCGTAGAGAAGGTTCTTGGTCAGCGGCTCCCACAATCGAACCGGCCCCATGGCTACCGCACCCGCGACCGGTGTGGAGACGATCAGGTAAGCGACCAGCGCCAGCGGAATCGCCACTCGCGCCCGACAACACACCCCGATGACGTGAAGTACCGCCAACGCCATCCCGCCGGCGAACCACGCGAAGTGGGCGGGCAGCCACATCCCGGCGGAGTTCGGCAGCCGGTCTGTGGTGTGCAGCACGATCAGCCACAACGGGCTGATCGCGGCCAGCACGGCCAGGCCGACCAGCAGTCGTACGGGTCGCCACCGGTCGCGACAGAGCACCACCAGTAACACGTGGGCCAGCAGCGGCAGCACCGCGTAGAACGCCACCTCCACCGCCAGGCTCCAGGTCTGCGACAGGCCCCGGTGCAGGTAGGTCAGCAGGTAGTTGTTGGTGTAGATCTGAGTCAGCGTCAGGTAGCGGACCAGACCCGCCCAGCTCTGACCAGGGTTCGGGCCCGACGAGAAAAATGAATACACACCGTAGGCGAGCAGCACTGTGACCAGGTAGGCGGGCATGACGCGGCGCACCCGCCGCCGCGCGTAGCAACCGAACGAAGGGGCTACAGAGCCGGTGGCCGACGCACGAACCCACGGCCGGAACAACAGAAACCCGGACAGCACGAAAAAAATCGGCACCCCGATCTCCAGGCGCGCACAGATCACTCCGATGTAGCCGTGGGACAGTTTGCCGGTGGCGAATGCCGCATGAGTGCCTACCACCAGCAGGGCTGCCACAGCCCGCAGCCCCGTCAGGGATGCGATACCGGCCGCGCCCTGACCGCTACCACTATCGCCGACCGGCATCGGTTCAGCGTTCCTGCGCCCAGGGCGGGAAGACGCGCCGACATCAACGCCCGGTGAGCGACGGCTGGCGCGGATCGCGACGGCGGGACTGGGTAACACCGGGCGAGTGTACGGGGACAACCCGTGAATACCCGGCGAGTGACTCTGAGGACAAGCTGGGCAACTCCTGAGCAAACCCTCCGACTCAATAGTCAGGCGCCGACGAAGCCCGATATCCGGCCCGTCACGCGGCGGCAGCCGTGATTTCATCTCGCCGGCCGGCTGCGTCTGAAACAGTAATGCGTCCGGGGTAACACGTGACATGGAGTATGTGGGCATGTTTGAGAATCACTCGCTGGGCCTGATCGCGGTGACCGC
>CAZDYH010000370.1:0-1502 GCA_964509355.1 uncultured Mycobacterium sp.
GCGACGGGTAACTTCACCCAGACCCGCACGCTGGCCGGCATGAAGGGTCTGGTGACCAACCCGAAGGGTGAGTTCATCCCGCGGCCGATCAAGTCGTCGTTCCGCGAGGGCCTGACGGTGCTGGAGTACTTCATCAACACCCACGGCGCGCGAAAGGGTTTGGCCGACACCGCGTTGCGTACCGCCGACTCGGGCTACCTGACCCGTCGTCTGGTGGACGTGTCGCAGGACGTCATCGTCCGCGAGCACGACTGCGAGACCGAACGCGGCATCACCACCAAGATCGCCGACCGTCAGCCGGACGGCACGCTGATCCGCGACCCACATGTCGAGACATCGGCATACGCGCGGACGCTGGCCACCGACGCGATCGACGAGAAGGGCACCGTGATCGTCGCACGTGGTCACGACCTGGGCGATCCGGCAATCGATGCGCTGCTGGCGGCCGGTATCACACAGGTGAAGGTGCGCTCGGTGCTGACGTGCACCACCGGCACCGGCGTATGCGCGACCTGTTACGGCCGCTCGATGGCCACCGGCAAGCTGGTGGATATCGGTGAGGCCGTCGGCATCGTCGCCGCTCAGTCGATCGGTGAGCCCGGTACGCAGCTGACCATGCGCACCTTCCACCAGGGTGGCGTCACCGGCGAGGGTGACATCACCGGCGGTCTGCCGCGTGTCCAGGAGTTGTTCGAGGCCCGCGTGCCACGTATGAAGGCGCCGATCGCCGACGTCACCGGTCGGGTGCAGGTCGAGGTGGGCGAACGCTTCTACAAGATCACCATCGTTCCCGACGACGGTGGCGAGGAAGTTGTCTACGACAAGCTCTCCAGACGTCAGCGGCTGAAGGTCTTCAAGCACGACGACGGTTCCGAGCGGCTGCTGGCCGACGGCGACCACGTCGAGGTCGGCCAGCAGCTGATGGAAGGTTCAGCTGACCCGCACGAGGTGTTGCGCGTGCAGGGCCCGCGCGAGGTGCAGATCCATCTGGTCAACCAGGTCCAGGAGGTCTACCGGGCCCAGGGCGTGTCGATCCACGACAAGCACATCGAGGTGATCGTCCGGCAGATGCTGCGCCGCGTGACCATCATCGACTCGGGCGCGACGGAGTTCCTGCCCGGCTCGCTGACCGAACGCGCGGAGTTCGAGTCCGAGAACCGTCGGGTGGTGGCCGAGGGCGGCGAGCCCGCGGCCGGCCGCCCGGTGCTGATGGGTATCACCAAGGCGAGCCTGGCCACCGACTCGTGGCTGAGCGCGGCGTCGTTCCAGGAGACCACGCGAGTGCTGACCGATGCGGCCATCAACTGCCGCAGCGACAAGCTCAACGGTCTGAAGGAGAACGTGATCATCGGCAAGCTGATCCCGGCCGGTACCGGCATCAGCCGCTACCGCAACATCCAGGTGCAGCCGACCGAGGAGGCACGGGCCGCGGCGTACACGATCCCATCGTACGAGGATCAGTACTACAGCCCGGACTTCGGCCAGGCCACCGGCCCCGCGGT